>CAVFEZ010000018.1:0-39844 GCA_963621665.1 Akkermansia muciniphila | reverse complement strand
TTGTTAATTTTGCGAGAGAAAAATCGGACTACAAATTAGAATATAAACTATACAAAAATGGTAAAAATAACGAAAGAGAACGCACTGGCCTACCATCAGAATGGCCGTCCAGGAAAGATTGAGGTCAAGCCGACAAAACCCTATCATACCCAAACCGACCTCAGCCTTGCCTATTCTCCCGGCGTAGCATTCCCGTGTCTTGAAATACAGAAAGATCCGGACACGGTATATAAATATACAGACAAGGGCAACCTTGTCGCAGTTATCTCCAATGGAACTGCTGTCCTTGGACTCGGTGACATCGGCGCAATGAGCGGCAAACCCGTCATGGAAGGTAAGGGACTGCTGTTCAAAATCTATGGCGGCATTGACGTTTTCGACATAGAAGTAGCAGAAAAAGATCCTGAAAAGTTCTGTGAAGCCGTTGAAAAAATCGCCCCCACCTTTGGCGGTATCAATCTGGAAGACATCAAGGCTCCCGAATGTTTTTATATAGAAGAGCGACTGAAGAAGAACCTTGACATTCCCGTCATGCACGACGACCAGCACGGCACAGCCATCATCTCGGCTGCCGGTCTGAAAAACGCATTGGAGGTTGCCGGAAAAGACATCTCCGAGGTGAAGATTGTGGTCAACGGGGCCGGTGCGGCAGCCATCAGTTGCACAAAACTGTACGTTGCCCTCGGTGCGAAGACCGAAAACATCGTGATGCTCGACTCCAAGGGTGTCATCACCTCAGACCGTCCCAATCTTACTCCGCAAAAAAAGTTGTTCGCCACAGAGCGCAGGGACATTCACAATCTTGAAGAGGCCATTAAGGGTGCAGACGTTTTTGTCGGCCTTTCCAAAGGAAATGTTCTCTCCAAGGACATGATCCGCTCCATGGCCAAAAATCCCATCGTCTTTGCCCTGGCCAATCCTGTACCGGAAATCAGTTACGAGGATGCGATGGACAGCCGTCCTGACGTACTGATGTCAACAGGCCGCAGCGACTACCCCAATCAGATCAACAACGTCATCGGATTCCCCTATATCTTCCGCGGAGCACTCGACGTGCACGCCCGTGCCATCAACGAAGAAATGAAGATGGCAGCCGTACAGGCCATCGCAGAACTGGCCAAGCAACCCGTTCCTGACGTCGTCAATGAGGTATACCACGTCAACGACCTCACCTTTGGTCCGAAATACTTCATACCGAAACCCGTAGACCCCAGACTCATCACCGAGGTGAGCGCAGCCGTAGCCAAGGCAGCCATCGAAAGCGGCGTTGCCAGAAAGACCATCACTGATTGGGATGCCTACAAGAAGGAGCTTATGGAGCTGCTCGGACAAGAGACCAAACTTACACGAAGCCTGCACGAAGCCGCCAAACGCCATCCGCAGCGCGTTGTCTTTGCAGAAGGTTCTCACCCGACCATGATGAAAGCAGCCGTACAAGCCAAGACAGAAGGTATATGCAAGCCTATCCTCCTCGGCAACCCCGACCGTCTGCGCCGTGTGGCACAGCGCCTGAAACTCGACCTTTCCGACATAGAGCTCATAGATATGCGCGCCGATCAGGAACAGGGCCGACGGGCAACATTTGCCAAACATCTCTCCGAGAAACGGGCGCGTCAGGGCTATACATTCCAGGAAGCCTATGACAAAATGTACGAGCGCAACTACTTCGGTATGATGATGGTGGAAACGGGAGAAGCGGATGCCTTCATCACAGGCCTCTACACAAAATACTCCAACACAATCAAGGTAGCCAAAGAGGTAATCGGCATACGTCCGGAATACCGTACATTTGCCACCATGCACATACTCAACACCAAGAAAGGCACATTCTATATCTCCGACACGCTGATCAACCGCCATCCCGACGAAAATGTACTCACAGACATCGCACGCCTGTCCGCCCATACGGTGAAATTCTTCAATGAGGAGCCGCGGATTGCCATGATCAGTTATTCCAATTTCGGAACAGACGAGATAGGAAGCCCTGTCAAGGTACACAATGCTGTCGAACAAATGCAGAAAATGTATCCGGATCTGGCCATTGACGGAGAGATGCAAGTGAACTTCGCCCTCAACAAGCAACTGCGCGACGACAAATACCCCTTTACCCGCCTCAAGGGACTTGACGTCAACACACTCGTGTTCCCCAACATGAGCAGCGCCAACGGCAGTTACAAGCTGTTGCAGGCTCTGGATCCCGATGCTGAAATTATCGGCCCGATCCAGATGGGACTCAACAAGCCCATCCATTTCACCGACTTTGAGTGCTCCGTACGCGACATCGTCAACATCACGGCTGTAGCCGTAATCGACGCATACGTATACAAGCTGAAAAACAAGTAGATAGAATATTTTCCTAACACCGGCGGGATTGCAGACTCGCAATCCCGCCGGAAACGCTCACACGACCAATACACCTTGGCCGAAACAAGCAACAGACATGACCATATTTCCTTGCGCAAAAATCAATTTGGGACTCAATGTCGTGGAAAGACGGGAAGACGGTTACCACGATATAGAAACTGTATTCTACCCCATTCCACTGCACGATGCCCTGGAGATCAAGACGATGGACAGTGAATTTCCGTCTCCTGTTCCATGCGATCTGAAGACTACCGGCGACGGTGTCGACTGCAAAGAAAGCGACAACCTTGTCGTCAAAGCCTACAATCTGCTGGCCGCAGACTATGTACTGCCGCGCGTACACGCACACTTGGCCAAGACCATACCCTCACAGGCCGGATTGGGCGGAGGGTCAAGCGATGCCGCCTATATGATCAGGATTCTTGACGAGCGCTACCGGCTCAACATCGGCAACCGCGAGATGGAACGCTATGCAGCACAGTTGGGAGCCGACTGTCCGTTTTTCATTACAGCAGAACCGTCATACGCCACAGGCATCGGAACAGAGCTTGCGCCCGTCTGTTCGTCAGAACTTGACCTCAGCGGCTACACTCTTGCCGTTGTCAAGCCCGACATTGCAGTATCTACCCGCGACGCATACAAGGCCATCAAACCCAAGCACCCGGCAAAATGCTGTAGAGACATTGTCTGCCAACCGATAGAGACATGGAAAGACGAACTCACAAATGACTTTGAAACGCCTGTATTCGCACAACATCCACGACTGGCGGGCATCAAGGATTGTCTCTACGCACAAGGTGCTCTATACGCCCAAATGAGCGGCAGCGGAAGTGCCCTGTATGGGATCTTCAGAGAATGCCCAGCCAATATAGAAGAAGTGTTCCCCAAAGAAAAGGTATACACGATGCCACTCTGATACCACTGAAGCGTCCTATCGCTTGCAACATACACATCTGCTGACATGAAAGAAAAAGAAGAACTCTTCCCCGTAGTCGACGAAGAAGGACATGTACTGAATGCCGTCACCCGCAGTACCGCCCATAACGGTAGCATGATACTGCACCCGGTGGTCCACCTTCATGTGTTCAACAGTCAAGGACTGCTCTATCTTCAGAAAAGACCACACTGGAAAGATATACAGCCCGACAAATGGGATACGGCTTGCGGAGGACACATAGACCTCGGCGAAAACGTTGAGCAGGCTCTGCACAGAGAAGTGATGGAAGAATTGGGGATAAAGACATTCCAACCCAAACCGTTGGGACACTATGTCTTCGAAAGCGACCAGGAACGCGAACTGGTCTATGTACACACCACGACATATGACGGTCCGGTAAATCCTGACAGCCAAGAACTGGACGGAGGGCGTTTCTGGACACTGCAGGAAATAGAAGACAATATAGGAAAGGGTGTGTTCACACCCAATTTTGAAAACGAATATACAAAATTCTTCAGAGACAACTCCGAGAATCGCCTTTGAAGGATTACTGTATTTCAGGCGGGTCTATACAGACCTGCCTAAACAAACCAAACAACAAAACGAGTAAAAGACCAAGATGCCATTAAGAATACCAGACAAACTTCCAGCCATTGAGTTGCTCAAAAAAGAAAATATTTTCGTCATGGACAATTCCCGTGCTACCACACAGGATATCCGTCCATTGCGTATCGTTGTCCTCAACCTCATGCCCTTGAAGATAACTACAGAGACCGACTTGATACGTCTTCTCTCAAATACGCCGATACAGATGGAAATCTATTTCATGAAACTTAAGAGCCATACGCCCAAGAACACTCCTGTCCAACACATGATGATGTTCTACAAAGATTTCAGCGTACTCAAGGAGCAGAAGTTTGACGGTATGATCATTACCGGTGCCCCTATCGAACAGATGGAATACGAGGAAGTGGGCTATTGGTCTGAAATCACAGAGATATTCGACTGGGCAAGAACACACGTCATGAGCACCATGTATATCTGCTGGGCTGCCCAAGCCGGACTCTACCACCACTACAACATCCCCAAATATCCGCTTGAAAAGAAGATGTTCGGCGTGTTCCAACAATTCCCACTTGACTTGAAACTGCCGATATTCAGAGGGTTCGACGACATGTTCTATATGCCACATAGCCGCCACACGGAAATCAAACATGAGGATATCATCAAAAATCCGAATCTCACGCTGCTGGCCGAATCACCGGAAAGCGGAGTCAGTATCGTAATGGCGAGAAACGGACGGGAATTTTTCATTACCGGACATTTGGAATATGCCCCCTATACCCTCGATGGCGAATACAGGCGCGATGTAGGAAAACGCAGCGACGTAGGTATACCCGAAAACTACTACAAAGACAACGACCCGTCACAAGAACCCGTCGTGAGATGGAGAGCACATGCAAACCTGCTTTTCTCCAATTGGGTAAACTACTACATATACCAGGAAACGCCGTACAACATCAACGACATCAAGTAAAGTGACGATGAGAAAAGACCCGACCGACATGCATGCCATCCGACCACGTGCCATCGAACTGCTGGCCCCCGCCAAAAATCTGGAATGCGGAATGGCAGCCATAGACTACGGCGCCGATGCCGTATACATCGGCGCATCCAGTTTCGGAGCACGTCTCGCAGCAGGAAATACACTGGATGACATCCGCCAGCTCTGTACGTATGCCCACCGGTTTGGTGCAAAGGTATATGTGACGGTCAACACCATCATCTACGAAAAAGAATTAGAGCAAGCCCGCACATTGGTCAGACAAATAGCCGATGCCGGGGCCGATGCCGTTCTTATACAAGACATGGGCCTTGTAAAAACGGTCAAAGACTGTCCGACACTGGAAATGCACGCAAGCACCCAGACAGACAACCGAACTCTGGAAAAAGTAGCATGGTTGCAGAATCAGGGATTCGACCGTGTTGTGCTCGCCCGGGAACTGTCGCTCGAACAGATCAGACAGATACATCAGGCGCTCCCGGACACAGAACTTGAAGTATTCGTACACGGAGCCTTGTGCGTAAGTTATTCTGGTGCCTGCTATGCTTCACAACACTGCTTCGGCAGGAGCGCAAACCGCG
This sequence comes from Akkermansia muciniphila, assembly GCA_963621665.1. Taxonomy (GTDB): domain Bacteria; phylum Bacteroidota; class Bacteroidia; order Bacteroidales; family Bacteroidaceae; genus Prevotella. The sequence goes on along the minus strand of CAVFEZ010000018.1, from coordinate 34,398 downwards.
GCGAATGTGCGCAGTTCTGCCGATTGAGTTTTGACCTGACCGACTCTGATGGACATACAGTGGAACACGACCGCCATCTGTTGTCCCTAAAGGATCTGTGCCAGATAGACGAACTGGAAAACATCATAGAGGCGGGTGCCACATCATTGAAGATAGAGGGACGTCTGAAAGACATCACCTATGTCAAAAATGTCGTTGCAGCCTATAGCCAACGGTTGGATGCAATCATAAAACGAAATCCCGAAAAATACCGCCGACAATCATACGGCCACACGACATACGCTTTCACCCCAAATCTGAAAAAGACGTTCAATCGAGGATTCACCCACTATTTCCTTCACGGAAGAAAGCCGGACATCGCTTCGTTTGACACGCCAAAAGCCCTTGGCGAATTTGTGGGAACAGTGAAGGAAATACGCGGAAATATGTTCAGCGTTTCCGGGACAGTCCCTTTTGCCAACGGAGACGGATTATGCTTCATCAACAAAGAACGAAAGCTTGAAGGCTTCCGAGTTAACAGAGTGAACAACAACTTCATATACCCGCTTAACTTACCTCTATCGCTCCGCCGCGGCATGGCGCTATACCGCAATAACGACCAGGAGTTTGAGCGGGTACTGTCTCGCAAAGCTGCAGAGAGAAAAATTGGAGTGAAGTTCACGCTGAGTCACCATAACAGCGAACTGCTTCTGACCGCCGAGGACGATGGAAACAGACAAGCGGAATACCATATTCCAATTGAATACCAAAAGTCCCGGACTCCACAAGAAGAGAACATCAGACGACAACTTGGAAAATTGGGGAACACGATATTCGAAGTCCGTGAAATAACCATCGACAGCAAGTTGGCCGACATCTTCATACCCTCCAGCCTACTGGCTGACTTGAGAAGACATATCATCGAGAGTCTGACAGCCAGCCCATTTCCCGCCCAAAAGAAGCCAAAGTCTGCCGCTCCGTCGTTATCTGCAGCAAACCCGTCTGCCCAAGAACTGCATCTCGCAAATGTCTCGAATAAAAGCGCCAGAACCTACTACGAATCTGTGGGCGTACATGATGCAATAGAAGCCTACGAAACAAAGCCGATGCAAAACACGCCACTTATGACATGTCGCCACTGCTTGAGGTTTGCACTCGGACATTGTATAAAACACGGCGGGACACGACCGACCTGGCACGAACCTCTCTTTTTGTCGTTGCCCGACGGCCAACGGTTCAGCATCAGATTTGACTGTAAAAATTGCCAGATGGAAATATGGCGGACTCTATAAATTGCCTTTGATGGATTTTTGGATTTTAGCCGGGCATATTTTACTTCCTTTCTGAAGGAGCATAGTGGACTATGCGACTGAGGAAAGAAGGGAAAGATGCCGGATAAAAACGAAAAGACACAAAGAGCAATCCTTCTAAAATAAGATTTTAATAGTATGTGGAATTTATAGAACACGCCATATATGCAAAGACATAACTTCTCCACTACAATTCTCTTGCTTCTCATTACGGCACTCTTATGCAATTCCTGCTACCGTCACAATGAGAATACCAATGAGAATGAAGCCAAGTACAGTGAGGAGCAACGCGACTCGCTGACGTTCGCAAGAAAGCACCATTACACCTTGAACTACAATTTCGTAGTCAAGGCAGACTCCATTGTTCTCCTCCGCCAACAACCGGAAGAGATGCTCAACCACATGCCCGTCAGTACAGTCAACATACACAAGCATGACCGTATCGTTGTCATGGACATCCGTACCATCGGGAGCGACAAGACCGACTCCGTATGGGTAGAGGTTGCCAGCGACCAAAGTACGTTCGGATGGATACACGAGAGCGCACTGCTCAAGCGCGTTGTACCCGACGATCCCATTTCCCAATTCATATCCTATTTTTCTGACACCCATCTACTTTGGTTTCTGGTATTCATCAGTATCATCGCCATCGGCTACACGCTACACTATATTTTCAAAAGAAACGCCAGGGTTGTACATTTCAATGACATAGACTCCTTCTACCCCACTCTATTGGCCATTACGGTAGCCTCGTCAGCCACGTTTTATTCAAGCATACAATTGTTCGCAGCCGACACTTGGGTACATTTCTACTTCCATCCGACATTAAATCCCTTTGCTGAGCCATTCATTCTGGCAATATTTCTCTCGTCTGTATGGGCCATCATCATCATAACCATTGCTGCAATTGACGATATTTTACAAAAGATGCCATTCGGCGAGGCTATACTTTACCTCTGTGGACTTGCAGGAATCTGCGCAGCAGACTATATTGTGTTCAGTATCACGACAATGTACTATGTCGGCTATGTTCTGCTTGGCATCTACGTATACTTCGCGCTCAAGACCTACATTGGCCGCAACAGGTGCATCTACCGTTGCGGAAACTGCGGAGCAGGACTCACTTCCTTGGGCGTATGTCCCAAATGCGGGACTGTCAACAGATGATTATTTTCCAGTCACGCCACTTTTCGGATTTTTCCTAACAAATGATGATTGTCAAGACGGGAAAGAACTTGTAATTTTGCAGGAAAAAGCAAAACCGTACATCTCGTAATGAACAATAACATTTTCCGTGCATGGGGATTTCTCGCTCTTGCATTGGCTACAACAAATACAAAAGCCGAAAATACACTATACCCGGCCAACGTTCTCCACAATGATTCTTCAAAAGTAGTCGATATCGACGAGGTTGTCGTTACTCCGCAGACAAAAGACGCTTTCAAGCTTCGCAGACAACCATTAAGCTCGTCCTCCTTCTCAGGAAGCAACCTATCCCAACTTTCTGTCAATGACATGAGAGAATTGTCCATGTTCGTTCCTTCTTTTGTTATGCCCAACTATGGCTCTCGCCTTACATCATCTATCTATATACGCGGCATTGGATCAAGAATCAACAGTCCCGCCGTCAGTATGTATGTAGACGACCTGCCCATCGTAAGCAAAGGGGCGATGAATTTCCACTTGTACCAGATTTCACGCACTGACGTGCTTCGCGGACCACAGGGGACACTGTATGGACAAAACTCCGAAGGCGGACTCATACGCATCTATACCAAGAATCCCCTGCACTACCAAGGGACGGACATCAAAATAAGTGCGGGGAACCACTTCTACCGAAACGTTGAAGCTGCTCACTACCTTAAATTCAGCTCCACGGTTGCCATGTCCATCGCCGGATTCTATAGCGGGACAAACGGTTTTCTCCACAATTCGACAACGGGGAAAAAGGCAGATGACGGTAACGAGGCAGGCGGAAAACTGAAATTTGTCTATACTCCGTCAGATAGACTTACCTTGGACTTTATTGCAGACTACCAATATACAAACCAGAATGGTTTTTCCTATGGCCAAATGAACATGGCCAACGGGACAACTGCAGCCCCATCCGCCAACCGCCAAAGTTCATACAAACGCAATCTACTGAACACCGGACTACATATCAACTACCGGGGAAACGGCTATAGTATCAACTCCGTCACTTCATACCAATTTTTGAGCGATGAGATGCTTATGGACCAGGACTACCTTCCGCAAGACTACATGCACCTCAGCCAAAAACAACTACAAAACGCCGTAACAGAAGAGATCTCCATAAAAAGCGAAAATCAAAGCCGTTGGCACTGGACTTCCGGAGTCTACGCAAGCCATCAATGGACAAAGACCGATGCCCCCGTCTTTTTCGATGAAGGCATCACACAACCGATAGCCAACGGCATACAGAAGTCCATGTACAATTCCATTCTGTCCGCAATGGCCAAACAGTTTGAAGCCAAAGGTATTCCCCAACAACAAGCAGAAGCACTGGCAAGACAGGCAATAGAAAAGGCCGGAGGAGTGTCACTTGACCTCAGTATGAGTGTGCCCGGTACATTTCACACGCCACAGATGAATTTCGCCCTTTTCCATGAATCGAACATAGACATCACCGACCGTCTCACCGCTACTGTCGGCCTGCGCTACGACATGAGCCGCACGCAAATCACATACAATACGACGGCCAGCATGGCAATGACAGCCAATGTCATGGGAAAAGAGGCGACTTATACATTGTCATCTGCCCTCGGCCACAAGGAGCATGACGCCTTCAACCAACTGCTTCCCAAATTCGGCCTCAAATACCACATCGATGCCAACAACAGCAATGTGTATGGTATTGTCAGCAAAGGTTATCGGGCAGGAGGGTACAACATACAAATGTTCTCGGATATTCTACAGACAGAGCTGATGGCCAACAGACAAAGCGCTATGCGTGGAGACTATGAAGTACAACATACGCAAGAGGATTTCGAAAACATAAAAAAGACCATCGCCTATAAACCGGAAACGGCATGGAACTACGAAATCGGGGCACACCTCAATATGTTCGGACAATGTGTCCATCTTGATATCTCAGCCTTTCTGATGCAAGTACACAACCAGCAATTGTCTGTCATGGCCGGGAATTACGGTTACGGACGTCGGATGGTCAACGCCGGAAAGAGCCAAAGCTGCGGTATGGAACTCGCTTTAAGAGGAAGTTCCGCCAACAACCATCTGGTATGGAACGTCGGATATGGGTACACACACGCCGTATTCCGGGAATATACAGACAACGTGACCAAAGGTAACGAAACCGTCACTTGCGACTACCGCAACAAGCATGTACCCTACGTGCCGACACACACACTGAATGCGCATGCCACCTACAGACAGGATTTCAGCCATACCGTCTTACGCTCACTTTCATACGGACTCAATATGGCAGCCCAAGGAAAAACCTATTGGAACGAGGAAAACACCTACGCACAAAACTTTTATGCCACACTGGGTGCCCGCATCGATGCTGATTTCGGCACATTCTCTATAGGAATATGGGGAAAGAACCTCACAGACTCACGCTACAACACTTTTGCAGTAAGTAGTGCTGCAACAGGAACGACGGAATACTTTGCACAACGAGGCACACCCATACAAATAGGATTTGACTTGTCTGTGCATTTCTAACAGACAAACGCTCCAGTTGCTGCAATGCCACGAAAAACCGACAAGCACACAACATCAACTTCATTGATGTTGTGTGCTTGTCGGTTTCAAACGGTCTCTGGCAGCAAATACTACTCTATATAAAAATCCGAGCTGTCGTCTATATCATTCTTCGAAGCACCATTGTCCTTCGGTTTTGGCTGGTGCTTGAGCTCACCTTTCTCGTCAAACATGCCATAGGTAGTACGCAGAACAATAAACTCAGTACGCCGGTTGAGCTGATTGCATATCTCTTGCCGACCTACATCCTGTTTGAGAATAAAATCTTCGGTGAGAACATCTCCCTCTTTGAGCCAGGGATATCTCTCCGTAAGTTTTTTCCTCACTTCTTTCGGTTTGTCTTTGCCATAGCCGACAGGTGTCAGACGATCACGGGAAATGCCCTTGGCTATCAGATATTCCACTACAGACTCTGCACGACGCTGTGAAAGTCCCTTGTTGTATTCAGCGGACCCTTTATAGTCGCAGTGCGCTCCAAGTTCTATCGTAACGTTGGGGTTCTCGTTGAGCAATTTCACCAATTCGTCCAAAGCTTGAGTTGATTCAGGTCTTAATGTTGCCTTGTCGAAATCATAAAAGATATTGTCTATGAGCACTGGTGCAGTAATAGACGCCAACGGGAACTGCAAGACATACTCCTCAGACTTTTCCACCTGTTCGGGAACAATTTCCTCCTTGTGATTGAGAAAGCCTTTGCATGTTGCCAAAAACATATAATGTACTCCGGGCTTGACTACATGCTCGAACGACCCGTCGCCCTTGACGCTCAGCCGTTCATTGGTGCCGTCATCACCAATCATATAGACCAACGAAGAAGGCAGTTCATATCCGTCCTGCTCATAAACCCATCCCTTTACACTCTGTATGATTTCAGGATACTCAAAACTATAGATATGATCCCACCCTCTGCCGTCATTACGGTTGGAAGAGAAATACCCCCGATTGTGTACACCCTCGAATGTCATGCCGAAATCGTCAGCCGAAGAATTGAGCGGATATCCGGGGTGTTCCAACACGTACTGCCCTGTACCGGTAGGCTTGGCTATAAAAATATCAAGTCCTCCCAAACCAGGATGCCCATCACTGGAAAAATACAAATCGCCATTGGACCGGAAAGTGGGAAACTCCTCATTGCCTGGCGTATTTATCGGTTCGCCGAGGTTTTCTACCCCGCCAAGACCGGCAGCTGTAATACGGACACGCCAAATATCAAGTCCACCAAGTCCGCCGGGCATGTCAGACGTGAAATACAACCATTGACCGTCAGGCGAAACAGCAGGATGGGCATAACTGGACAAAGTGTCTTTCGTCACCTCGACAGCAGAAACCTTACCCCACGCCGCATCAGCTCTATTGGAAGTAACAATCTGTGCATAACGCGGATAGGATGCGTCTGTTACACATTGGGTAAGATACATGGTAGTCTGGTCTGGCGTGAAAGCACATGCTCCCTCATCGAAATCGGTATTCACACCGCCTCCGACAGCCTCTGGTTTGCTCCACTTCCCCTTATCGTCTTTCTCAGACATGAAGATGTCGGCAGCCTTTGCACCCGTTATACCACTGACCTCACCTCCCTGTGCCTCATTGCGGGTGGACGAGAAATAGAGTTTCTCGTACTGATCGCCATACAACATCGGACTATAGTCGGCTCTGCGAGAATTGAACACATCCATACGCTTCACTGCATAGCGCGAGCCCTCATCCTTCCATTTTTGACCGTTACGGGCTGACTCCAATCCATTTTTTGCCAACATGTTTTCTGGAACAGAATCCAATACCTGCTCAAAAACGGCAGCAGCCTGTTTGTACGATCCGGTACGCAATAGTTGCCTTCCATATGCCAAAAGATCATCAACATTGGCTTGCCCGTATCTGATGGCATTGTTGTAAGCGGCAATAGCCTTTTGTGTAGCATTGATTTTTGCATAGCAATTGGCCATTTTCAAGGCTATCTTTCCACGAGAAGCACGCTCCTTGGGCGCAGTTTTAGTATATGCCTTGCGATACTGCGTTGCAGCATCGTAGTATTCTCCCAAAGCGAGATATTTATCACCCTTGGAGATGCATTTGTCTGCTCCGCAAGAAGACAAAAGGATGACGGATCCTATCAATATCTTGATGTTACGGTACCTCATTATACTATTCTTTAGTTGACGCATACAATAAATTCGCGCCTTTACTGAATAACGGAAATTCTCATGCCTTTATTGTGCATTTCGAGACAAACAACTTCTCTGAAGAATATCAATCAACAAAGGCGATGTATTCCACTGACATAAGCATACATGAACGCAACAGGGGCAGACGATAATACCGTCTGCCCCAAAAATGTGTTCTAAAAAAGATTCTTCTACGCCATACTAATCATCATTGAATCTCTGTACCGATCTCTTGAGAATGCTTTGGGCAGAAATGGTCTTTGACTTTCCTGCAAGCCATTTTTTCTTGCGGTTCTCATAGTCCTCACGGTGTTTTTCAAGATAGTTGTCTGCCATAAAAGACCAATTATTTAAATTTGCTGTAGATTACGGTCATCTTGATAGGGGCGTGCGTATTTCCACTTCCTCCGACAAGACGCGTACTTGAGAGGGACATGTCATGGGTGACCTTTACCAATTCGGATGTAGTGCTTGACGTATTGTAGGTCGTTGCTACAGGAATGACCACTACCTTGTTCCAGTTGTCCTTTGTACGGTCAGCATTATCGTACAGATGACGCACAAGACCACCTATATTGTTGAACGTGTACGTATTGTAACTGCTACTATAGGATGCGAGGTAAGAGGTCTTATAGTCTGCGATTTTGTTTTGCTCAAAGAAAGAGTACATTTCGCTTTCCGGTATGAGCAACAAGGTCGAAGGGGGAGTCAACGAATACTCACTATGTACATTGTCATTGATTCTTGTCAGCACGATTTTTGCCGTATTGAGGCTGTCATTCTCATGCCCGCTCATAATCTCGGCAACCGGCAACGTCAGTTCAGTAAAGATTCCGGCAGGGGTCTTGAGGTAAGTGCACGAGTCACTGTTCACCATCCGCTGAATAGAAGACTGGTCATTGCTTACTGTTGTGGTCTGAAGCACTTCTTCCGTACCTGAAAACGATACGAGCTTTGTACCTACATATACGGTATCAGCGCCAAGACTTGTCGTGCCTTTCCATTTGTACTTGTAGTGCAAGTCAAGTTGGCTGATACTGATACAAGACATAGCTCCCAAGCCACCTTCTGACTTGACGTAGAATCCTGGCAATACGTTGTTGACAAAAGTATACGAATTTTTGAAATACTCAGGATGCTCGTAATAGGTCTGCATGATATAAGAACCGTAATTACTGTACTTTCTGCCGTCACGGGCAGTATATTCATCGTTGAGTTTCAGTGTAATGCAGCCTTTGTATACCGATCCACTGGTCAGTTTGTCAAACTGATTGGCCATCGTATACATCTTGCTGACTTGCACACCGTTTTTGCGGAGATAGCCAGCGGTTTCAAGATCAAAATTGGAGTAATATTTGTCTGCTTCAGACATCGCTTTCCCCAATTCATAGACACTCACCTTCATCGGGGCCAAAGAATCGCCATAGAACGTGGGGTAATAAAAAGTCAGTTCACATGAGTCGGCCACAACATTACCATCCTTTACACTTAGGATACTGTCCTTGTCAACAAGGGTAAATCCCTCATTGATATGAAACTGTGTCATAAAATTGCCCGTAACGTAAGCACCGGTTTCAGGGTCACGCACACGGCCTACATAGCCGGTAGTACTGCGCGAAAGTACAGAATCAGCGGCTATAGAACGAGAAGACACCGTGAAGGTGTCTGTTGCCACAACAAGATGATCCAAGTTGTCTATAAGTGAAGTTCCGATATTGTCAGTATTGTCATCACATGAAGACATCAGGACAACAGCAAGAGCCAAACTTGCAAAAACATTTATTATTCTCATTATAATATTGTGTAACAATCAAACCCGTCAAAGTACAGAATGTGCGTCATTTGACGGAAAAGATATTTTCAGAAATGCATTATTCCCCCAAAATATTCTCGTAAAATTCCTTGTACATGGCTGTACGATCACCTTCGGCATATCTCAGAACATTCTTTCCTGCAGACAAGGCTCGATCTATCAGCGCATCATTGGCAGAAGCCTCTGCCTCTATGATACCATCGCTATAGTCTATGGCCATCTTCCCAAGTTCCTCAAAATCGAACTCGTCCTTGTATGCTTCCAATTTCGGAGCATCCACTCCCAAAAATTCCACATTACTTTTGAAATTAACATTCTTGAATGCCTTCAGCTCATCCTTGAAAACAGAAGTCACTACCTTTGCATTCTCAAATGCGGGGTCGTCCTTGTATGCGCTCTTGATGTATACAGGAACAACGTAACTCATCCAACCCTGGCAGTGGATAACATCGGGAATCCATCGTAATTTCTTGACTGTTTCAAGCACACCGCGAGCGAAAAAGATGGCACGCTCAGCATTATCCTGATATTCTTCGCCATTGGTGTCGAACGCCATCTGGCGTTTCATAAAATAGTCATCATTGTCTATGAAATATACCTGTAGACGGGTCTGCGGTATCGAGGCAACCTTGATAAGCAAAGGATGGTCAGTGTCATCAATGATAATGTTCATACCAGACAATCGGATAACCTCATGAAGCTGGCCTCTCCGCTCATTGATAATACCCCATTTGGGCATAAAGGTACGGATTTCATATCCGCTTTCCTGCATTTTGTGGGGTATGTCACGCCCTTGGAGTGACATTTCCGTATTGGGAACGTACGGCGCAATTTCTTGGTTGATAAACAGTACTCTTTTTGTCATGCTGATTGTTTTGTATAAGAATTGCATTGGACGTACATTGAGCACACTGCACCAACGTCCAAAAAACGTCCGCAAAGTTACAAAAAATTATCCACATATTAATTTATGCCTTTCGAATTTCGCCCTCCGCACGGTCTGCATTGGCATATTTTTAAATTTATTCTTTCTTGTTTAAGAAAAATGTTGTTATTTTGCAGCGCAAAATCAGACAGGGTGTACTATCACTCGCAAATAGAGATGAAATTATACAAAACGATTGTGGAACTTCAGAATGATTTATTCGAAGTCCGCAAACAAGGAAAATCCATAGGACTTGTTCCCACCATGGGAGCCCTACACGAGGGACACGCTTCGCTCGTGAAAAGAAGTGTGGCCGAAAACGGCTATACTGTAGTATCCGTATTTCTGAACCCCACCCAATTCAATGACCCAAACGACCTTCAGCGCTACCCCCGCACTTTGGGCAGTGATTGTCTTTTGGTAGAATCGTGTGGTGCAGATGCGGTTTTTGCCCCTTCCGTTGAAGAGATGTACCCTACACCCGATAAGCGACAATTCGAATTTCCACCAGTCACAACAGTCATGGAAGGCGCGCACCGTCCCGGTCATTTCAATGGCGTATGCCAAGTTGTATCACGTCTGTTCTACATAGCCCGCCCCGACCGTGCATATTTCGGCGAAAAAGACTGGCAGCAGATTGCAGTTGTCAAGCAAATGGTAAAATACATCGGAGCTAAAGTTCAGATAGTAGAGTGCGAAACCATCCGCGAGACCGACGGTTTGGCCAAAAGTTCACGCAATACCTTGCTCACGGCTGAAGAACGCGCTATCGCCCCCAATATCTACCGTATTTTGAAGGAAAGCAAAATCTACGCACAGTCACACACTGTCAAGGAAACGCACGACTGGACGGTCGCGAAAATCAATGCCATTGACGGACTTGACGTGGAATATTTTTCCATTGTAAGCGGAAATACGCTTGAAGACATATCCTCGTGGGATGAAACTGACAACGTTGTAGGATGCATCACCGTATACTGCGGCGCGACCCCCATTCGACTAATAGACCACATAGGCTACACAAAAAAGGTCTAACCTACCTCCAAATAACTTATCAGAAAATGCAGATCGAAGTACTGAAATCAAAACTCCATTGTGTCACTGTCACCGAGGCCAACCTGCACTATATGGGCAGCATCACAATAGACGAAGACCTGATGGATGCCGCTGGAATGATAGCCGGCGAAAAAGTACAGATTGTAGACAATGACAACGGTGAACGGTTTGAGACCTACATTATCAAAGGGGAACGCGGCTCGGGCTGCATTTGTCTCAACGGAGCCGCCGCACGGAAAGTACTGGTAGGTGACACACTGATTATCATTTCCTACGCATTGATGGATTTCGAAGAGGCAAAAACCTTCACTCCCACTGTCGTATTTCCCGAAAACAACAGAATCGTACCTACCAAATAACGACAACGCCTATGGCTGAGAACACCAAACCGACCACCAAAAAGTCGGCCTCCAATACTGCATACGACAAGACCTACGGACACTTGCAGCCACAGGCCTTGGATATAGAGAAACTGGTGCTTGGCGCCTTGATGATCGATCAGGATGCATACTCCATGATTTCGGAGATCATCCGTCCTGAGAGTTTCTACGAGCCACGCAACCAGAAGGTGTTCAATGCCATACAAACGCTTAACATGAACGAGAAGCCCGTCGACATCGCAACTGTTGTCGAGGAGCTGAAACGTGAAGGTACACTCGAAGACATAGGAGGGACCGGATACATCATCGAACTGAGTTCGCATGTGGCTTCCTCCGCCCATATCGTCTACCATGCACAGGTTCTTGCCCAAAAATTTCTTGCACGCCAACTCATCTCTTTCGCTGGCGTAATAGAATCAAAGGCTTTTGACGAAACCATAGATGTCGATGAACTTATGCAGGAAGCAGAAGGCAACCTGTTTGAACTCTCGCAAAGAAACATGAAGAAGGACTACGTGCAGGTAGCCCCCGTTGTCAAGAAAGCCATCGAGATTCTTCAAAAGGCATCAGCCAATAAAGGCGGACTCACAGGAGTCCCTACCGGATACGAGAAATTGGACGAGAAAACCAGCGGATGGCAAAATTCCGACCTTGTGATTATAGCCGGACGCCCGGCAATGGGCAAAACGTCCTTTGCATTGTCCCTTGCCAAAAACATTGCAGTAGACCACAACATCCCTATCGCATTCTTCTCATTGGAAATGAACAACGTACAGCTCGTCAACCGACTTATCTCCAATGTATGCGAGATTTCCGGACAAAAGATGCTCAACGGACAATTGTCCCCAGACGAATGGGAACGTCTGGACAAAAACGTAAGCCAACTGCAAAACGCTCCCATTTATATCGACGATACACCGGGCCTGTCTATATTCGAACTGCGCACAAAGGCCCGCCGACTCGCACGGGAAAAAGGAGTCAAGGTCATCATGATTGACTACCTGCAGCTGATGAATGCCAACGGCATGAAGTTCGGAAGCAGACAAGAAGAAGTATCAAAAATATCCCAGTCACTGAAAGGACTTGCCAAGGAGTTGGACGTTCCAGTCTTGGCATTGTCGCAGTTGAGCCGTAACGTAGAAAACCGCGAAGGCATAGAAGGCAAACGTCCGCAACTGAGCGACCTTCGCGAATCTGGTGCCATCGAACAGGATGCCGACATGGTATTGTTTGTTCACCGGCCGGAATATTACCGCATATTTAGCGATGAAAAGGGGAATGACCTCCGCGGAAAGGCCCAGATCATCATTGCCAAGCACCGTAAGGGCGCAACGGGTGACGTGCTGCTACAGTTCCGCGGTGAATTCACCCGCTTCCAAGATCCCGACAAATCATTTTCGCCGGCCTCCAACAACACAGACGCTTTTGAAGGAGAAATTCTCGGCAGTAAAATCAACGGCGAGTTTCCACCCGAAGACACCTTTAACCCGGGTATAATTGACGATTTCTCCGAAATGGGGTAAACGGGGGAAAAGCAACTTCTTTCTCCTCCTACAGGATTGACTGTGCAAGAATAGACCGATATGGCCTCATCGCCTTTGTTTTGGTTTGCACTTGTCTCATTGGTCAAATTGTATTCGCAACGAACCCATGTATTATATCCAAAACACAAACTAAACAACATAAATACTGTTAACATAACAAAACACAGCGCAAATAATTAACGTTTTCATTTCAATTTACCATCCATTGTCGTTATCTTTGCCAACGATATGAAAAAGAGAACAATCTGGACCATAGCGACAATTATGGGGCTGTCTTTTTTGGCTCTGCTCTACCTTCAACTGAAATACATACAGGAGATGGTGGACATGAAGAAGGAGCAGTTTGACGAATCTGTCAACCGCGCCTTGTACCAAGCTTCGCGTAATCTGGAATTGAACGAGACACTACGTTATCTTGAGAAAGATGTCAATGAGACTGAACGGAGAGCGTTCAAGAAAGATTCCGTGGGAAGCCGTTCACAAATGCCTGACGGCACATACCAACAGTCACACCAATATTCCGTGACAGGAAAAGACGGTAACGTTTACTCCTCATTCGAATTGAAGACCATTACTTCGAAACCTTCGCAAATGCCGAAGGCCATGATTCTGCACAACGACAAGAATTCGCTTTCTGATGCCTCGAAATCACTACAGGAAATTGTCAAGAACAGATATATCTACCAAAAGGCTCTACTCGACGAGGTGGTCTACTCGATTCTTTATTCCGCATCGGACAAACCATTGAAAGAGCGCATCAACTTCAAACTCCTTGACCAAGACCTCAAAGCAGAAATGATGAACAATGGTATCAACATCCCCTATCATTTCACGGTCTGCACACAGGACGGTCGCGAGGTATACCGTTGTCCGGAATACTCGGAAGAAGGAGAAGACTACACCTACTCGCAAGTGCTTTTCCGCAATGACCCACAATCAAAGATGGGTGTCGTGCACATCCATTTTCCTGATATGAACGCCTATATCTTCTCGTCCGTTCGGTTTGTGATACCCTCTGTGGCTTTCACTATCGTTCTGTTCGTGACATTCATCTTTACAATCGTTGTCATTTTCAGACAGAAACGATACACTGAAATCAAGAACGACTTCATCAACAATATGACCCACGAACTGAAGACGCCCATTGCAAGCATCTCTCTGGCTGCACAGATGATGAACGATGATACAGTCACGAAGAGCCCGACAATGAGCAAGCATCTCAGCACAGTCATCATGGACGAGTCAAAACGGTTGAGGTTTCTCGTAGAAAAAGTGCTGCAGATGTCGATGTTTGACAGAAAAAAGGCCGTATTCAAAAAGAAAAAACTCGACCTCAACGAAATGGTAGAAAACATAGCCAACTCGTTTACACTTCGAGTGGAACATACCGGTGGAAAGATATACACAGAAATAGAGGCTATCGAATCGGCCATATATGTCGACGAAGTACATTTCCAAAATGTCATCAACAACCTGCTTGACAATGCAGTGAAATACCGGAAACCAGACCAGCCCGTCAACATATATCTCAAGACTTGGGATGATGACAACCACCTCTACCTCTCCATACGCGATACAGGTCTTGGCATCAAGCGGGAAAACATCAAAAAAGTTTTTGAAAAATTCTACCGCGTACATACAGGCAACGTACACGATGTCAAGGGATTCGGGCTCGGATTGGCCTACGTCAAGAAAATTGTTATTCTCCACAACGGAGAAATCAGCATTGACAGTGAGTACGGGAAAGGAACGAAATTTACAATAAAACTACCTATATTAAAAAATTAATTGACTTATGGATGAGAAACTGAAAATTCTGTTGTGCGAAGACGACGAAAATTTAGGAATGCTCCTTCGCGAATACCTGCAGGCTAAGGGCTATTCAGCAGAACTCTGCCCCGACGGTGAGGCTGGTTACAAGGCATTCATGAAGACAAAATTCGACATCTGCGTGCTTGACGTGATGATGCCAAAAAAAGACGGCTTCACACTGGCAAAAGAAATACGCCAGGCTAGTGCAGACATCCCCATCATCTTCCTCACAGCCAAGACACTAAAGGAAGACATTCTCGAAGGTTTCAAAATCGGAGCAGATGACTATATCACCAAACCTTTCTCTATGGAGGAATTGGTATTCAGAATAGAGGCAATCCTGCGTCGTGTCCGCGGTAAGAAAAACAAGGAAAGCTCTATCTACCATATCGGCCGCTTCACCTTCGATACACAAAAGCAGTTGCTCTGCATCGATGACAAGCAGACCAAATTGACCACTAAAGAAAATGAGCTCCTCGCCCTGCTCTGCAGCCACGCCAACGAGATTCTGCAACGTGATTTCGCCCTTAAGACCATTTGGATAGACGACAACTATTTCAATGCCCGCTCTATGGACGTATACATCACAAAACTGCGCAAGCACCTCAAAGATGATGACCAGATTGAGATAATCAACATCCACGGAAAAGGCTACAAACTCATCACGCCTGACGAGGACTGACACACAACCCGTCCATGCCCCGTTGTGTAACACCAACAGAAATCCTGCAAGTACCATTTCCACTTGCGGGATTTTCATTTTCCCCAAACCATAGCAATTGTATGAAGAAATGGCGAATTGTTTGTACTGAGAATTTTTTTAAGTAAATTTGCACAAGACAAAAAGACTACATGAAAATATCTACGATTTTGTACGCACCCCTCCTTCTGCTCACCTCTTGCCATGAAAGCCTTGAGCAAAGAGCTGAACGCGAAGCACGGGAATACACCGAGAAATACTGTCCAACACCTACTGTCAACTTCGTACGTACAGACAGCATTGCATTCGACAAGACGACACTCACCTACAAATATTATTGCACATTCTCGGATAGAATGGACAATATAGAACTCGTGAAACAAAACGAGAACCAGCTTCGCACTGCATTACTGACCGCCCTTCGCGAAAATACAAATATCAAAGTTTACAAGGAAGCCGGTTACCAATTCTCGTATACCATGCATTCCCAGAAACATCCGTCCGAGATACTTTTCACTACAACATACGGACCGAAAGACTACAAATAACGATAACAGGATGAAACAGTTCTGAAATGTTCAATCCTCTACGTTAATTTCACCGAGAATTAGTCGCACTTGAATGAGCAAGTGCGTGTGAAACAACCGATTAAGAAATAATTATTTTTTTGGAATTATGAAAATAAAGAGTTTACTTGTTCTTTTTGCCTTAGGCCTGTCTCTGTCTGCTTTTGCGGGAGACAAATACATCGGTGTACCCCAAAAGTATCATAAGCTGCTTGATCAGACCATGGTAACGGCTGGCAACAATGCCAAAGAGTTGAAGAAGGCATTGCAAGGAGTTCCCGCCGACCAGAAAGAAGGTATGGCGTTTCTGATTTCGTACATGCCGAAAAGAGACGCCAAAACCTTGACTGCTGATTTTCTGAAGGAACATGTGCAATATGCCTACAAGGCAAGAAATGAATTTTCTTGGACCAAAGAGGTTCCCAACGACATATTTCTGAACGAGGTAGTGGCTTACGTCAACTTGAACGAGAACCGCGAGAGTTGGCGCAAGGATTTCTATGAGCGCTTCAAAAAATACGTGGTCCACTGCAAAACGATGCGCGAGGCTATCGATTCCGTAAACAAGAATATACGAGACGAAGTGATGGTTGATTACAACACAAAACGTGAAAAGGCAGACCAGGCTCCTTACGAATCCATGCGCCAGCACATGGCCTCCTGCTCGGGGCTTTCCATCTTGCTGACCGATGCATTCCGTGCCGTAGGCATTCCTTCACGAGTAGCGGGAACTCCAGATTGGTACGACGGACGCGGCAATCATAACTGGAGTGAGGTATGGATTGACGGAGAATGGCACTTCACAGAATATTATCCTGCAGACGATTTGGACCAATCTTGGTTTCTGCCCGACGCAGGCAAGGCCATCAAGGAAGACCTGCACAAAGCTATTTACGCAGCCTCCTTCAAACCGGCCGACACCTACTTTCCGTTGGTTTGGGACATGGACATCCGTTACGTTCATGCAGAAAATGTGACCGACCGCTATACTAGCCTGTACAGAGCCCAGTTGTCTGCAGCCCCGACAGACGACAAGCATGTCGACTTGAGAATCATGGTATTCAAGGACAAGGATCACGCCGAGACTTCTGAAGACCGTGTAGCTACCAACCTGGATGTATTCACGGGCGAGAAGAAACTCTTCGGCGGGCGAAGCACAAGCGCCACCCAGGATATGAATGATGTGCTTACTTTCAGGGTAGAAAAGAACCAGTCATATACCGTTAAGTTCATAAACGGCAAAGGCGTGTTGGAAACCCAGAACGTGAATGTGGGAGAACAGACAACGACATTGAAACTGTATATGAAATAATATGGACTGAAGTTCATATATTTCTTTACGAGCCATACAGAAAAAGGCCGAATTCTCTGTTGTAAGAATTCGGCCTTTTATCGTTTCTTGGACACACTATACACAAGCGCTCCAATAGACAGGTTATTTATTCAGCCGATTCCTCCGGCTTCATGTTGGTATAGACATTCTGCACGTCGTCAAAATCCTCCAGACGCTCAACCATCTTGTCAATGGTAGCACGCGCATCAGTATCTACATCTTTGAGATCATTGGGAATATAGGTAAACTCACCACCGATATCCTCGAATCCATGTTCCTCCAAGAAATGCTGAATCTGGGCATAGCTCTTAGGATCACCGTAAATGGTAATTGTTCCTTCTTCTTCGTCCTCATCAAACTCGTCTTCCACATTGAAGTCGATAAGTTCCAGTATCAAGTCGTCCATATCGGTATCGTCCTTCTTCTTAAAGGTAAACACACATTTATGGTCAAAAAGATAAGCCAAAGATCCGGTAGTACCCAAAGTACCGTTAAACTTATTGAACACCGACCGCACATCAGCGACGGTTCGGGTAGTATTGTCTGTCAAGGTGTCAACAAAGACGGCGATTCCATGAGGACCATATCCTTCATAAGTCACCTCCTTGTAGTCGCTTTGGTCCTTGCCCATCGCATTCTTGATAGCACGCTCAATGTTGTCCTTCGGCATATTCTCGCGTTTGCAAGTAGCGATGACCGAACGCAAAGAAGGATTGTTTTCAGGTTCGGGGCCACCCGCCTTCACAGCGATTGCAATCTGTTTGCCCAAACGGGTAAACGTCTTTGCCATATGACCCCAACGTTTCAGTTTTGTTGCTTTACGATATTCAAATGCTCTTCCCATAATGGAATTATTATTGTATTTATTTTGTTTGTTTCTTGGTTGAAATAGTGACTAAGTCAGCCACTGTTTATTTTATCGCAGTTCCGCGTTCAACTTGTTTTTCAGATTGCCGATGAGTTTGGTCATCATTGCTTCAATCTGCTTGTCATTGAGCGTCTTTTCCTCATCTTGCAGGATGAAATTTACCGCATAACTCTTCTTTCCTTCCGGAAGATTTTTACCTTCGTATACATCAAACAATTCCACCCGCTTGAGAAGTTTCTTTTCGGTCTGTCGGGCAATAGTCGCTATCTGATCAAAAGTGACGCTTTTATCAACTAGCAAAGCCAAGTCACGGCTTACCGAGGGGTAACGACTGATGTCATGGTAGAGCAACGTATTCTTTCGGATGGCCTTCATCATATTACTCCAATTGATATCAGCAAAATACACTTCCGCCGATATATCCACCATCTTTAGTATTTTTGAAGACACAATACCCATCTCTGCGAGTATCTTTCCGTTGCGCAATTTCAGAGCAAGTGCATGTGAGAATACATCATTGTCACTGTTCTCCATCACCACTACACCAGAGGGCACACCCAACCGTGCAAAAATATTCTGCACATATGCTTTCAATTCATAGAAAGAAGATGCCTCATCAGCATGCGCCCAAGAGCCCTCAACTCGCTTTCCTGTCAGCCATAGCCCCAAATGCAGCTCCTCGGTGTATGCCTTAATGGGATCCTCCAAATTCTTCTTTTCAGGAGTGATGTGGTAGCAATTGCCAAATTCGAAGAAACGGATATTTGGACTCTTATGGTTGATGTTTCGGACTACGCTCTCCAAACCACCAAACAATAATGTTTGACGCATTACACCGAGATCCGAACTGAGAGGATTCATCACCTTGACAGTCGTCTCCTCTGTGTATTTGTTCAATGAAGTATAGTATGAGGTTTTGGTAAGAGAGTTGTTCATAATCTCATTGAAACCGCACCCTACAAGTTGCTCGCCAATAACAGACTGCAGATGATAGTTTTTGTCTTCTTCTCCAAGTATGGTAAGAGAACTCTTCAATTGAGTAGGTATCTCAACATTGTTATAGCCATATATACGAAGAATATCTTCCACGACATCACACGGACGCTGAACATCTACGCGATAAGCAGGCACAAGCAGTTCAAGGCCGCCTTCCGACTCACTTGTCACTTTCATCTCCAGACTCTCCACAATACTCTTTATCATATCATGGCCAATGGACTTTCCGATAAGCGTGTCTACATAGTCGTACTTCAACGATACAGGAAAATCAGACATAGGAGTGGGATATACATCCTTTATTTCCATGCTCACTTTTCCCCCTGCCAACTGCTTGCACAGAATGGCCGCTTGCTTCAAGGCATAAATGACACCATTGGGGTCTATTCCTCGTTCAAAGCGGTAACTTGCATCCGTACTCAAGCCATGTCGGCGCGCACTTTTACGTATCCATGTAGGATGGAAATAAGCGCTTTCGAGTACAACGTTGCGGGTCGTTTCATATGTACCGCTACCTTTTCCTCCGAAAATACCGGCAATACACATCGGTTCTTCAGAATTACAGATACTAAGGTCATGTTCTCCCAGCGTATGTTCCTCACCATCCAGTGTGACGAACTTTGTTCCTTCGGCTTGGGTGCGGACAACTATCTTCTGGCCTTTTACCATGTCGGCGTCAAAGCAATGCATGGGTTGGCCATAAGCCATCATTATATAATTTGTGATGTCCACTATATTGTTGATAGGGCGAAGACCTATGACGCGTAGTTTTTCTTGCAACCATTCCGGACTTTCCTTCACATCACATCCACTGATACTCACACAAGCATAGCGCTTACATGCATCTGTATTTTCAATTTCAACATCGATGGGAAGGGAATGGTCGTCTACCGTATACTGCGAACAATCCGGCCGATGTAATTGGGTCTTATGGCCGTTGCGCACAAGCCATGCATACAAATCACGCGCTACGCCCCAATGACTGAGCGCGTCAGAACGATTGGCGGTGATATCAATTTCTATAATCCAATCGCTCTCCAAATGATAATATTCCGCAGCAGGCTGTCCGACAGGTGCATCCTCAGGCAACACGATGATACCAGCATGGTCTGCACCTACACCTATCTCATCTTCCGCACAAATCATACCGAAGCTCTCCACGCCACGCAGTTTCGATTTTTTAATGACAAACTCCTTGTCACCATCGTAGAGTACACATCCCAAATCTGCAACAATTACCTTTTGTCCCGCAGCCACATTGGGGGCACCACAAACAATCTGACTTGGTGTCTCGCGCCCTAAATTCACTTGAGTGACGTGCAAGTGATCGGAGTTGGGATGCACTTCACATGTAAGCACCTCGCCCACATAAAGTCCCTTTAATCCGCCTTTTATACTCTGTACTTCTTCAAGAGCATCCACTTCAAGTCCGCATGAAGTCAATGCGTCAGCGGTCTGTTGTGGCGTCAAGTCAAAATCGACATACTCCTTGAGCCATTTGTATGATATATTCATTATATAATGATTTTTTAGTATACATCAAATATGTCTGCAAAATTAATAAAATTCAACAAGCCTAGCAAATCGACAGAAGAAAATCGCATTTTGACAAGCAAAGCGAATATTTGAAAGTTTATCGGCTACGAACATTTCCAAAATAAAGCCACAAAGGATTTGGTCTATTACAATATTTCATATACCTTTGCAATATATAGAAATGTATAGGCCTGTAAGCGGAAGGTCAATATTTCCGCCATGAAGAAACAGAAGTAAACCTCAAAATATCATAAAAATGAACGATGCTAAATTGATGAGCCGTGCAGCAAACAATATCCGTATCCTCGCGGTATCAATGGTAGAAAAAGCCAAGTCCGGACATCCAGGCGGAGCCATGGGCGGTGCTGATTTCATCAATGTTCTTTTCTCAGAATTTCTCGTCTATGACCCCGAATGTCCTACATGGCAAGGACGCGACCGCTTTTTCCTTGACCCGGGCCACATGTCACCGATGCTTTACTCGGCACTCGCCCTTCAAGGAAAATTCACAACAGACGAGTTGAAAGAGTTCCGCCAATGGGGTTCCGTCACGCCCGGACATCCGGAGCGTGATATTGAGCGTGGTATAGAAAACACGTCGGGGCCATTGGGACAAGGACACACATTCGCCGTTGGTGCTGCCATTGCCGAAAAATTCCTCGAAGCACGGTTGGGGCACGCCATGGTCCAGCATAAAATATATGCCTACATTTCCGATGGCGGCATACAAGAAGAGATATCCCAGGGAGCCGGCCGTTTGGCTGGAGTCCTCGGTTTGAACAACCTCATCATGTTTTACGATGCCAACGACATACAGCTCTCCACCGAGTGCAATGTCGTGATGAAGGAAAACACACGTCAGAAATATGAAGCATGGGGTTGGAATGTCATGGAAATCAACGGCAACGACCCAGACCAGATACGCGAAGCCTTGCGGACAGCACAAGATGCGACATCCCCGACACTCATCATTGGCCATACGATAATGGGCAAAGGCGCACTCAAGGATGACGGCACCAGCTACGAACACAATGTCAAGACCCACGGTGCGCCACTCGGAGGCGAAGCCTACATCAAAACCGTACAACATCTCGGCGGAAATCCAGCCAACCCCTTCGTTATCTTTGATGATGTAAAAGCCCTGTATGAGCATCGCCGCGAAGAGTTGAAAGCCATTGTCCGCCAACGCCACGAAGAAGAGAAGGCATGGGAATGCGAAAATCCCGAGAAAGCAAAAGCCATGCACGAGTGGTTCTCCGGCAATGCCCCCAAGGTAGACTGGAGTACATTGGTACAGAAGCGCGACAGTGCTACACGCGCTGCATCTGCAGCATGCCTTTCTGTCCTCGCCCAGCAGGTACCCAATATGGTTTGCTCTTCCGCAGACCTGTGCAATTCTGACAAAACGGACGGATTCCTCAAGCAGACCCACGACCTGCAAGCCAATGACTTTAGTGGTGCTTTCTTCCAGGCGGGAGTCAGTGAACTGACCATGGCATGTGCTTGTATCGGTATGTATCTGCACGGTGGCGTAATTCCGGCTTGTGGCACGTTCTTTGTATTCTCCGACTATATGAAGCCGGCAGTACGTATGGCAGCCCTCATGCGTGTCCCTATCAAATTCATTTGGACTCACGATGCTTTCCGCGTAGGAGAAGACGGACCAACCCACGAACCTGTAGAACAGGAAGCCCAGATACGCTTGATGGAGAAATTGCAAAATCACAACGGCGAAGATTCTGTACGCGTATTCCGACCCGCAGATGCTGACGAAACGACGGTCTGCTGGCAGATGGCCATGGAAAACATGAGCACCCCCACCGCTCTTATTTTCTCCCGCCAAAACATTGTTAGCCTGCCGGAGGGCAATGATTATACGCAGGCTCGCCATGGAGCCTACATTGTAAAAGGTTCTGACGAAAATTTCGACGTTATCCTCATCGCTTCCGGCTCCGAGGTATCTACCTTGGTTGCAGCAGCTGACATTCTGCGCAAAGACGGTATTGGCGTACGTATTGTAAGTGCGCCGTCAGAAGGACTGTTCCGCCGCCAGACCAAAGAATACCAAGAAAGCGTATTGCCTTCCAACGCCAAGAAGTTCGGCTTGACCGCCGGACTACCCGTCAATCTATTGGGACTTGTCGGAACAGAGGGACGCATATACGGACTACAGTCTTTCGGTTTCTCGGCACCCTACAAAGTGCTTGACGAGAAATTAGGATTTACGCCCGAAAATATATACAAAGAGGTTAAAGGATTCTTGGGAGAATGTTGATTCCCCAAAACAACTAATGACAAGCGTGGGCCTTAGAACACGCCTTAATCTAAATTATATCACTATGGAAATAAAAACAGTAGGTTTAGCTTGCGACCACGCTGGCTTTCCCCTCAAGAAGTTCGTCGTAGAATATCTTGAAAGTCATGGTTACGAATACAAGGATTTCGGAACATACAGTGATCTCAGTTGTGACTATCCCGATTTCGCTCACGAATTGGCAAAAGGTATTGCTACAGGTGATGTCTACCCCGGCATAGCCATCTGCGGAAGCGGAGAAGGAATGGCCATGACACTCAACCGCCACAAGGGCGTACGTGCCGGACTGGCATGGACACCGGAGATTGCAGAACTCGTACGCCAACACAACGATGCCAACGTACTCGTAATGCCCGGACGCTTTGTCGACAACAAGAAGGCGGCAGCCATCATGGACGAGTTCTTCAAAGCAACGTTTGAAGGCGGACGCCATCAGCGTCGCATTGAGAAGATTGACGCACAAGTCTAAATTTGCAACACATTCTCACGAGGGGAAGTGTCGGTGAAAACATCGTCACTTTTCCTCGTTTTTTGACAATTAACCAATACAGTTTACTCCGCAACGTAACAAAAAAATGAAAAAACTATTATTTACGCTCGGTTTTACCATGCTTCTACTGACAGCCACTGCCAGCGATCACTTCATCACCGATGCCACCTATCGCCAACAAGTGGAAAAAATATTTTCCGAGCGCATTCAGACAATCGGACAGCAGTTCTTCCAGACAAAAAAACTCAATACCAGCCAAGAAGAAAGTGAAGCCTTGCACTTTCTCTACGCCTATATGCCATTGGCCGACATTACAGACTATCCCACGTCTTTTTATCTCTCCAACGTGCGCGCATCCTTGCTTGCCCGCAACGAAATGACATGGGGAGCAAAAGTTCCGGAATTACTGTTCCGCCACTTTGTACTACCATTGCGCGTCAACAACGAACCGCTTGATTCTGCACGTACCGTATTCTACGCTGCGCTCAAAGACAGAGTACGAGGTATGACCATGTACGACGCCATCCTCGAAGTCAATCATTGGTGCCACGAACACGTAGCCTACCAACCGGCTGACGCCCGCACCTCTTCCCCACTTCAGACTCTTCGTACCGCAACTGGACGATGCGGCGAGGAAAGCACATTCACCGTAGCCGCACTGCGCGCAGTAGGTATTCCTGCCCGACAAGTGTACACTCCACGATGGGCACACACCGATGACAACCATGCATGGGTAGAAGCATGGGCCGATGGCAAATGGTATTTCCTTGGTGCATGTGAGCCAGAGGCAGTGCTCAACCTTGGGTGGTTCAATGCACCTGCTTCACGGGCCATGCTTATGCATACCCGCGCATTCGGTGACTACCGCGGCCCCGAAGAAGTGATGCTCCGCACAACCAACTTCACAGAAATCAATCTTACAGCCAATTATGCCCCGACCGACAGCGTACAGTTTATTGTCACCGACACTAACGGCACCCCAGTAGCCGGAGCGAAAGTGGAATTCAAAATATACAATTACGCAGAATTCTACACCGCTGTCACCAAATATGCCGATGCCAACGGACGCACCTCTCTTTCTGCCGGATGCGGTGACCTACTCGTATGGGCTTCAAAAGACGGACAATATGGCTATGCCAAAGCATCATTCAGCAAAGACAAAACAGTCACCATCACACTGACACATTCCGAGAAAACAGACAAGGCATCTCTCATATCCACAGAAGATAAAATAGACATCGTACCTCCCGCTGAGAATACCATTCTTCCTCCCGTAACAGACGAGATGCGAAAAATCAACGAACAACGTTTGGCCCACGAGGATTCCATCCGTCACGCCTACACCGCCACATTCCTTACTCGTAAACAAGCCGAAAAAGTCAGCGTTGATGGAGCAGACTATATTGTCAAATCACGTGGCAACCACGAGGTCATCACCTCCTTCATCCGCCGCCACAGCGACAACCCCAAACGTGCACTCGCCCTTCTTGCCACTTTGAGTGACAAAGACCTTCGCGATATCCCCGAACGCATACTTGAAGATAGTTACAACGCCAAAAGCGACCAACTCAGTCCACGTGTAGAAGACGAGATGATAACACTACCGTTCAAGCAATTCTTCGAGAAAAACATAGCCAAGAAACAAGCAGAAACGTTCCGCAACAATCCAGAAGCATTAGCCGCATGGATTGTAAAGAACATACGTCTCAACCCTGACAAGAAAGCCCTCCAAATCGCACAAACGCCAGTTGGCGCATGGAAGGCCCGCATGACCGACGAGCGTTCCCGCGACATTCTTTTCGTCGACATTGCCAGAAGCATCGGCATTGAAGCACAGAAAGATGCCGTAACCGGAAAAGTACAATACAAGAAAGACGGACAATGGCACGACGTGCAATTCGGTACTGAAGTATCAAAGACCGCACCGACAGGAACTCTGCAATTGAACTACACACCAACAGAATTCCTCGACAACCCGAAATACTACACCCACTTCACCATCGCGCGCATCGAGAACGGCACCGCCAGACTTCTCACCTTCGATGAGGGCGATGCAGACATGGGCGAAGGAGCGACATGGAAAAGCACATTCCAAAACGGATACAAACTTGATGTCGGCACTTACATGCTGACTTCCGGCAGTCGTATGGCCAACGGAAGTGTATTGGCCACAACAAGGATTTTCAATATCGAAGAGGGCAGAACGACTGCATTCGACCTCGACATCCGCCAAAGCACCAACGAGGTAAGTGTCATCGGCTCGTTCAACAGCGAATCGACAGTCTCCAAAAGCGGCAAGGAAGTTTCCATCCTTTCCCTTACAGGACGCGGATATTATGTTGTTGGTGTCATCGGAGTCGGCCAGGAACCGACCAACCATGCCCTGCACGATATTGAGAAATTGAAGGATTCGTTTGAGAAATGGGGACGCCCCATCGTTTTGATCTTTGAAGATGAAGCCGCTGCACGCAAGTTCAAGAGTGCGGAATTCTCAAAACTTCCGTCTACAACGATATTCGCTATTGATAAGGAAGGAGCTGTCAGGAAACAGATTGTGAATGAGATGAAACTTCAAAACGCCACCCAATTGCCGATGTTCCTCATTGCAGACACATTCAACCGTGTCGTATTCTCATCACAGGGTTACACCATAGGATTGGGAGAACAGCTCCTTGGCATCATCAAGAAACTCTAAAGACATTAACAGTGCGGGGATTTTAGAGACAAAGATAACCCAAAGTCAATGGCGGAATTATAGAGGATCCGCTTGAATACACAATTGCCGACACTGGGCATTCACCCGCAACAAAAGAAAAACGGAAGGGGCCGGAATTCATTGACAAATGACATCCGGCCCCTTCCGTTTTTTCCTTACTTTACCGCAATTCGGCAACGACGGCGAAATACTCAACGGGCTTGTCCGTAAGGTTCTCCATGTAGTGCGCATGGCCTTTGGGACAATAATGCACGTTCCCTTCGGCGCAGTTTTCTGTCAGGCCGTCACAATGAAAAGTCAGTGTACCTTTCAACACAAGAATTATCTCGCAGTTCTGCATATGCTCATGCAGTCCGGTTGAAGCACCTGGTGCAAGAACACTACGCATGATTTTGCAATTGTCATCTACATAATTCCGGGTGAACATCAGGCCTTGTCCTCCTTTGAAGCCCTCTATTTGTGCTTCCTCAATTTGGTTGAAATTCAATATCATCTGTTATTGTATTTAGACGTGTTCTATAAATTCCATACATTATTAAAGCCGTTTTGACACTTTGCTGTCTCTTCTCCGCTACGCATTCAGTTATCTTTTCAGTTTCTCCAACCGATGGCCGTCCATCCATAGCCCCCCCATAACGGCAAGGGCACAAAAAGCGACAGCAAGCGGTACCAATACCTTCCGCTCAAGTGACCACCCTAAACATAGTCCCACAGCAAGTCCGACATCCCAAGAAAGATAATAAGTGCTCACTGCAGAACTGCGCTGACAATGTTTACTGATGGAAATCAAGCGCACCAATATACGGGAACCGGCCAAACCTATGCCAGTCCCCAACAATAGAGGGGCGACAATCATCCTCCATACCTTAGAAACAGACACTTCAGTTGACGGGAGAAAAAGTATCACAAACGCGACCAGACAGAAAAATGATGAAACGGCTACAACATACGGTCTGCGCCCTACCCCATTCACTTTTTCCAATATGATGGCACACAGACAACCAGGCATCAACATTGCGTAGAACAACGGATAGGGTTGTATCACAAACACAATGCCTACACAAATGGCAATAAATACCAATATCACAAACGGTCTTGTACCTTGCGACAAGAAGAAACGGTCTGCTCCTATCGTCTTGACATCATCGACCGGAGCCTTGAACGGTATCTTCACCAATTTCACGCACAGCCATGCCAACAGCACGATACATGCGGGAACGCAATACACCATAGTCTGTGAGCCTGCGCCACATAGAACGAGAGCGAACAACGGACCTAAGGAAAGAGAGAACCGTGAGAACCATCCTGCCACATAATTGGCCTCAGTACGATGAAATGACTCTGTCGTATCTATCATGAGTACACAAGCAAGTACCCGTCGTGAAAGCCCGTAAGACACCCCGACCCAAAATCCTAAAAGAGGGACAAGGGGGAAACAGGACGGCACAATATGCAAAGGTATCCCTACGGCAACAAATGCACTGGAAAATGCCATTGATGCATATAAAAAGACTTTTTTCCGGCGATAACGCTCCACCAATCCACCGATAAACGGACCTGACAGACAGACTCCAATACCAACACTACCGGCAACCCATACAGCATCCTTTGCTCCAAGACCATGCTCCACAAGCATATATGGCATCAGAAAGACAGCATAATAGGCAGCAACACTGATAAACAGATGTGCTACCAAAAGCAAGACAAAATCACAATGCCATAACCGTGCGTGATAGGGGGTCGTCTGTGTATCCATAAATTCTGGTTATGTGTTTGTCAATAACTTTCGCCCTTACTGGGGAAATCGCAAGACTCCACATCACTCACATATTGTGCTACCGCTTTGGTCAACACATCAAATCCGTCAACGTACTGACGCAAGAATTTAGGACGGAAGCCCTTGTTGAGTCCGAGCATATCGGCAGACACCAATACCTGACCATCCGTGCCCACTCCTGCACCAATGCCAATTGTGGCACACGACACACTGGCCGTCACCTTCTCAGCCAATGCGGCCGGCACTTTTTCCAATACAATGGCGAAACAACCGGCAGCATCCAAAGCCTTGGCATCGCTAAGCAGTTTCTCTGCCTCGGCCTCATTCTTTGCCCGAAGACCGTACCCGCCAAACTTATGAACGCTCTGCGGAGTGAGTCCTAAATGTCCACACACGGGAATGCCCATATTGACCATTGCACGTATTGTGTCGGCAATTTCCACACCTCCCTCAAGTTTCAAAGCGTCCACGCCCGTAAGTTTCATGATTTTCACGGCATTACGCAATGCGTCTTCCTTTCCGATCTGATAACTTCCAAATGGCATATCACACAACACCAAAGCATGCTTGGCAGCAAGCGCAACCGACTTGGCGTAACATATCATCTCGTCAATCGTGATAGGCAATGTTGTCGCATTGCCTTCCATAACGTTTGAAGCAGAGTCACCCACCAATATACTATCGACACCACCAGCATCCACAATTGATGCCATCGTATAGTCATAGGCGGTGAGCATACTGATCTTGTGACCACTGTGCTTCATATCAAAAAACTGAGGGGCTGTAACTTTCTTGTTGTTCGAAGACAAATATTCAGACATGATTTTACCTTATTGTATTTAAGATACTTACTAAAAGATTGCAAAAGTACGTATTTTTTGCTTGAGCGCCAAAAGAAATTATTTATCTTTGCAATAGATAGGCGGCACTCCGCCCAACCTACCGGATTTCGCATAAAGATAAGCTCAAAATGACAAATATGGATGCCAAGGGGTATGAAAGCAAAAAATACGGACAACCGACCAAACGTTATGTCCAAATACTTGACCTGAAAAGTGATGAAGCCGACTTCATACAAGGTTACAAGAAGGTACACGACAAGGAACATTTTTGGCCGGAAATCGGAGAAGGTATCCGAGCCGTAGGTATTCTCGAGATGGAACTATACATCTTGGGCAACCGCCTTGTGATGATTGTCGATACCCCACTTGACTTCGATTGGGATAAAGCGATGGCCCGCCTTGCCACACTGCCTCACCAACAGGAATGGGAACAACATGTTGCACAGTTCCAAGATTGCGCAGAAGATGCTACGTCCGACCAGAAATGGCAAATGATGGAACGTATGTTTCATCTGTACGAATATAAAGATCTGACTGAAGAACAGAAATGACAATAGAAGAAGCCATACTTTCCCGACATAGTGTCCGCAGATACAAAGCCATCTCTATCCCCGACCAGGTAGTGCAGACCTTGCACAAATACATCAACAAATTCAACAAACAGGGACAACTGCACATACAGTTGGTCATCAATGAGCCTAAAGCCTTTTCCCGCATTGCCTCCTATGGCAAATTTACAGGTGTATCCAACTATATCGTAATGGCCGGAACGAAAAGCGACAACCTCGATGAAAAAATCGGTTACTATGGCGAAAAACTTGTTCTGATAGCACAAACCATGGGATTGAACACTTGTTGGGCGGGTATGACCTATAAAAAAGTATCATCCGCCTATCAACTTGCTGATGGAGAAAAAATAGCCTGCATGATAGCCTTGGGATACGGAGAAACACAAGGTATGCAACACCGAAGCAAAGATATCAGCCAAGTGAGCAATTGTACAGAACACTCCCCGGTATGGTTCAGAAAAGGCACCGAATCTGCCCTACTCGCCCCAACTGCTGTCAACCAACAGAAATTCCGCTTTCTCCTAACAGACGAGACCATTGGCGGCTATCCTGTCATAAAGGCACAACGACTGTTCTCTATTGTCGGATATACTCAAATGGATTTGGGCATAGCAAAATTACATTTCGAGATTGGGGCGGGACAAGAGAATTTTGTATGGCATGACGCTACATCCGACAAATAGGAATATACATCTAATATCACAAAAGAAATTCATATCAGTGACGGCCTGTATAGGTGCACGCTACAACATATAAAAAAATGAAGAAATTACTCTCTCTTCCACCAAATTTGGTAGATTGTTTCCATGACATCACCGGATTACCCACCGAAGAATGGTTTTGTACAAATGATCCCGTAGGCCGCAAACTGGGGTCAGGAGGCGGAACAACATGGTTGCTCCAAGAAGCCTACAATGCCACTCACAAAAAAATGTCTTTCAACGATTGGCTTAAAAGCGAAAAGCGCCTTCTGCTCCATGCCGGCGGACAAAGTCGACGTCTACCCTCATATGCTCCTTCAGGAAAAGTACTCACGCCATTACCTATTTTCCGTTGGGAGCGCGGCCAGCGTCTTTCACAAGACCTTCTCTCACTACAGATACCACTCTATCAACGCATCATGGACATCACTCCCGACCATCTTAATACGATGATCGTCAGTGGAGATGTTTTCATCCGTGCTACCCAACCATTGCAACCTATCCCCAATGCCGACATTGTATGCTACGGATTATGGCTCGGCCCGGAAATTGCCAAAGACCACGGAGTCTTCGTTTCCACCCGTCAAGACCCGACCCATTTGAAATGTATGCTCCAAAAGCCTTCTGTTGAGACGCTATCCAGTCTACTGACCGACCACCTCTACCTTACAGACATTGGAGTGTGGCTATTGTCCGACCGGGCGGTGAAGGTACTTATGAAGCACTCTATAAAAGGTGCTGACATCATCAACTACGACCTCTATGGTGAATTCGGTTGCGCCCTCGGCACTCATCCGACAATCGAAGACACCGAAGTAAGTGCATTGTCGGTAGCCATCCTTCCATTGCCAGGTGGGGAATTCTATCATTTCGGTACGTCCCACGAATTGCTGTCATCCATGCTTTCCATACAAAACTTGGTCAATGACCAACGCGAAATCATGCACCACGACCGCAAACCCCACTCTTCGATTTTCACGCAAAATAGCGACACCCACATGAGTTGGACTTCATCCAACCATGACATATGGATAGAAAATGCATCCATCGGAGAACATTGGACACTCACCAGCGAAAACATCATCACAGGCGTACCTTCCAACGATTGGACACTCACACTGACAGAAGGGCAGTGTATAGATATTGTTCCTATAGGAGAAAAAGCATTTGTTGTCCGTCCTTATGGTTTCAACGATAAATTCCGCGGCCCGCTTGACACCGTAGAATACCTCGGCATTCCATTTTCGCAATGGGCGGCAGACCGCGACATTGACATCAACAGAATTGAGGGGTATCAGGATTTACAGGCCGCACGCATCTTCCCCGTCGTCGAGAACACTGAAGATATGTGTACCCTTCTTCGATGGATGCTCGCTGAACCAAGTCTGAAAGCAGGCCTTGAATTATGGACCAAATCCCGACGACTATGTGCCGACGAAATCAGCACCGAAGCCAATCTTCGCCGGCTCGTACAACAACGCCAAGCATATCGCGCCGGCAATTGGCAGACATTGGCAAAAAATTGGCGGCATAGCGTATTCTACCAAGCCGACCTTGAACAAGCGGCTCAAGAATATGCACAAAGAGCGATTCCTTTGCCTACACCACTCCCAGACGATACTTCCATCCTCATACAGTCACGCGACGCCATGTTCAGATCTGAAGTTCACCGTTTCAACGGAGACGATGGTCACGGACAAGCAGAAAAAGCGTTTGCCCTACTCCGCGGAGGACTTACCAAAGACGCCCTTACTGAACGTATGCGGCCGCAGATGTCTGTCTACGCCGACCAAATAGTGTGGGGCCGTTCTCCCGTACGTATTGACATTGCCGGAGGATGGACAGACACTCCTCCATTCTGCTTGACAGAAGGCGGAAACGTGGTAAACCTGGCCATAGAACTCAACGGACAGCCTCCACTCCAAGCCTATGTCAAGCCTTGTTCCCAACCTCATATTATACTGCGAAGTATAGATCTTGGTGCAACGGAGACCATCTCCTCTTATGAGGAACTTTCAGCATACGACAAAGTAGGGTCACCTTTTTCTATACCCAAAGCCGCATTGTGTCTGGCTGGATTTTTCCCTGCATTCTGCGAAGAAAAATACACGTCACTTGAGTCACAACTACGCGCTTTCGGTTGTGGTATAGAGGTAACACTCCTCTCTGCCATTCCTGCAGGATCAGGACTAGGCACAAGCAGTCTTTTGGCCTCTACCGTACTTGGTGCTCTAAGCGATTTCTGCGGATTGGGATGGGACAAAAGCGAAATAGGTCATCGTACACTTGTTCTCGAACAACTGCTTACCACCGGTGGAGGATGGCAAGACCAGTTCGGTGGTCTACTGCCCGGTATCAAACTGCTGCAGACCGACAAGGGGTTCTGCCAAACCCCAGAAACACGCTATCTGCCGTCAGACCTTTTCACCCAACCCGAATACAAAGCTTGTCATCTATTGTATTATACAGGCATCACCCGCACCGCCAAGACTATCCTGGCAGAAATCGTGAGAAAAATGTTCCTCAACGAGCATGAAGAACTAACTCTGCTCCGCGAAATGAAAAGTCATGCCATGGATATGTTTGATGCCATTCAGCGTATGGACTTCGAACGTATGGGGCGACTCGTACGCAAAACATGGATGCAAAACCAAATGCTCGACCATGGAACAAATCCCGATGCTGTACGCGGTCTGACCCGATTAGTAGACGATCTCTGCCTCGGCTACAAACTTCCCGGGGCCGGTGGTGGCGGCTACCTTTATATGATTGCCAAAGATCCCGACGCAGCAGCCCGCATCAAGCAAATACTCTCCGACCATCGGCCTAACGACAAAGCCCGTTTCGTTGATATGACCCTTAGCACTAAGGGACTTCAAGTGAGCAGGAGCTAAGTGACAGTGAAAACCGTTATTGAGGAAAGGAAACAAACTAAGAAATAGTATTCGGGCCGAAAGACTCGAGTATTCAAGGCCGAATACTATAGTAGTTTGGCCCGAATACTGCAGTAGTTTGGCCCGAATACTACGGTATTCAAGGCCGAATACTGACGCAAAACGCTCCTATCTGTTAATTGATACAGGAGATTCTCCAACCGTCAAAGGGTATATTTATTCAACTTTCTGATTTATGCGAGCGCAGGCTGAAAGCCCCTCGCATAAATCAGAAAGTTATTGTTGATACACCACACAAGCCCACTCCTCATCGGTGTATCGCCGCACCTCATGCGCACCCATTTTTTCAGCAGCGGCAGACAACATCGGAATGTCCGATTCATAAAAACCACTTAGAACCAATCTGCCCTGTTTCTTCAATCTTCGGAAGAAACGGGGCAAATCTCCCAAAAGAATGTTACGATTGATATTGGCAACTACTACATCGTACGTATCTTGCAGTCCGTCAAGCACGCTTCCGTCGCCTAGAAGCACTTGCAAACAACTGACATCATTGATTGCCGCATTATGTTTTGCATTCTCTGCACTCCATTCGTCTATATCGTAAGCGACAACACGACTTGCACCCGCTTTGGCTGCCGCTATTCCGAGAATACCTGTACCGCAACCACAGTCAAGAACTGCAGTACCATGCAAATCTGAAGCGAGAAGCTCGGCCAATACCATACGCGTTGTTTGGTGAGTACCAGTACCGAAAGCCTGCCTGGCCTCTATAAACAAAGCCATACATCCCGACTGTGTACATTCTTCTGAAGAAGCATGCCTGTCTGTGTGCTTTGCATCGTAGATGACACATTTGTCTTCCACACGAATCGGTTCAAATCCCTGTTCTTCCCAATCTGCATTCCAATCTTGATCGGCAACGTCTTCTATTTCGTATGTGATTTTTACCCCAGGCAATGGAAATTCAGCAATGGCATTATCAAGCGCGCCACGCGAAAAAAGCGTAGTTTGCACATATCCTGCCAAGCCATTCGCCGTTTCTTCAAATGCCTCAAAACCAACTTCGCCCGCAGCCTCAGCCAATAAATCTCGGGAGACCTGCTCCAAATCCTTGGAACAGTCTATTATAAATGTTGCAACTAAATATTTCATATTGTATTACGGTTTTTCAATTATGGAGAAATCTTTAGATTCCACCTGATACATAATGTACGAAAGAGAAATACATCCGCGACCCATCTGCAAAGATAGTGCAAACCGAGCGCAGAACGCCAAAGACATTTGAACGTTATGCCGAGGTGCAGCCTATCTTATGCAAAGATAGTGCAAACCGAGCGCAGAACGCCAAAGACATTTGAACGTTATGCC
>CAVFEZ010000017.1:11171-40269 GCA_963621665.1 Akkermansia muciniphila | reverse complement strand
TTGGCACCCCGTTTTAGGGGCATATTCGGCATGAGGGACTTTTTCAGTGCCCTCAATAGAGGGTAGGGCGTAAGCCCTACCTTTTTTGTTGTAACCCCAACAAGTGCCCCTGTAGGGGGCAACGTTTGAATGCATACGAAAAAACGTAGGGGTACGCTCGACTTTGTCGTTTGCCTTGGCAAGAACCCCTACGCTATAATCTGTCGTCCCTACGGGACTCCTTGCTTGCGATATCCCAGTCGGGTGTGCTCTACTCCATGCGCTCGATGATCTCGAGGCACATGCGCGTGTTGTGGTAGGGACACTTCCAGAAGCCGGCCTTGTCGTCGTCGCGGTTGACGGTGCCGTCGGCATTGATGCTCCAGTGCCACTCGCCGCCCTCGCGGTCGATGAGGTGGTCGGTGACGTACTGCCAGCAACGGTGGGCGATGTCGAGGGCGTCGGTGTCGCCGAAGTATTGCCAGAGGTTGACGTGGCCGATGATGTTCTCGCACTGCACCCACCACTGCAGCGAGCGGTCGGTGCGGTCGCCCTCGTCCCAGTGTTCGTAGATCATCGATCCGTCGGCGAGGAGGCCCTCATCGGCGGCGACGGCGATCTGCTTGACGTAGGGTTCCATCCAGGCGAGCACCTCCTTGTCGCCCAGCACGAGGGCGGTCTCGTGGAGGAGCCATGAGGCTTCGATGTCGTGGCCGTAACTCTGTATGTCGCGGCGGCCCTGCCAGGTATCGTCGAAGAAGAGGTCGAGGTGGTGGGTCCGGGTATTGAGCAGACGGTCGGTGAAGATATGGAGCAGGTTGACCAGCCGCTCCTTGAGTTCCTCCGACGGGGCCACGCGGTAGAGATTGGTGTAAGGCTCGATGACGTGCAGGTGGGTGTTCATCGTGCGCGACCCGTTCTCGTCCTTGTCGGAGAGACGCATGTCGGCGATGGGCTGCCACTCGCGGGTGAGGGCTTCTATATATCCGTCGTTCCCGGCATCGAAGGCATGCTCCTCGATGCTGCGGTAGAGCGAGAGGGCGCACTCGAGGGCTTCACAGTCGCCGGCGGCACGGGCCAGTTCGGACATGCCATAGATGGTGAAACCGATGGCGTAGGTCTGCTTCTTGGTGTCGAGCGGTGTACCGTCGGCCTTGAGACTCCAGTATACGCCGCCGTACTCCTTGTCGATGAAGTGGTCGAGAATGTAGGTCTTGGCACGCTGGGCTGCCTCAAGATAGGTTTTGTCGCCCAGCACGCGATAGGCGGCGGCGAAGGCCCAGAGGATACGGGCATTGAGTATGGCTCCCTTCTCGGCATCGGCATCCACGTGTCCGTGGCCGTCGATGCGTCCGTAGAAGCCGCCGCGCTCGCGGTCGACCATACGGGTGAGCCAGAAGTGGAGGATATTGTCGGTGAGACACTTGCGCATCTCCTGTTTCATTGTAGACATAAACTTGTTTTTGTTGTCCTTATTTCTTTATCGGGAACTTGTACGACAGTACCATCAGCAGCAGGGCGATGGCGGCGGGGAAGAGCGAGAAGAGCGACCACACCATCGTCAGCACGGAGTCGGTGATGGAGGCCGGGTCGATGGTGGTATTGCCCATGGCGTCGGTGATCATGTTGGCACCCGACCAGCCGAGCAGCAGGGCGATGAGCGAACCGGAGATGGCCGTACCGAACTTCTGCGACATGGTACCCGAAGAGAAGATGAGACCGGTGGCCGATGTACCGAAGTGCTCGGTGTGATAGTCGGCCACATCAGCGTACATCGACCACAGCAGCGGCGAGTAGATGCCGATACCCATAGAGGTGAGCACCACAAGGACAATCATCACCCAGATGCTCGACGCACTCATCGGCACGAAGAAGAAGGCCACTGAGGTGACCATGCAGAATACGGCCGACCAGAAGAAGGCCATGCGCTTGGAGCCGACCAGACGGGCGAAGGGTGGCGCAAAGCCGCCGAAGACCATACAGGTGACCTCGCCGAAGGCCATGAAGACGGTGAAGTTGATGATGAGGTGACTGATGGTGACGCTGCCGTTGAGACAGTAGTCGAACATGTATCCGGCCACGGCATAGCGGAAACCGTTGAAGAAATTGGTGCAGACGGCCATGGCCGTCATGTAGAGCCATGCCTTGTTGTGTACAAGGTCGACAAACTGGTGGAACGAGAATTTCTCGGCACGCACGGGCTTCAGACGTTCCTTGGTGAGCAGACCGCAGGCCAGGGTCATGAGGGCGGCCACTGCACCGAGCACCGCACCGATGACGGCATACTGGTGGGCTTCGCTGCCGCCCACCCACTTTTGCAGATAGGGGAAGGTGAGCAGGGTGACAAAGCCCATGGCGTAGGCACCGACCATGCGGAAGGCGGAGAACTGGTTTTTCTCGTTGTCATCGGAGGTCATCACGCCGAGCAGCGAACCGTAAGGCACGTTGACCATCGTGTAGACGGCCATCATGAGCAGGTAGAGGGCGTAGGCGTAGATGCGCTTGCCCACCGGGCCGAAGTCGGGGGTATAGAGCAGCAGGGCGAACACGAGTCCGAAGGGGATGGCCCCGAAGATGAGCCACGGACGGTATGTGCCCCAGCGCGACTGTGTGCGGTCGGCCAGCGTACCCATGAGCGGGTCGGTGACTACGTCGAACATACGGGCCACGAGCATGAGCACGGCTGCATCTGCGAAGGTCAGTCCGAAAACGTTGGTGAAGAAGATGGGGAAGGCGATGGACATGACTTTCCACACGATACCGCCGGCAGCGGCATCGCCCATCGCATAGGCTATTTTTTCTGTTATACTTGCCATTCAGGTTAGCGTGTTTAGAAGTTTGGGAGATGGCCGTGAAGGCCGGGGACGGGTGCGCGCACCCATTCCCGGCCCCACAATCAGGATATAGGGTTCTACAGATTATTTGCCCAGTGTGCGGCGGTTTTTCTCGACGAGGCGCTTGATGGTCTCAACGCTGGCAGTCGTGGTATATCCGTCCTCGGGCGTGTTCATGCAGTAGTCTACCAGTTTGTCGACGGTAGACACGGCCACGTGCATACGGGTGTCGCAGGAGGCGTAGTAGATGAGTACGCGGCCATCCTCGTCGGCGATCCATCCGTTGGTGAAGGCCACGTTCATCACGTCGCCTACATACTCCTCGCCCTCGGGCACGAGGAAATAGCCGCCGGGCTGGGCAATGACGCGCGTCGGGTCGTCGAGAGCGGTCATGTACATGTAGAGTACATAGCGCAGACCGGAAGCGCAACCGCGTACGCCGTGGGCCAGATGCAGCCATCCCTTGGGGGTCTTGATGGGATGAGGGCCTTCGCCGTTCTTCACCTCCATGATGGTGTGGTAGTGGCGGGCGTTGATGATCTTCTCTTCCTTCACCTCGGCGTGGGTCATGTCGTCGACGAGCGCCCAACCGATACCGCCGCCGGAACCGGCGTCGATAAATCCGTCTTGCGGACGGGTGTAGAGGGCGTACTTGCCGTCTACAAACTCGGGATGGAGCACCACGTTGCGCTGCTGGCTGCGGGTCTTGAGGTCGGGCAGACGCTCCCAGGTCTTGAGGTCGTGTGTACGGGCGATGGCGGCCGTAGCGGTGGCGGCGGAGAGGTCGCCGGGCTGCGAGTCGTCGTGACGCTCGGCACAGAAGATGCCGTAGATCCA
This sequence comes from Akkermansia muciniphila, assembly GCA_963621665.1. Lineage (GTDB taxonomy): Bacteria > Bacteroidota > Bacteroidia > Bacteroidales > Bacteroidaceae > Prevotella. The sequence goes on along the minus strand of CAVFEZ010000017.1, from coordinate 36,619 downwards.
GCCGTCCTCATGCTGCGTGAGGCGCATGTCGTAGATATTGGTGGCGGGCACTACGTCGTCGGGCATGGTGACTGGCTCGTCCCAGAAGCGGAAGTTGTCGATACCGTTGGGACTTTCGGCCACGGCAAAGAAACTCTTGCGGTCGGCACCCTCGACACGCACGACGAGGATATACTTGCCGTTGAGTTTGATGGCACCCGAGTTCATGCAGGCGTTCATCATGATGCGCTGCATGAGATAGGGATTGGAGGCTTCGTCGAAGTCGTAGCGCCACTCGAGCGGTGTGTGCTCGGCGGTGACGACGGGATACTCATACTTGGTGTATATTCCGTTGCCCCAGGGCTTCGGGGTGTTCTTTCGGGTGAGGAGCGCCTCGTGATGGGCACGCAGTTCTTCTACTTTCTTTTCAAATTCGGTCATTACTGTATGTGTGTTTATAGTTTCTGAAAACGTTTGTTATAGATACATTGTCCATGTTGATGCGGGAGGGGAATGCTCCCGGCATTGGGGGTGCTTATTTCTTCACCTTGGCGATGTCACGGACGAAGAGTGTCGCGGGATCGGCATAGAAGCGTTTGAAGTCTTGCTCTGAGGTCTTGCCGGGCGCAGCGATATAGTTCTCCGTCGGATTGTCCCACGCATTGCGCCACAGCAGCACATAGCATACGGGATACTCCTTGAGTACGGGGAGGAGCGTCTGGGTGAACCAAGTGGAGTCGGGCACGTCGTTGTATCCCGTCTCGGTGAGGGCGATGAGTTTGCGGTGGCTCTCGCCGACGGCCTTGACCACATCCAGTTCGCTGCGGAGCCAACCTTGGTATTGGGCATTGTTGGGCTCGCGCTGGTAGATGTCGATGCCGAGCAGGTCGACGACATCGTCGCCGGGATAGTATTTCTCGTAGTGGGCTACGGTCTCGGTCTCATCGGCAAGGTTGGGCGAGTAGCCCCACACAAGATTGGTGCATCCCTTGCGGCGCATGAAGTCGTGGGTGTAGCGGTAGAGTTGCTTGTACTGGGCGGCGGTGCAGCGTCCTTCGCCCCACCAGAACCAGCCGCCGCTCATCTCGTGCCAGGGACGGAAGATGACGGGTATCTTCTTGCCGTCGGCGGTCTTGAGCGAGTTGAGGAAGCGGGCCACGAGTCCGAGCCAAGCATCAAACTTGGCGTGGAGTTCGCCGCCGGGGAGAATCTTCGTGACGGCATCGCCCTCGAAATCCCATGCGCTCTTGCCGGTGGCGGGATTGTCGGGATGCCAACTGATGGTGACGATGCCGCCGCGCTGGTGCTGGGCGACAATCTCCTTGCGCATACGGTCGAAGGGTACGCCGTCGAGGTTTTTGTCGTGGCCGAGTTCGAGGTGTCCGAGATCGAAGCCCATCACGGCGGGATAGTCGCCGCAGACCTCCTTGACATCAGACCGGCCCTCGTCCCACTTCCAGGAGCAGCCGTAGACGGGATCGTCCTGATGGCCGACCATCACGCCCTGCTTTTGTATTGCGGCGAGGCGGTTGATGAGCGATATCGCCGGCTGGCGCGATGCAGCCGTGATCGAGGTGGCCACGGCGAGCGATGCGAGTGTTGCCATAAGTGTTTTCATACGTACATAAGAATATTAGAATATTAGAATATCAGAATATTACTGATTGTACTTTCTCAGTGTGTTGCGCACGAGCTGTCCCCAAGGTTTGAGTTGACGCTCGGTCCACTTGCCTTCGGGGTCTGCCGAGGGAAGGATCATAGAGCAGGTCTCGTTTTTGTCGGAGACAGACCAGTTGACCCAACTTATCTTCTTGGCCTCGAGCAGGTCGATCCAACGCTGGTACTCGTCGGGGGCAAGCGGTCCGTCGCCAGAGGCTTCCATGCCTGCACACTCCGACACGAACACGGGCAGTCCGCCGTCGACGGCAGCAGCCAGACGCTCACGGAGATACTCTTTGTGGGTGGCAGCATAGAAGTGCAGGGTGTACATCACGTTGCTCACACCCGTGAGAGGACTCTTGGCGGGCAGGTCGATATCCTGGTCCCAGTGGGGGCAGCCCATGAGGATGATATTGTCGGGATCGTACTTGCGTATCTCGGCAATGACGGTGGTGGCGTAGGCTTTGAGGTCGTCCCAGGAGTCTTCTATCGGCTCGTTGTAGAGTTCGTAGATGACATTGGGATACTTGCCGTACTTGCGGGCCATCTGTCCGAAAAACGCCTTGGCCTCGGCGGTATGCAGGGCATGGGAGTGCCAGTCGATGATGACATAGAGGTCATTGCGTATGGCGGCATCGACCACGGTGGAGATGCAACGGAGGGCGTGCTCTGGATTTTCAAGATAATTGTCTTCTATTTGCAGACCCATGGCAGCACGGAGGACATTGGCGTGCCAGTCGTCGGCGAGCCACTTCACGGTTTTCTTGGTGTAGAAGCGCGGCCAGAGATTGTGCCAGCCGAAACTCACACCACGCAGAACGACGGGATGGCCGTCCTTGTCGCAGAGTTGCGATCCTACCACCTGCAGTTGGCCCCACTGTTTCACAGGGTGGGCGGCAAAGGCGGCGGCAAAGGCAAGAAGGAGGACAACGGTTGTCAGCAGTTTCTTCATAGTCGGTATGTTTTTTCGTTAATTGATAGTGTATACTGATGGAATCCTACTCTACAGTAAACGTGGTCTTGAGCAGTGCGGCATCCTCGCTGCTTCCACCCACCATGACCTCAAAGTCGCCCGGCTCTACGATACGCTTCATGTCGATATCGTAGAAGGCGAGCCGGTCGGGGGTGATGTCGAAGGTCACGTCCTTTGACTCGCCGGCACGCAGCGCCACGCGCTCGAAGCCCTTGAGTTCCTTGACCGGACGCGCTACCGACGACACACAGTCGCGGAGGTACATCTGTGCGATCTCCACACCGTCGCGGTCGCCAGTATTGGTGATGGTGACGGTGGCTTTCAGACTGCCGTCGGGCGAAACCGTAGAGGCGGAGAGACGGAGGTCACTGTACTTGTAGGTGGTGTAACTCAGACCGTAGCCGAAGGGATAGAGCGGAGTAGACTGGCCGCAGACCACGGGATGGAAGAAGGCCGATGCCTTGTGGTTGTACCAGGTGGATATCTGTCCGGCAGAGCGCGGCATGGTCATGGCAAGTTTGGCCGAAGGATTGACCTTGCCGTAGATAATCTCGGCGATGGCCTGTCCGCCAAACTGTCCGGGCTCCCAGGCGTTGATGATGGCGGGCACATGCGCGGCGGCATAGTTGACACTGAGCGGCCGGCCGCTGATGATGACGAGAATGGTCGGTTTGCCTGTCTCGTTGATACGGCGGATGAGTTCGTCCTGCAGCCCCACGAGGTCGAGGTTGTCGCGGTCGGTATCCTCACCGCTGGTGCGGTCGTTCCAGCGGAAGCGCATCATGTACTCTCCGCAGCAGACAATATTGAGGTCGCAATCCTTGGCTTTTTCGACGGCCTCGTCGACCTTGGCCTGCGACATATTGCGCGGATCCCAACCTTGGCCGACAAACTCAAACTGGGTGTCGGGGGAAATCTGACGGAGTCCCTTGAGCACGGTCGACACCTTGTCGTCGGGCTGCAGTTCGCTCCAGTCGCCCATGATATTCTGATCGTCGGCATTGATGCCGGTCACGAGCACGCGCTTGTACTTGGCGGCATCGAGCGGGAGGAGTGCGCCCTCGTTCTTGAGCAACACGATGGAGTTGCGCGTAGCCTCAAGCGCGGTGGCCTTGTGTACGGGGTCGTGGATGACGCTGTCGCGCTCTTCTTCGGTGACATAGGGATGCTCGAAGAGTCCGAGACGGAACTTGGTATAGAGTATGCGGCGTACCGACTCGTCGATACGTTCCTCGGTGATCTTGCCCTCACGCACCAGTTCGACAACAGCCTCCTGCCACTCCGGTCCGTGCATGTGCATATCCATGCCGGCGAGTATGCTCTGAAGGAAGGCTTCCTTGTTGTCCTTGGCTGTGAAGTGCTGGTCGACACAATGCTCGATATCCATCCAATCGCTCACGACGAAGCCCTTGAAGCCCCAGTCGCGGCGCAGGATGTCCTGCATGAGCCAGCGGTTGGTGTGGCAGGGCACACCGTTGAGTTCGTTGTGCGACATCATCACCGTGGCACCGCCGGCACGCACGCTGGCCTCAAACGGGGGGAAGAACACCTCGCGCAGGGTGCGCTCGGACACGTCGCAGGGTGCGCCGTTGGTACCATTGACGGAATAGGATCCGCCCACAAAGTGCTTCACACAGGCGAGCACGTCGCACGGTGCATCAAGATGGCCCTGATAACCGCGTGTGGTGGCCTCGCCGAGCAGGGTGACAAGGTAGGGGTCTTCGCCGAAGGTCTCGCCGGAGCGGCCCCAGCGGCCGTCGCGGGCCACCTCTACATTGGGATTGAACGTCCAGTGCATGTTCATCGCACGCATCTCGGCGGCTGTCTCGCGGGCAATGCGGTAGGCCATCGGCACGTCAAACGATGATGCCAGACCTATGTTCGTGGGATAGACGGTGTTGTCCTTGCACTTGGCGTTGCCGTGTATGGCGTCGATGCCGATGAGCAAGGGTATCTGCAGGCGGCTCTCCATGGCCAAGTGCTGCAGATGGTTGGCTTCTTCGATGGTCAGCACGTGCAGGAACGAGGACACGAGTCCGTCGCTCGTCATCTTCTCGATATCTTCGGCCGTCACGCCGGGATAGAAGGCGTTGGCGGTATTGGTGGCGAGTTCCTCGGCCGTCATCGTGGCCGAATTCTGCTTGAAGTGCTCGATGCCCACAAGCTGGTTCATCTGTCCGACCTTCTCCTCGAGCGTCATGCGGGAGAGGAGGTCGTCTATGCGTCGCTCTATCGGCGCGGCAGAATCTTTGTATATAGGACGGGCGTTGTCTTGGTGGCCCATAGTATTGGTTTCCGTTGTCATTGCTTTTGTAGTAAGGCGTGTCGTCGCGTATTCATCGTATGCTCATCTGGCGGAGGAGCCAGTCTTCCCACTCGTCCCACTGCTCCTGATACCAGTAGTGGCCGGTGAGCTGGTAGACGTGGAGCTCCTTGGGGGCGGTCACCGTATTGTAGGTGGCATAGGCCGTGGTCGGAGGCACTACCTCGTCGTTGTAGCCGAAGGAGAACCATCCGGGGCACTGTATGCGGCGGGCGAAGTTGACGCCGTCGTAGTAGCGCGAGGTCTCGACCTTCTTCGGATCGGCATGCTTCACGTCATAATAGAAGTAGTGAGGCCAGCCGCAGGCTACGCCCTTGAGCGAGGCGGTATGGTCGCAGAGGGCGGCATGCACGGCTCCGTAGAAGGTGACACGCTTGTCGAGTGCGGCACAGGCGAGCGAGAGAAATCCGCCTTGTGAACTGCCCGTCACGCCGAGCGACGTGCCGTTCCACTCGTCGAGCGACGCGATATAGTCGATGGCACGCACAGCCCCGACGATGACGCGCTTGTAGTAACTGCGGTCACGCGAGTCCATATTGGCCTCCCAGTAGCAGTTGAGCGCGCCCTCCATGAGGTTGTCGTACACTTTTTGTTCCATAGTCACAGGCACACCGTGGATACCGATCTCAAGGGTGATGGCACCCTGAGAGGCCGTCCACACATCACCTTGGTAGGGACGCACACCGGCACCGGGCACGCGGAGCAGTGCGGGATATTTGCCGGGCTTGGTCGGAACACAGAGTATGCCGTAGGTGCGGCTGTTCCACCGTATGTTCTGGAAACTCACCTCGTAGACATTGACCTTGTCGGTGCAACGCTCGGGGAGCAGACGGCGGGTAGGTTCGAGAGACACGCCGCGCGCCTCGGCAAGGGCAGACGACCAGAAGGTGTCGAAGTCGGACGGATTTTCGGTGGTGGGCTTCAACTGCTCGGGCGAGAAGGCGGCCGTGCAGAGTCCTTCGTAGTCTTTGCCGCCGACATGGGCGGTGACCTTGAGGCGATAGAATCCGGCGGTCTTCATCGTGCCGGTCCAGCGCATGGTGCCGTCCTTGAGGGTGACGTTCTTCTTCTTGGCATCGGGGTACATCTCCGGTCCGGCCTCGTAGTCGATGACTGCACCGTCGATGAGCGTGCCCGAGCGGAGTACGTTGACCGTGAACGTGGCCTTCTCCCCTACCTTGTAGTTCCAGTCTTTATGGTCGGGAGTGACGGTGACAGTGATGTTGTTGCCGCGTATCTGTGCATCAGTAGTCATAAGACAGATGCCCATCAGCAGGCAGAGGGTTGCAAATATTCTTTTCATCGGTTTATAGCGATATTTTTAAAGTTTATAGGCGTGTACATATTATATATTGTGGCCGTGCCAGACAACATCCCGGCTGGGGACTGCGGCACAACCCGGGAGGCTTGTCAGTGTTCGAGATAGAGACCGTTGAGCCGTCTCATGAAGAGGGTGTTCTCGCTGTTGTAGAGCAACATGAAGTCTTGTATCCGGCTGTTGCCGTCGCCGGGGAACGGTGTGCAGTAGTGTCCGTCCTTGAAGTCGCCGCGGTTGGCGCCGAACATAAGGTAGGACAGGCGGTGCTGCTGGAGCAGCGGAAGGAGGGTCTGCGAGAAGAAGGTGGAATCGGGCAGCGACTCCTGACCGACAACGACGCCCAAAGCATTGTTGTGCTCCTGGGCAAACGGTTGGGCCTTGCCCACCATCTCGCCGAGCAGATGACCATAGTCTTGCGAGGGAGCGCCTAAGGATTGCAGACACATGGCGCATACCACATCGATGTTGTTGTCGGGGTAGCGGGTAAGAAATTGTGGGGAGGGGTAACTCTCGGCGTAGCCGTAGACGACATTGGTCACGTCGGCATCGTCGAGCAGGTCTTGTGTCTTTTTGTAGAGACTGGTGTACTCGTCACCGGGAAGACGGTCGTACCAAGTCTTGCCAGTGAGCGGATAGAGATAAAGCACGACGGGAGCCTTGATGCCATACTCGTCGTGAAGGGTGCCGAGGTAGTCGGCCAGACGCTTGACGTACTGGGCGAGCAGATCGTCGTCGCCCTTGTAGTCGGGAGCGGTCCACTGCATGGTGACGAGGGCACCACGGCGGAAATTCTGAAGCACATCCCTACGTATGGCGGCGAAGTCGAGTCCGTCGGCATTGGTCTTGCTGCCACGCTCGATGCCGGACAGTTCGTAGCCCACGGCTGCGGGACGGTCGCCGCACACGCTGTGTATGTCGCTGCGGTCGCTGTCACACTGCCAGCCGATGCCTTGTATCGTGCCGTACATCTGTCCGACGATGGTACCCTTGGCAGCGTAGGCCTTGATGTTCTCCTTCATGTTCTCGGTGCGGGTGGTGAGTCCGCTTGAGGCCAGTTCGTCGTAAGACTTTTTCTTGCCTCCGCAGGAACAGAAGACGATAAGCATGATGGCGATGGCCAGGAGATGTGCTGATTTTTTCATGAGTGGGATTGGGTTTTCTTGAAATGCCGGGCCTGCCTTAGGGACAGGCCCGGCACTATTGAGGGGAAATGCGGTATTTATTCGTTGTATGCTTTCTTCATGGCCTCAACCACAGTGGGGAGCGACCACTGCAGGGCCTCGCGGTCGCTGCCCTCGTAGATGCTCATCCAGTAGTAGGTGGCGATGCCGAGGGCACGGGCCTGACTTACGATATCGGCGGCCTGGTCGGCAGCAGCCTGTATCTCGGCGGCACTGCTGGTCTTGCTGACCGACTTGGTGCCGTGGGTGCCGTACTCGCCGATGATGACGGGATAGCCTTTGGCGATGAAGTAAGTGTTGAGACGGGAGAACATTTCCTTGACGTACTTCTTGCAGGCATCGTCCCACTTGCCTTTCTGGGCGAACCAGTCGTAGGGGTCGTAGGTATGGCACTCGAAGATGAGGTGTCCGTCTACCTTGTCGGCAGGCATCTTGAGGTTCTTGACGGCCAGTTCCTCATTCTTTCCGGCATAGGCGTTGATGATGAGGTTGCGCGTGGCGTTGTTGCCTCCGGTGGCGCGGACAGCGTTGACGAAACTCTGTGCGTAGTTGTTGAGGGCGGTGTAACTGGCACTGCCGTCCTCGGGAGCGGTCCAACTGCTGTTGACATCGAGCATCTCGTTGTAGCCCTCGAAGACGAGGCGCTGGCAGTAGCCGGCAAAGCGGTTGGCAATCTGTGTCCAGAGGTATTCGTACTTGGCCTTGTTCTGATTGTAGTTGTCCATATCGGCCTTGATCCAGTGGGTCACTGGGGCGTCATCGTGGCCGGTGTCATGGTGTACGTTGAGTATGCAGTACATATTGTTGGCCATGATGTAGTCGACAATCTCCTGCACGCGGTCCATCCATGCCTTGTCTACATTGCCGTCGGCATCCATGTGCTGGAACCAGGTGACGGGCAGGCGCACGGCGTTGAAGCCGTTCTGCTTGAGGAAGTCTACCATCGCCTTGGTGGTGACGGACTGTCCCCAGCAGGTCTCAAAGTCGGTGACGGAATTGTTTTCCATCGTCTTGTTGAGGTCGATGGCATCGAGTCCGTTGCCGAAACAAGTGCCGAGACCCATGTTGACACAGGCATCCTTGGCGCTCTCCTCGGTGTAGGCGGCACCGATGTTCACCTGGTCGCGGGTGATGACGTTCTTGCTGCTCATGACGGTAGTCCACCAGGCGTCGGAAGGCATATTGCTGCCGTACCACGGCATGAAGTGGCTCCAGTGTGCGCCGGCATCCCAGGCATCCTGTACAAGGGCGGTAGTCTGTCCGTCGCTTGTGCCGCACTCGGCAAGGGCGATCATCTTGGCGGGGTAGCGGGCCTGTATCTCGCGGAACTCCTGGGCCTGCTGTGTGGCAGTATATCCGTAGAGGTCGCGGCCGATGATGTCGACATACTTGTCGCCGGGATACCAAGCCTCGTCGTTGTCATACGAGGTGGCGTCGCCGTTGTAGTTCTGCGTGGTCCAAATCCAGATCAGATTGTGCACACCTTTCGACTGGAAGTAGTCGAACATGGTCTGCCAGAGTTTCTTGTAGGTATCTGCTCCGTCGTAACCCCACCAGAACCAGGACTTGGTCCAGTCGGCCTGGGTCTTGGCGCAGGCATTGCCGGCTCCCTCGTGGAAGGGACGCCAAAGGGCGGATACGCCTGCATCCTGCAGTTTGAGGAGCACAGCGACCACCTTGTCCATCTCCTGATAGAACCATTTGTTCTCCCATGATCCGGAGGTGAAGACGTTTTGTGCCTTGAAGGTGGTCTCGGAGGGTGTGCAGGTCACACCGCTACCGTCGGTACCGATAGTGGTGCTTTCGGTCTTGGGCACATTGAAGTGCCACATGAGCGAGACGATGCCGCCGGCATCGGCCCATTCGGTGACCGGGGTGATATTGCTATAGTCGATCCAATTGTTCTGAGGTACATAGATATGGATGAAATCATAGCAGTTGATGGCGGGATATTTGCCCGTGGCCTTGTATATATTGTCTGCTTCAGTGTGGTTCCAATTGACGTTGGCCAGCACGCCCGACAAGGTCTTTGCACCGTAGTTGAGTTGCAGGTACTTGTAGAGCCGCTTTGTGGCTTGTGTGGCTGAGGGGTCGGCGAGGGTGACGTCGCTGACATCGCTTTCGTGGTAGACGGAGAAGGTGATGTTGTTGATACTGTTGATGTCGTATGTTTCCCACGCACCGAAGTCTTCCCAACCTTTGAGTATAATTTCGAGTTTTCCGTCGGCGGTGTGCTTCATCGATGAGATGGTATTGCTTTCACCGGCGAGGTTCCATTCTGATTGTTTGCCGCTTTCTGCGGTGTTGATGGTGATTTTGTCGCCTTCTTTTTGGGCGAAGGTAGTAAGTGAGGCCATCACTACCATGGCTGAGAGTAACAGGTGTTTCATCTTCTGGTGATTTTGATGGCTTTGCCGTTGATTTTGATGATATATACGCCCTTGGGGAGGGTGTTGAGAGAGACGACGGTCTTGTCGCCGGCCACTGTTGCAGTGACGGGAGCGGCCTTGCCGTCAATGGAGTATGCAGTCACCTTGTTGGTGCTGCCGTCGATGACAATATGATTGCCTTCGATGGTCATGCGTCCGGTTTCAGTCTGGCTGATGCCCGTAGTGGTGCCGTAGGTGAAGGTGGTCACGGTCCACAGTTCGTAGGAGGCGGTCGTGCTGGTGGCGGTCACGGTCATCATGTCGTTGGCGAACGAAACATCGGGGGTGTCCGACAGAGCGAACTCTACCCTTGTGCCGTCGTTGAACGAGACGAACAGCGACTTGCCGTTGGCGGCGTGCACCAGTATGCAGCCCAGTACCAGACAAATTGTCAATGCCAGTCTTTTCATATTCTGCGTGTGTATTTTCTATTGAAAAGACCTGTGGCGCAGCAAGCGCGTGCCGCCGCGCCACAGGTCCGCTTTTTTTACTTTACTATATTACTATATAATATATAATGTGTCATTTCATCATGTCTCAATGATTGACCGTCCGCATTAGGGCAGAACGGCAATCTTGGTGATGCTCTTCAGGTCGCCCTGGATGATGAAGGCAGTGTCGCTCCAACCGTCGGAGGTGGAGAGGGCTTCCATCATAGCGTCGTCGAATACCTGCTCAACCTTGGTCTCGGTACCGCTCCAGTCAGCGATGGTATAGATACCGCCCCAGTTGGCGTTGTTGATCTGTACCTGGCCGGTAGCACTCTGCTCCTTGTAGAAGATGAGTTTAGAACCCTTCTTCACACCCCAGGCATTGAGGTCGGACTTCATGATGCGGAAGCGACCGTCGTCGCCCCATGTGAGGTTGTAGGGATAGGTGATGGCCGAACCGTCCATGTTGCTGGTCACGGCGGCTACGTCACGCTCGGCAGGAACGACCTTGAAGTCGTAGGCTTCGGTCTTGGCACCGTCGAGGTCTTCGATGACGACCTTGTAAGAACCGGCCTCGGCTGTGGTGGGAACGGTGCATACAATCTCGGTGTTGGTGCGTGAAGCGTAGCGTGTCACCTTGTAAGAACCGATGTAGAGGCTCTGTACGTTCTGCAGGTTCTTGCCCTTGATGGTGATCTGGTCGCCAGCGCAAGCCTCAGAAGGATCGATCGACGAGATGGCGGGAGCAGTAGCGGCCTTGATGGTGAGCGTACCGCTGACGGCAACAGTCGTACCGTTCTTCAAGTTGAGCGTGAAACCTGTTCCGGCAGCGGCGGCGGGAACAACAAGTCCGATGGCCGATGCGTTCTGTGCGGAGAAGGACGCTACGGTCTGCGGTTCGTCACCGGGGAAGGTGATGGACTGTACGAGGTCGAGGTCGGTACCCTTGATGACCACCTTGTCGCCGGCGGTCAACTCAGCGGGAGTGCAGGCAGTGACGGTAGGCTTGACGAGGGTGTAGGCCACAGTCACGGTCTTGCCGTTGCCCAGGGTGAGGGTGATGTCACCTTCCTGTGCAGCCTCGGGTACGGTGGCGGTCACCTTGGTGGCGGTCACCTTGAGTTTGGCGTCAGCACCGTCGGCATTGGGGAAGGCGATGGCTGTGACGAGGTCGAGATCCTGACCGGTGATGGAGATTTCTGCACCGTTCTTCACGGGAGCGGGAGCGGCAGCCAGTCCGGTAGGAACGACTGTGGTGATGCTTCCGGCAGGTATCTCGACACCGCTCTTGGTGATGAGGGTCACCTCACCGTCGGTAGCCTTTGCAGGCAATGCTACGGTGATTTCGTTAGCAGTATGCGTCTTGAAGTCGGCAGCGTCAACGGTAACACCGATGAATGCCACGCTTACGATCTGGTCAAGGTCTTTACCCTTGATGGTGACGGTATTGCCAGCCTTCACGGTCTCGGGAGACAGGCCGCTCACCTCGGGCAGATTGATGGTGATGGCTTCACGGCTTTCCAGTTCGGAAGGCTCTGCAGCGAGGTCGGTGACTTTGATGACACCAGTCTTTGCCTCGGCAGGGATGGCCACCTTGATGGTATAGCGGTCGTGGGCGATGAAATCCTTCTCGTAGACGGTATCGTTCTCCTGGAAGATGACACCGTGCATGAGGTTGAGGTAGTCGCCCTTGATGGTTACGACGTCGCCTACGTTGCCCACGAGATTGTTCTCATCGTCGCCTACATAGAATCTGTCGAATTCGATGTCTTCGCGATAGGTAACCGAAGTGACAGAGGTGATGGTGCCGCCCTTAACGGTCTTGAGCACCACCTTACCGGTATCGCACTTCTCAATGGGCACCATGATGGAGATCTTGCTCTCACGGCCTTTCTGCAGGACTTCAATCGAAGTGATGGGGTCAGCTCCGGGCAGATCCACCTCGCTCACTTGGTCAAGATTTGAACCATAGAAGAAGAGGGTACCGCCGCGCGGAACGGGGCACGGACCGAAGGAATTGAGCTTCACCTCATTGCCGTACTGGTCGGTGGAGAGGTCGTCGCCGTCGTCACACGCAGTCAGCGAAAGCCCTGCGAGGGCTATCGCCAACATGGCGAAAAACTTATTTAATGTTTTCATATCAGTTCTTTGTTAGAAGATTTTACTTGTTCGAGACAACTCGGATGTTGTCGATCTTGATGATAGGCGTACAGTCGGTACCTGAAGGAATGACGGTCTTGTCGTTGTACGAACCGTTGACAACAAAGATGGTGAGGCTGGCGAAGTCTTCCACGCTCTTGAATGTAGAGGAGAGCTTGTTGCCGTCCCAGTCGTAGCCAAACTCTGTGAAGGGGATGGTCACAGTCACCCACTTGTCGCCAGTGTCATAACTTCCGCCGTTGCTGTTCCAAGGCATGTAGAGCGCACGGCTGAGTTCGCCCTGCACATGGAAGAAATTGTTGTTGGCGTTGAAGAGGGTCACCTTGTCTGTTCCTGCAAAGATGACCTGCATGGCTGCTGCCTGCCAGGGGTTGCTCGACGGAACGAGCATCTCGAACTTCAGACTCTTGCTCTCCCAGTTGGTGAAGTCGGCCACGTCGCAGAGTTTCACACCGTCGCCGGTGAAGTCGCTGTCCCATGTTCCGGCCCAATACTCGAAGGCGAAATTGCCGTCGTTCCAGCCACCACCTGCATCCATGCTGGTGTTGCCGAGCATCAGGTAGTTGCCCTTGAGTGATGACTGGTCGCTCTGGATCACCTGGTTGTGCCATCCGTGGTTGCCAAGCACAACACCAGTAGCAGGGTTAGGCGTATCAAAGTCGAACAGCATACCGCGCTCGTCCTTGTACTGGAACGGAGCCTTTGTCGTACCATACTTTGTCGTGATGTAGATATTCTCGTGCTCAGGCATGTCGGCCGGCATATTGAAGGTGATACTGGTTTTGGTAATCTTCAGGTCGGAAGCCTTGATGAAATAGTTCTCACCTACTCTGATATTCAACGGATAGTTGTCGTAGTCGAGGAAGTAGTCACCCTTGATGGTCACTTCTTCACCCTCATCAGCCCACTCGTTGCTCATCGAACTGATAGTTGGTGCGGGAACGATAACCTTGAAGTCGTAGGTCACAGTGTCCTGCGATGTGGTGATGAAGTAGATCTTGTCGCTCACTACATCGGGGATATTCTTCGGCACGCTCACGATGATAGTGTTGTCGGTCATGTAACTGGTGTTGAGCGTGGCGGTCTGGTCGTTGAAGTTGATCTGCTTCACGCTGCGCAGGTTGCTACCCACGATACAGAGCGTGTTGCTCATGGAGGCTTCGGTGAGGAGCGAATCCTTTGAAGCCACATCAACCGGACGGATATAGTAGATGGTGGGCTTGCCGTCGGTGGTCTCATACTTGTCGGGCTGGTCTTCGCACGATGCGAAACCTGCCGACACTGCGGCGAGAGCCACGGCAAACATGGCCTTGTTTATATTTTTGATTTTCATAATTATCAGCTATTTGGATGATTAATAACTATATGTGCTGCGCACGTCTACGTGTATGGGTTCAACGTTGCTGCCGAGGTTGGGGTTCAGCGCCACGTCCTCAGACGGGAAGGGCAGTGTGAAACTGCTTGCAGTGACATTGGGTACGGCAGTGTTGGTGTCGTACTGTATCTTCGAAGCGTCCCATGTAGCGTAACCTGACTCGTAGAAAGTCTTGTAGGCATCGTTCACATTATACATGGCGTTGCGACGCTGTGCCTTGAGTTCCTTGATACAAGCGTCCATGTCGTAGTAACTGCGGCGCACGAAGTCGTACCAGCGGTCGCCCTCGCCGGCAAGTTCGAGACGGCGTTCCTTCCAGATGTCATCAAATGTGAGCGTGGTCTTGTCGGGGTCAGCCCACTTCACGCCACGTCCGTGTACCTTGTTGAAACAGTCGAGTGCAAGAGCGTCGGTAGGATTGCCCAGCAATACTTCGGCCTCGGCATAGATCAGGTAAACGTCGGCAAGGCGGAGAATAGGAGTAGGCAGAGCGTTTGACATACGTCCGGCAGTCATACCCAGTTCTTCCTGGTGGTCGGCATTGTCACCATAGAGATGCTTCACATTGTTTCCGCCAGTAGGACTTTGGAGTTCGCCGGTAGAAGAAGAGTTGTAGTCCTTGTCATAGAGGAACTGCAGATAGTTGAATCCCTTCGAACCGTTGTCCATCTGTCTGTCACGCCAGAAGTAGTCGTAGGTATCGCCGGCCATCATGATGGTAGCCTTGCGGCGTGTGTCTTTGTCAAGACGTGTGTTGGGATTGTCGGCAGGTGATACGCCGAAAGCGTCCATAAGGTCAACCGACGGGCCACCGTAGCCACCCCAGCAGTCACCGTTCTCGTCGAAGCCGACAGGAGCGAGGTCGCTCTGCAGCGTGTTCTGTGATGTCCAGTGTGAACCTACAGTCCAGCGCCATGCGATCAAGATCTCGTCGCAGAAGCGGTTGCTGCCGCGGAAGATGTCGGCATAGTTCTCCATGAGTTCGCGGCCGGAGTTCTCGATGACGTCGCGGCTGTATTGGGCAGCCTTCGCAAGGTCGTCCTTGCTGAGCGTACCGCTCACACCGGCCTTGGTGAGATAAACCTTGGCGAGCAGAGCCTCGGCACCGTAGTAGTCGATGCGGCCTGAAGTGCTCTTGGTCTTGGGCAGATATTCGAGAGCCTTCTCGAGCGTGAGCACGATATAGTCATACACATCGCTCTTCTGAACCTTCGACAAGGTGTTGTAGTCACCTTTGGCGAGAGTAGCCGAGTTGCTGTGGATGATGGGCACATCGCCGAAGGTGCGTGCCAGATAGAAGTAGGCCATGGCCTTCCATGTGAGGCACTCGCCCAGACACTGCTTGCGGGTAGCATCGCTGCAGTTCTTGGCGTTCTGCAGAGATTCGTATACGGTGCTTGAGTGTCCGATAACGGCCCAGAGCGAGTAAGACATGTTGATAAGGTCGTCATCAGTACCGTTGGTGGAGAAGTTCATGTATGGGCTTGATCCCCAATACATGTTGCCCGACATCACCTCACCGATCTTGATGAAGCCGCGCTGGAAGTCATACCAAGGAGAATTGTAGAGATAGTTGACGCCCGAGATGCAGGCATCGTCGCCATCATAGAAATTCTCGGTATTGTAGTTGTCTTCTACCGGACGGTCGAGGAAGTCGTCGCACGACGTCATTCCCATGCCGAGCATCAAGGCAACTGCTGCATATTTAATGTTCTTGATTTTCATAGTTGCAAATCTTTTTAGGCGTTAGAATGATAAGTTCAGACCGAAGGTGACGGCTGTCGGCGACGGATAGCGTCCGTTGTCAAGACCGAACACGTTGGAGCTCTGAGTGGAAAGACCAACTTCGGGGTCGTAGCCGGAATAACCGGTGATGGTAAAGAGGTTGGTGGCATTGAGCGTGAGTCGGAGATTGGTCAGTCCGATACGGCGGATGAGCTTCTGGTCGAATGTGTATCCGAGGGTGATGCTCTTCAGGCGCACGTAAGATCCGTCCTCAATGTAGCGGCTGCTCCAAGCGTCGTTGTCATTCGGGTCGTTGATAGAGGCACGCGGTGTAGAAGTGACAGAGTTGCTTACAACTACGTTGGCGATGTTGTCATACCAGTTGCCGGAGGTGTTGCCGTCCTTGGGGCTGAGTATGGCGCAGTTGTTCACGTCGGCGAGCTGGTTGGTCCATGCCGAGTTCATGTGGGTGAGTTTCTTCTTCATGTAGTTGCCCACCTTGCCGCCAACGCTACCGTTGATGAAGATGTTGAGGTCGAAGTTCTTGTAGCGGAAGGTGTTGTTCCAACCGAAGGTGAACTTTGGCAGCGGCGAACCGATGTTGGTCTTATCGTTCTCGTCGATGATACCGTCACCGTTGACGTCCTTGTACTTCACGTCACCAACGTATGTGGTATTGGTGCGGCTGTACTTTGTGGGATCGGTGCTCCATGACTTCTTGCCGTTTTTGTCGATTTCGATGGGGTTGTTCTTCTGCAGTGTGTTCACCGGAGAATTGATGATGTCCTCAAACGACTGATAGATACCTTCTACCTCATAACCGTAGAAGTTGTAGAGTGACTCACCGGGAGTAGAACGTGCCACAACGTCGGTCCACTGACCGTAACCCAAGATGGCAGTACTGCCGGAGAGACTCTTCAGTTTGTTGCGGTTGATGGAGAATGTCACCTCTGATGACCAGTCGAAGTTAGCCGTCACAACGGGTTTCACATTGAGCGACATTTCTATACCGGAGTTCTGGATAGTACCATAGTTGCCGTAAGGAGCGGCGAGTGCAGACGATGCGTTTCCGCTGGTACCCATGATAGAGGGAAGGATGAGCTGCATGAGCATGTCCTTCGACTCCTTGCGGTACCAGTCGAAGGTGAAGTTGATGCGGTTGTTGAGGAAGCCGAGGTCGAGACCTACGTTGACCTGCTCCTGGGTTTCCCACTTGATGTCGAGGTTCTTGAGGTTGGAGGGCTTGTAGCTTGTGCCAAGACCGGTCTCCATTACGCCCATTGACGAACCCCACTTGTAACCGCCGATACCTGCGTTACCGGTCTGACCCCAGCCAAGACGGAGTTTACCGTTGGTGAGCCATGTGCCTGCAAACTTCTGGATGAACTTCTCGTTGGAGAAGCGCCATGCGAGGGCTACTGAGTGGAAACCTGCCCAACGCTTGTTGGGACCGAAGTTTGACGATCCGTCGTAACGGTAGGTGTATGTAGCGAGGTAGCGGTCGTCGAAGTTATAGGTTTCGCGGGTGAAGAATGAAGCCATTGAGGAGCTGCCCCAACCAGAGTTGATCTGCGGGTCGCCAGTACCGAGAGCCGGATTGTGTACGATGTCGCTGGGGAGGTTGGTGTTGTAGACTGATGCGTAGTCATACTTCGACTCCCAGCACTCCTGACCGAGCATGGCCGACACGCTGTGCTTGTCGATATTGAAGTTGTAGGTGAGGTAGTTGTTGAGCGACCAGTAGTTGGCGCTGTTCTTCTGTATGCGGCTCTGGTTGTTGTCGCGGGTCCAAGTACCGAGGTCAACCTTCGGCTTGTAGGTCTCGGCCTTCGACGAGTTGATGTCGTAACCGAGCTGAACGTGCCATGTCAGGTTCTTGATGGGGGTGATGTCGGCAAAGATGCTACCGTTCAATGACTGACGGCCGAGCAGGATGTCGTCCATGAGGGCCATGGCGATGGGGTTAGGATTGGTATAACCTTCCTTGGATACGCTGGAGTAGCTTCCGTCTATATTATAAATAGGTATATCAGGAGTTGTGGTGAGTGAGTAGCTGATAAGACCTTCGTCACCTTCGGCCAGTTTCAGACTCTCGTTTGTCTTTGCAAATGTGGTGTTCACACCCAGTTTGAACCACTTCTTGAGTTGAGCGGTGAGGTTGACGCGCACTGAGAAACGGTTGAAATCGCTACCGAGGATAGTACCGTCCTGGTCGGAATAACTTCCTGAAACGTAGTAGTTCACCTTGTCTGTACCGCCTTCTGCAGAAATCTGGTGAGAGTGCTGCCATGCTGTGCGGAACACTGCGTCCTGCCAGTTGGTACCTACACCAAGGATTGAAGGATCGCTGAAAGTCTTGTCGGGCGAGGAAATCTCGCCTTGCGAAGCCAGTTTGTTGTAGAATTGTGCAAACTCGCGCAGGTTGAGCATGTCGAGGCGCTTGTTCTGACGGCTTGCCGTTACCGAACCGCTATAAGAGAACTTGGCTTCGCCGGCCTTACCCTTCTTGGTGGTGATGAGCACAACACCGTTGGCACCCTGCGAACCGTAGATGGCCGTAGCCGATGCGTCCTTGAGCACTTCCATGCTCACGATGTCGCTGGGGTTGATGAGTGAGAGGGGAGACACGGCCGTGTGGGAACCGTTACCGAGAGCATCGCCGAGTCCGAGTGACGAACCGCTGTTGCTCTGAGAGTTGAAGATGACACCGTCGACAACGTAAAGCGGCTCGGTATTGGCATTGATGGTGGCAATACCACGCACGTTCACCGATACGGCCGAACCCGGCTGACCGGAGGTCTGTGTGGCTGTCACACCCGAGATACGTCCCTGGAACGCTTGGTCGACATTGGTGATGGGGGCCGACTTCAGTGTCTTCTCGTCCATGGAAGCGGAAGCACCGGCGAGGTCGCTCTTCTTCATCGTACCGTATCCGACAACGACTACCTCATCGAGGGTCTGCTTGTCTTCCTTGAGTACGATGTTGAGGGTCTTCTGCCCGTTGATGTTTACAGTCTGTGGCGTGTAACCGATGTACGACACCACGAGTTGGTTCTTGCCTGCCGGAACGCTGATAGTGAAGTTACCGTCGATATTGGTGACAGTACCTGTACCAGTTGCGCCCTTGACAGTCACGCTCGCGCCGATGACAGACTCGCCGGTCTCGTCCTTGACGTTGCCGGAAACCGTCGTCTGCGCATAGGTCAGGCAACTCATGAGGAGCGCCATCATTAGCATCACAAATTTCTTCATTAGGCGAAATTTTTAGAAAGTTAATTATTATGGTTTAAGATTTTGTTATATTTTGGGAAGGCAAAATATCATTAGTGGGTTCTCCGCCGTTCCGCAGAAGCAGACAGGGAGAGCGGAGGGCCATACGGTATGTTAGGTCCCCGCACGCAACGCGCGCAAAAAGACAATTCTGTATACATCGTCATAATGCGGTAGAAGTATTTCGTTTTTAGTTGTCCCCAGTTTAAGGGCAGGTGGGGTGCGACACAAGAGCAAGGCGAAAGTCTTTTTGAAAAATCCTTGATTTATGTCAACCGCAAAGGTAGCACAATTTTTATGCAACGGATAATACTATATTGTCAAAGTATGGCACTTTTATGACATTTGCATAAATTTCCGCGCATTGCCCTACTTTTCAGCCCCGACGGTCATCTTCATACCACAAACAGGGGCATTGACACCTACTTATCCCGTTTCCTATCTAAAGCAAAAACCGCCGTTTTCCGCAAAAGAAACGGAAACACACGTTGACAACAGTTTTTTCATGCCATTACCACCCATAATGCAAAAGACATAAAAATACAAGCATATACAGAAAGTAATACTTTTCTATCACAAAAAAGACAAAAAAAACAGCGTCTCTTCCGGGACGCTGCTCTCTACAAGCGGCACGATGCCGCACATTACACTTACAAATAGTATGGTATCCTTCTTTTACCGATACACTTTTTTTTTCATTCCTTTACAAACTCCACATTGCCGCCATATTGCTTGTCAATCTGCACGAGCAAACACGGAACAGTGGAGTACGACCGCGGACTGCCGGAGCGCAACACCTTGTAGCGCACAGTGGTTTTGCCGTCCTTACCGGTCTTGACGGAAACAATCTTTATCTCGGTATCGACATTGGTTTGCGGTTCGATGATGGCGAGCGCAGCCTTTTGGGTGAAGTCGATGGCCGTAGGCAACCCGCTGCCGTCGGTGCTCATCACGGCCGCCATACCGAAGTAGCGTTCCAGTTCGGCCTCGCTCCGGATGACCCGTGGCGAATAGTCGGTCACGTCGTTGCGCACAAAGTAGCGCTGTGCTTCACTGTAGTTGACGGTCTTCTGCACAGAGGCGCAGGAAGAGAGTCCGAGGGTGATCCCTGCAAACATGGCGAGGGACATGGTCTTGAGTGTCATATATATCGTTGTTTTTGATGTTTGTGCATTGCACGTTTTCTTTTCTGCACACTTATAAAATGAAGAAAAGCAAAATCCTTGGTTGTATATATGCAAAAGAATGTTAATATTAAAAATTCTGCAATTTCCACATTATTATATATAAAGGCGGGTTCTATATATAGAACACGCCCAAACATCACCAAATTATACATACTCCGCCAAAAATCTGAAAAAAAATTTTACCTTTGCATACGTTGCGCAGTCCCGCCCCACCCCGTTTCTTGGCGGCTGCACCGGAAAAGAGAAAAGCATGAAAGAGAAAAAACTGACATTCGCCCTGTTCGGCAACTCCTACCAGGCACGCAAATCGGCACCCGCACTCGAGGTCATCTCGCAGTTGCGCTCCCACGGGGCCTCCATCCTCGTCGACCGCGACTACCACCGTTTCCTCACCGCAGAGCGCGGACTTGACATTGACACCGACGGCACATTCGACGATGCCTGTCCGCAAGCCGACTACGCCGTGTCGATAGGCGGCGACGGCACTTTTCTCAAGGCCGCCACACGCGTCGGACCGCAACAGACACCCATCATCGGCATCAACACCGGCCGGCTCGGGTTTCTCGCCGGCGTGCTGCCCTCCGACATCAAGGCCGCCTTCGACGACATCTTCTCCGGACAATACTCCATCGAAGACCATACCGCCATCGAGATCAAGGCCGAGGGTACATCCTTCGACGAATGTCCCTATGCGCTCAACGACATCGCCGTGCTCAAGCGCGCCGTCGCCTCGATGATCAGCATCCACACGACCGTCGACGGCGAATACCTCACCACCTACCAGGCCGACGGTCTGGTCATCAGCACACCAACCGGGTCGACTGCCTACTCACTGTCCAACGGCGGTCCCGTCATCGTACCGCAGACCGGCACGCTCTGCCTCACGCCGGTCGCCCCCCACAGCCTCAGCATGCGTCCCATCGTCATCAGCGACAACAGCGAGGTACGGCTCAGCATCTCGTCGCGGTCGCACAACTACCTCGTCGCCATCGACGGACGCAGCGTGACACTCCCCGAAGACATCGCCCTGACCATCGCCAAAGCACCTTTCACCACACACATCATCAAGCGCGGAGGCCAGACCTACTTCTCCTCCCTGCGCGAAAAGATGATGTGGGGAGCAGACAAACGCGAACAATGAATCTGAAAACCGCCATACACCTTCCCCCTACCCGATACTCCGCCGCCACCATCACCCGTTGGCTGTGGCAGGCATGGCGCGGCAACCGCATCCAGGCTACGCTCAACGCGGCCATCGGACTTGTCGATGTCTGCCTGAGCCTGTCGCAGGTATGGGCCGTGAAGCGTGCCATCGATGTAGCCTCGGGTGCCGCGACCGGATCTATCTATGCGGCCGTCGGACTTATGGGCCTGCTCATTGCCGCCGGGTTCGCCCTCAATATCGCCTCCATCTGGGTGCGCAACATCCTCGGCGTGCGCGCCCAGAACCGCATGCAGCAACACATGCTCGACCGTCTGCTGCGGTCGGAGTGGCACGGCAAGGAGCGCCACCACTCGGGCGACGTGCTCAACAGGCTCGAGACCGACGTGGCCAACGTGGTCGGCTTTCTCACCGAGACGCTCCCCAACACGCTTTCTGTGCTGGCCCTCTTTGCCGGAGCATTTCTCTATCTCTTCTCCATGGACCGAACGCTGGCCTTCATCACCGTGGCCATCATTCCCGTGTTCGTGGCGTTCAGCAAGATCTATATGGGACGCATGCGACGGCTCACCCGCTCGGTACGCGACTCCGACAGCCGCGTGCAGAGCATACTGCAGGAGACCATACAGCACCGCATGGTCATCAAGACGCTCGAAAGCGAAGACGAGATGACCGCACGCCTCGACCACACACAGACCATACTACGCCGCAACGTGGTGAGGCGCACCCGCTTCTCCGTATTCTCCAACCTTGCACTCAATTCCGGTTTCGCCATCGGCTACCTTGTGGCCTTTCTCTGGGCGGCCGTCCGCATGTCGGCCCATACCCTGACCTTCGGCGGCATGACTGCCTTCCTGCAACTGGTCAACAAGATACAGACCCCGGCACGCAGCCTCACCAAACTGGTGCCGGCCTTCGTCAGCGTGCTCACGGCCGCCGAGCGGCTCATGGAACTGGAGGAAATGCCGCTTGAGCAACAGGGCGACAACCTGCGCATGGACGCTCCCTGTGGACTGCGCCTGCACCATGTAGCCTACACCTATGAGGGCGGCGCACGGCGCGTGATCGACAACCTGTCCTTCGACTTCGCCCCCGGATCCTCCACCGCCGTACTCGGCGAGACGGGCGCAGGCAAGACCACACTCATCCGTCTGCTGCTGGCTCTTCTACACCCCGAAGAGGGACGCATCGACATCTACGATGCACACGCATCACATACCATCTCCCCCCTCACCCGCTGCAATTTCGTCTATGTGCCGCAAGGCAATACGCTCATGAGCGGCACCATACGCGACAATCTGCGTCTGGGCAAGACCGACGCCAGCGAAGCGGAGATGTGGGATGCCCTCCACCGCAGTTGCGCCGACTTCGTGTCCGGCCTCGACCACGGCCTCGACACCGTCTGCTCCGAGCAGGGCGGCGGCCTCAGCGAGGGACAGGCCCAGCGTATCGCCATCGCCCGCGCCCTACTCCGCGACCGCCCCATCCTTCTGCTCGACGAGGCCACCTCTGCACTCGACGGCGATACGGAGTGCCGCGTGATACGCAATATCATGGCCGACCGCGCGAAGACCATCATCTTCATCACCCACCGCCCGGCCGTACTGCAATACTGCGACCGACAGTTGCACCTCACACGTATAGGGGCAGAGGATGAGGAAGAATGATTTTGGTATCCGGCAAATATATCGCAAATGGCAAGTCCCGTAGGGTAGGGTGTTCAAAATCGGATAAGAAAACGTGTGGATTTTTATGTTGATATAAATCTGCAATTATTTGATTCTCAAAGGGAACTCAGCAATCAAAGCCCTGAAAGGGCGACACAATCCTAGCCCAGGGTGAGGACGGAGCGAAGCGACGGACGTCGCTCGGTCCTCACCCTGGGCTGTGATGTTACGCCCTTTCAGGGCTTAGGTATGCAAAACCCCACTAAATTACGACTGTATTTTTCTGAATTTTGAACACCCTACCCTACGGGGCTTGTACACAAAACAGAGTTTACTTCACGACTACCTTTTTCACGCCACCGTCGCTCATTTTCAGCACGTTGACACCACGTCCGGGAGCATTGCGGCGTTCGCCGGCTATACCGTAGACGGCGGTGACGGTCGGTTTTTCTCCCACAGTTTCGGTCTCCTCGATTCCTGTCTGTTTATCGCTGATGAAGTAAGGCACGAAGCGCACATCGCCGTCGATCATGGAAGCCGGTAGGGTGTACGCATTGTCGGTGAAGGCCGATGCGTCGACGCGCGCCTCCTGCCACTGCAGGTTCTTGCAGACCATGCTGTCCTTCTCCAGATTGTATCCGTGGCGGATGAGGACATGGGACAACTGGTAGCCGGAGGCCGGTGCCACCTTCACCGTCAGTGCTTCGCCGAAGGGAGCGGTCTGGCCGGACACAGGCGTACCGTCGGCCAGAAGGATGTCGCCGTTGAGTCCGCCGCCGAGACCGTCGGCCGTGCAAGAGAGGTTGACCGTTGTGCCGTGCACATTGATACGGGTGTCGACGATGACACCGCCGTTGTCGGTGATCTTGTTGCTCGGTCCGGGATTGCCGCCGGGGTCTACGTTGTCCCAGTCTACCTTGTAGCGCATGCGGTAGATGCCGGGGGCCAGGTCGGCGGGGATGGTGAATGCAGGCGGGTTGCTGTCGGGCGAACCGCTCACATAAGTACCCGTGCTGGTGTAGTTCTTGAAGAGGGAGTACGACATCAGGTCGCCCTGGTCGGTGATGCCGTCATCGGTGTAGGTCACGTCGAAGTTGCCGTCATTGTCCTTGTCGATATAGGCGTAGCCTGCCATCCATACACCGGTGAAGCCGACCTTCGGGGTGACCGTCTCGCCGGGCTGGGCGAGAAAGCAGTTGTCAAGACGGTCGAAGTAGAGTTTTTTCGAGGTCTGCTGGTCGACCGCCACGGTCTGCGTGCCGTCGCCGCTGACGAGCGAGATGCTCGATGTATAGCGGTCGGTGCGGGAGATAGTGGCGGCCTCGTCATAATTGACGGGATAGAGTACGGCCGACGAGTCGTTGCTCTGATAGACGCGCACATAGTCGAAGAGCGTCTCATAGTCAAACGAGGTGTCGCAGTTGGCCGCCCACGAACCGTTGCCCACGCTTTGGTTGAGGATGATGTAGAAAGGCTTGTCGAAAGGCCACTGTCCCTTTTCGAGAAGCGTCTCGTCAGATGACTTGGCGTAGGTGAAGGCCTGTATGCCGTCGACATACCAGGTGAGTAGCGTCGGTGTCCACACCAGAGAGATGACGTGCCACTCGGCGGCATCCGTCCATGCGCTGCCCGAGTTGGGCTTGGCCAGTCCGAGATCGTAGGTGCAGTGGGTATGCACGGTATGGTAGGTCTTGTTCTCGGTGTCGATCTGCTCCCAGATGTCTATCTCGCCGGCGTTGGGCCATCCAGCCGAATTGTCTTCGGGCATGAGCCAGAAGGCGGGGAAATTGCCGCGGTGCGGAGTGGTACGCAGGCGGGCCTCCACACGTCCGTAGGCGAAATACATCTTCGAAGAACTCTCCACGGCACCGCTGATCATGTCGACATCGCCCTCGTCGTCGATATCGTTGGCCACGCAGCGCATCACCAGTTTGCCGTCGCGCACAAAACCTGTGAGTGCCTGTCCCTCGGCGGTCTGCGAGGTAAAGCGTTTCCAGGTGGGACTTTCGCGCGAGCAGCGGGTCCAGTAGGTAGCGTCGGGCAGCGTACCGTCGGCCGTATTGAACTCGTCGGCGAACAACAGTTTGTAGGTCTCCGTGCCGTCGGCCTCAAACCGGGCGGTGACCCTCACGTCGCCGTCGACACTGTCGGCCGGTATGGCAAACTCCTTGTCGGCCGCCGCACCGTCTACCGTATATTCGCTCCACTGGCGCACCGTACCGTCATACTGCGGTCCGTCGAGTTGCTGCCCGTGGCGCACGGTGAGCGACTTGAGCACGTAGCCGTTAGCAGGAGCAAGCGGAAGCAGACTGACAGACTTGCCGTAGTCTATGGTTTCGGGCACACCGGTATAGTCGGCACCCACAACATGGCCGCCGATGGCCACAATGTCGAGTGCCACCTTGTCGCCCGTTGTGGCGCGAGGGGTGACTCCTTCAGATGATTGCGCCATGACCGGCACTGATGCAGAAAGGACGAGCGCGGAGAAAAGGAAGGGTATGGATTTTTTCTTCATAGGTTGTATTTTTTTAGGCGTGTTCTATAAATTCCACGCTTTTTTAAATTTATATTTAGACAGGTTGCTCTTTGTGGCTTTTTGTTTTTATCCG
>CAVFEZ010000017.1:0-11161 GCA_963621665.1 Akkermansia muciniphila | reverse complement strand
AAATCTGCTCGGCTAAAATCCAAAAATCCATCAAAGGCAATTTATAGAACCCGCATAGAAAAAAGGATATGGGCTATATGGGAGAAACAGAAAAAACATCCCGATACGCACTTCCTGACGGGAGGCGTGTCGGGATGTTTTTTCTACATTACTTATATCAGGTGCTGCCTACAATTATGGCACGAGCACCTTGGTATCGTTGACTACATACACGCCCGGCACGAGGGTCAGAGTGCGGTGGCCCTGCACTTGGTCGCTGAACACTGTGCGGCCCTGCAGATCGGCTATGGTCACCTGCTGTGCAGTGGCAGCCTGCAGTGTCAGTGTAGCGTGGGTAGCGCTGACGGTCAGACTTTTTGCCGTCTCCGTCTCCGTGATGTCGGTCGCTGTACTGCTGAAGTAAGGCACGAAGCGCAGGTCACCGTCAACAATGGAAGCCGGTATGGTATAGGCATTGTCGGTGAAGGCCGATGCGTCGACGCGCACCTCCTGCCATTGCAGGTTCTCGTTGAGCAGACTGTCCTTCTCCAGATTGTATCCGTGGCGGATGAGGACGTGGGAGAACTTGAAGCCGGGAGCCGGTGACACCTTCACCTTCAGTGCTTCACCGAAGGGAGCGGTCTGGTCGGTCACGGGTGTACCGTCGGCCAAGAGGATGTCGCCGTTGAGTCCGCCGCCGAGATCATCGACTGCACGCGAGAGGTTGACCGTCTTGCCGTGCACATTGATACGGGTGTCGACGATGACACCGCCGTTTTCGGTGATTTTGTTGCTCGGTCCGGGATTGCCGCCGGGGTCTACATTATCCCAGTCTACCTTGTAGCGCATACGGTAGATACCGGGCGCGAGGTCGGCGGGGATGGTGAATGCGGGCGGGTTGCTGCTGGGCGAACCGCTCACATAAGTGCCCGTGCTGGTGTAGTTCTTGTAGAGGGCATACGACATCAGGTCGCCCTGGTCGGTGATACCGTCGTCGGTGTAGGTCACGTCGAAGTTGCCGTCATTGCCCTTGTCGATGTAGGCGTAGCCTGCCATCCACGATCCGTTGTAACCGATCTTCGGAGTGACGGTCTCGCCGGGCTGGGCGAGGAAGCAGTTGTCGAGCCGCTTGATATAGAGTTTCTTCGAGGTCTGCTGGTCTACCGAGGCAGTCTGTGCGCCGTCGCCGCTGGTGAGCGATACATAGGTAGTGTAGCGGTCGGAGCGTGAGAGCGTGGTGGCCTCATCATAGTTGATGGGGTACGGTGTGGTCGAGAAGAAGGGATCCTTCTGGTCGCTCAGCACGATATTGTCGATATAGGCGGCATAGTCTTCGGTCATGTTGTGGGTGGAGTTGCGGTCGACCACCACAAGCAGATTGCGTATGGTGATGCCGTTGGCACCCGAGATGGGGAAGACGGCGTCGCTCCAGCGTCCGGCAGACACCTTGCTTGTAGAGGAACTCCAGAACTGCTCGGTGAGGGGTGACTGCTGTGGGCGGTCGTCACGGTTGCCCAGTCCGATGAGCATGACCGACGTTTCCTTGGGCGTGTAGATCATGACGTGCACGTACTGCTGCGTCTTGGTCAGGGCGAAGGGGGTTTTGAGCCCCACAAGTGCGCCGAAGGTGTTGCTGCCGAAGCGTGAGCGCTGCACGCCGAGGATGTACGACGAGGTGTTGGGGGCATAGCCGAGCACGGCATCCTCTTCGTTGAGGTGGTTGGCCACCACGGCGGCGTTGCCTTTCAACACGTTGGTACGGAAGGGCGACTCGGCCCATGTATCGTAGACGCCTACCGACTGGTAACTGTCTTCTGCCTCAAAGTCGCAGAGCGTCTTGTTGGTCTGTGCCGCTGCGCCGAGCGAGAGAAGCAGGGCGGCGAGACCGATATATCTTTTGTTGTTCATGATTGTACGAATGTATGGAAGTTAGAATACGGAGAGGGTGTGGAGTGTGGGGCACGACTTGCTGTCGTTGATGGTGATGCGGACGGCCTTCACCGTATAGCCCGTAGAGTAACTTGATGATGTGCTGCCGTTGAGCGGTATGATACGCTTGTAGCCGACGGTGGTCGTGGCGATGTTGGATGCACGCTGGGTGAAGTTGGTGCCGTCGGCGCTGGTCTCCACAGTGAAACTCTTGATGCGCTGTCCGAGACGGATGTACTCCATGAGCATGACGTAGTGTACGGTCTGCGCCTCGTCCCAGGTGAGGGTGATGGTGGCCGAGTTGGTGCCGTCGTTGGTAGCCCAGTAGGTATCCTTGTCGCCGTCGGTCATGTTGGTGGCGGCGTAGGTGCGGTTGGCACCGGCCTGGCGGGTCTCCGAAACGGTGATCTTGGCCTTGGGTGCAAGGTCGTTGCCGAGACGGGTAGAGATCATCGTACCGAGTTCCTTCATACGGTTGACGGTAGCAGCGGGCAGTTCTCCGCTCTTGTCGGGGGGCAGGTTGAGGATGAAGGTGGCGTTGCGTCCTACGGTCTCGAGGTACATCTTGAAGAGGGTCTCGGCCGACTGTACTGTCTCTGTCGATTTCCAGAACCATCCGCCGGTGGTCGCCTTGGCATCGCTTTCGCCGGGATGCCACTGCCATCCGTTCTCGTCGCCCGACTCGGCATCGCCCATCGACCAGCAGGTCTCGCCGGCGTATCCGCTCTCGTTGCCTATCCAGCGTGCTTCGCCGCCCACGCCCCACATGATACAGTCGGGCAGCAGGTTGTGTATGGAGTCGCGCAGGTTGGGGATATCATAGTAGGTCTGTGCGTCGTCGATGGTACGCTTCTCGGTACCGCTGGTACGTCCGTAGGCTCCGGCGTGGTCGCCTCCGGTGGCACCGTCAAACCACATCTCAAACTGGTTCTTGCCGTACTGTGCCAGTTCGACACACTGGGGCAGGAACACCTTCTTGGCATAGTTGTCGGTATAGTTGCCGTCGTCGTCGGTCTCACCCCAATACTTGTTGCTGAGGTCCCAGGGCGACACGTAGAAGCCGTACTTCATGCCGAGCGAGTCGGCGGCGTGGGCAAAGTCGCGGGGAATATTGGTGGCCTTGGCGTTGGCCGTGCTGGAGTTTCTCACACAGTGCTCGGTGGTCTGTGTGGGCCACAGGCAAAAACCGTCGTGGTGCTTCACCACAGCGATACCACCTTTCATTCCGGCCGACTTGGCGGCGACGAGCCATTGGGCGGGGTTGGGTACTTTGGTGGGTGCGAAGGTCGACTCCGACTCGGTGCCGTCGCCCCACTCTTTTCCGGTATAGGTGTCCATGCCATAGTGGAAGAAGCCGTAGAATTCGGTTTCGTTCCACTTGAGTTGCCGCTCACTGGGCACGGGGAATACCGGACGGGGCTGATTGTCAGGATCGGTGACGGTTTCCGGCTTCAGTTGGAACTCGCTCTGGGCCTGCATGACTGCGGGAACGGCTGCCAGGCACAGTGCGGAGAGAAAGATGGAAATCTTTTTCATAAATATGGTTTGAGTTATAAGATAATGTTTCGCTCAGGGTGAAAAGAGATCAAAAGGTAGGTTTCCCATTGCGTTTCAGGTATTCTTCTTTCGCAAAGTTAGGGGTTTTTCGCGTGCCGTCCAACATTTTTTCTTGCTTTTCTTGGCAAAGGCGGATTTATTCGCACCGGAAAGGGCGACAACACAAAAAATCCGCTCCATCCGTAGTCTAATAAAGACGGATGGAGCGGATGCTCATTTCTTCAGACGTGCGTCAGTCTTTGTCGTCCACCATCTTCGGACCGCGCACACGCTCGTCCTTGCGGAGTCCGCTCTTGATTTCGATGTTGATGCCGTCGCTCAGTCCGACGGTCACTTTGCGGCGCGTATAGGTCTTCTTGTCGCCTGTGCCGCCGACCACATAGACATAGGTGGCGTCGCCCTCAAACTCTATCGCACTTTCGGGTATGGTGAGCACACCGCGCGACTCGGCAAGCACAATCTCAGCGTTGGCACTGTAGCCGCTGCGTATCTGCTGGCCGTGGGCGGGACTGACGGCGGCCTTGATCTCAAACTGGTTGGCGCCGTTCTGGTCGACGGCCTTGGGGGAGATGTATTCCAGACGGGCAGAGAACTTGAGGTTCTGCAGGGCACCGATGGTGATCTTCATGTTCATGCCGGCCGTGAGCCGTCCCACCTCGGTCTCGTCGATATTGCCGCGGAAGATGAGGTCCTGCATGTTGGCGACGGTGGCGATGGTCGTACCGTCGTTGAAGGTGTTGGCGAGGATGACCGAGTTGCCCACCTTGACGGGGATGTCGAGGATGAGTCCGGTGATGGTCGAGCGGATGAGCGTCGACGAGGCCGAGGCGTTGGATTTCGACACGCCGTCGCGCACCACCTCGAGGGCGTCGGTGGCGGCGGCCACTTCTTCGCGGGCCTGACGGTAGGTCTGCACAATCTTGTCGTACTCATCGGCCGAGACGAGCCCCTTGTCGTAGAGGGTCTTCTCGCGCTCGTAGTCGGTGCGGGCCTGACGCACGTTGATCTCGGCCAGACGCACACGCGACTGCGCCGAACTGAGTTGGCTCATGTCGGGTATGACCTTCACCTTGGCGATGACCTCTCCGGCGGTGACCTGCTGGCCGGCCTCCTTGAGTATCTCGGTGATGATGCCCGATATCTGGGGTTTGACGGCCACCTCGTTGCGCGGCTCTATCTTTCCGGTGACCACGGTGGTCTTGCGGATGTCCATCGTCTTGGGCGTAAACTCGTCGTAGACCACCGGTTGCGGACGCGACTTGATGTAGAGGAAGACAAACGTTCCGACAAACACCAGGGCGACAATCGCCGCGATAACGAACTTGAAGTATTTTTTCATATCATCGTTGTTTTTTTCGTTTTTTCTCTGTTTTTCCTATGCGACGGTCACTCGTCTCTCATCGCATCGACAGGTTTCACCTTCATGGCCCGGACAGAGGGGGCGAGTCCGGCAAGCACGCCAAGCACCGAGAGCAGGGCTACGGCGGCAATGGCCGTACCGAAACCGATCTGGAAGTGAGCGGTGACCGTACCGTTTTTGGTCAGCCCCATCTCGAGTCCCTGGAGGATGATGACCCCGAAGAGGATACCCGACATGCCGGCCACGGACGTGAGCAGGATGCTCTCCTGTATGATCTGCGAGAGTATCATGCGCGGTGTGGCGCCGATGGCACGGCGGATGCCGATCTCGACGGTACGCTCGCGCACGGTGACCATCATGATGTTTGACACGCCGATGGCTCCGGCCAGCAGCGTACCGATGCCCACGAGCCAGATGAGGATGTTGACCCCCTGGAAGAGGCTGTCGACCATGCTGTACATCTTCTCGGTGTTGAACACCATGATGCCCTGTTCGTCGGTCGGGTCGATATCGTGCGCCTCGGCGATGACACGGCGCATGCTGCCGGTGATGGAACTCATCGTCACGCCCGGCCGGGCGGTCACGGCCACGATGTCGACGGCGTTGCCCTTGTTGTATACCTGCTGCATGACGGTGATGGGCACGGCCACCGACTGGTCGTTGCTGCCGCCGATATTGATTTCTCCCACCGAATAGTCTACACCCACCACACTGTAGTAGATGGAGTCGATGCGGATGAGCTGGCCGCAGGGATCGCCCACACCGGGGAAGAGGGTCTTGTAGATTTTCTTGCCGATGACGCACACCTTGCGCCGCTGCTGCATGTCCATCTCATTGATGTAGCGTCCGTAGCGCAGTTCGGGGGTGAAGATGCGCTGGCAGTCGGGCAGTACGCCCTTCACCGAGCAACCCACTGTCTTCTCGCCACTGACGGCGTTGGCTCCCCACTTGGCGATGCTGGGCGACACCGCATCAAGCCCGGGCACCTTGGCCTTGAGACGCTGCACGTCAGTATAGGTCATATACCACTGCCGTCCCTTGCGGAATCCGTGGTAGGGCTTGGTGGTGTTCTGCGCCCACAACAGGGCCGAGTTGGTAGCGAAACCGTCGTAATTGGCGTTGAGCAGTTCCTTGAGTCCCACGCCTCCACCGGAGAGCAGTATGAGCATGAAGACACCCCAAAACACGCCGAAGCCCGTAAGAAACGTGCGCGACTTGTTGCGCGAGAGGGTATCGAGGATTTCCCGCAGACGGTCTATGTCGAATTTCATCATGATTCTTCCGATTCTCCTTTTCTACATTATTATATAGAACTACTCTGCCCTCAGTGCCTCGATGGGCCGTATATGTGCGGCCTTGCGGGCGGGCATGAGTCCGGCCAGGGTGCCGGCGATGACCATGAGCAGGGTGGCTTGTACGCAGATGTCGATGCCGACGGTAGGATTGTCAAATATCCTGACGGAGAAAAGTCCCGTGTCCATCTTCGTCTGGCCGATGGTCGCATCCATGTAGAGATTGGCGGCGATGCCGAGCACCATGCCGATATAGCCGAAGATGGTGGTGATGAGTACACTCTCGACGATGATGAGCCGCAGTATAGACCCCGGTTTGGCACCGATGGCCTTGCGTATGCCGAACTCGCGGGTACGCTCCTTGACAGTGATGAGCATGATGTTCGACACGCCCACGATGCCCGAGATCAGCGTGAGGATGCCAATCACCCACAGGGCGGTACGGATGATATCGACACCCGTATCCATCGCCATCACAGAGGTGAGACGGTTCCATATCCATACGGCATTCTCGTCGTCGGGAGCGGCGCGGTGCTGACGGTTGATACGGGCACGGTATACTTTCTCGAAAGCCTCGTTGTCGGCCACCGTCTCGAGGTTGCGGAAGGAGAATACGATGTCGCCGGTCTTGTCGCCGCTGTTGTAGATGGTACGGAAGGTGGTGAAGGGGATGTAGATATTGTCAGCACCGTTTTCCTCACTCTGGTAGATGCCTACCACACGGAAGGAGAGGTCGCCTATCTTGATCTGCCGGCCATAGAGCCCCATAGGCTGCTCGGGCAGCAACTGCTTGGCTTGGGAGGTGCTGACGATGGCCGACTTGCGGAGGTCGTCGATGTCGAGGTCGTCAATGAAACGTCCGCGCACCATCTTGTGCTTGTTGATATTGAGGTCGTTGGGATAGACACCCGACACGCTGACGCCCGCCATATAGTTGACTCCGCAGACCACGTTCTGTCCGCCCTGCTCTATCTCGGCCCCTACCTCCTCGACGTTTTCCGGAAATCCGGTTTCGGTGATGGTGCGGTCCTTGTCGTTGAGCGTGACGGCACGGTTCTCGCCAAGGCCGTCGTAGGCTTTGGTCGTATAGCCTTCGGAGACAACCATTGACCGGGCGAGGAAGTCGCCCATATTGCTCGTCATGCCGTTGATGAGTCCGTTGCCGGCCCCGAGCAGCACGATAAGGATGAAGATGCCCCACGCCACGGAGAAGCCCGTGAGCGCGGTACGCAACTTGTTGTGCCGCATGGTGGCCCATATTTCGGTGATGATGTCGCGCATGAGATTTGAGTTTCAGACTTTACTTCATGAGACCGCCGCTCCCGAAGGGCGACGCTTTGTGGTCGAGGTTTTCTTCTATGTGGCCGATAAGTCCGTCCTTGATATGCACGATCTTGTTGGTCTCGTTGGCCACGCCGCTCTCGTGGGTGACGACAACGGTGGTGACGTGTTCCTCGGCATTGAGCTGCTTGAGCAGGGACATCACCTCGACACTGGTGCGGGAGTCGAGGGCGCCGGTCGGTTCGTCGGCCAGGATGATGCGGGGCTTGGTGATGAGGGCGCGGGCAATGGCCACACGCTGCTTTTGTCCGCCCGACATCTCGTTGGGATAGTGTCCGGCCCACTGGGCCAGGCCAAGACGGTCGAGGTAGTCCATGGCCATGCGGTGGCGCTGGCGGCGGCCCACCCCCTGATAGAAGAGGGGCAGTTCGACGTTCTCGACGGCGGTCTTGAAGGAGATGAGGTTGAACGACTGGAAGATGAATCCGATCATGCGGTTGCGGTACTCGGCGGCGCGGCTTTCGGAGAGGTCTTTGATGAGTTCTCCGCCGAGCCGGTATTCGCCCGAATCGTAGTTGTCGAGTATGCCGAGAATATTGAGCAGGGTAGACTTGCCCGAACCAGATGCGCCCATGATGGAGACAAACTCGCCCTCGCCGATGTCGAGGTCTATGCCCTTGAGCACGTGCAAGGGCTGCGCACCCTGGTAGGTTTTATTGATATCCTTGAGATGTATCATTTCATACGTTTGACGGCAAAGGTAGACATAAAGTTGCAGAATTCCACCCTTTTTGGCCCAAAATACTACAAAGGCCTTGTACGGTTCGTACAAAGGCCTTGTAGCAACCGTACAAAGGCCTTGTAGCAACCGTACAAGGCCTTTGTAGTATTTCAATGCGGCAAGGCGCAAAAATCAATGCGGAAGGACACAAAAACCCGTTGCGGAAAGGCACAAAAAAAGAGGAGGATGTGTGGCTGGTTGGCATACACGTCCTCCTCAAGACTTGAACAAATTACCCATTGTCTTTAACAATCTTCTTACCACCCGCCGTCCTGTCTGTCGCGACAAGACATTGGCGGAACCGTTTTATTGACCTATTAGAATGAATTGAAGCGGAAGTCATTCTCACTCTTCCTTTTCAATTTGCAAAATTAGCGGTTTTCATGCAAAGTGACTGATACAATCTTTGCAAGATTATATCCTCTTTTATACTTTTTTTTCAGGCAGTACAGGACAGTCTGCCGGACATTTTCGCTGGCCGTCTGCCGTCACGCCACAGTACGGACAAAAGGCACGCACACGTTTTCTTCCGGCAAAAGCATGGATTTCTTGCATTTTATGCATACCTTTGTCCCAGACCTGTCATCCGCCGCCAAGACCGCGGCAGGTGACTTTTTCACCGTCTCTAAAACCAAGACATCACACGCCATGACCATAGAAGATTTATCTATAAAGCCAAAAGAAGAGTACGCATACTGTGGTTTGCCAGAATCGCGCAGTTGCCCTTTCCCGACTATTGCCGGCACTACGCCTCCTACCGCCACATGCTGAAATGTCCTCCAAAACCGCTGGCAACGGCCGGCTGCAGCAACTACCTTGCCGCCCGCCCCAATCCGGTGGCCGGCATCGGACACCAGATGGCCAACTGGATGGCCGGCTACCATTTGGCAAAACTTCTGGGCCTGAAGTTCGCCCATATCCCCTTTGCCACGCCCGCACATCCACATACCGCCAGCAAGTGGGACGCCTTTCTCGGCTTCGGCAACGGTGAGACGGCCTTCCGGCAACTCAAGAGACAGGGGAGAAAGGTCGTCAGACTGCCGCGCTTC
Organism: Akkermansia muciniphila; assembly: GCA_963621665.1. Taxonomy (GTDB): domain Bacteria; phylum Bacteroidota; class Bacteroidia; order Bacteroidales; family Bacteroidaceae; genus Prevotella. Next base: position 1,933 of record CAVFEZ010000017.1, on the reverse strand, counting down.
AGACTCTACAATCCGGAAGAGATGGACGTGATTCGCCGCATTGTCGCCTCCTACGCCGACCGGGAGGTGGTCTTTCTCTGCGAGCAGGACCAGTTCTACCGCGACCTGAACACGCTCATTCCCGACCTGCAGCGCAAATTCTTCGCCGCACCCTCGCGGGAGGACGACCGGCTCGTCTACGACACAGCCCACTACAACATCGCCATCCATGTGCGCCGCGGCGACATCATGGCAGATCCGACCGACGAGAACCTTGCCATGCGGTACCTCAGCAACGACTACTACGAGAAGGTGCTGTCCCAGGTATTGGAACACGTCAGGACTGTCACCAACAAGCCCGTCCACATCTATTTCTTCTCACAAGGACGGCCGGAAGACTACCCCGAGTTTGCCCGTTTCCCCCATCTGCACTGGTGCATGGACATGGGGGCGACGGCATCGTTTCTCCACATGGTCTATGCCGACCTGCTGATAACGAGCAAGAGCAGTTTCTCCTACAAGCCAGCCCTGCTGAACAAAGGCATCAAGGTGTGCCCCGAGAAATTCTGGCACGGATACCCCGACAGCAAAGACTGGGTGATGGTGGAGAATGACGGACACGTGAAGTGGAGCGTCCCCTCCAAAACCGACGGCACCAAAGAGAAACCCGGACAGGAAAAAGACTGAAAAATACAGAAGAGACATGAACAGAGCAGAGATACTGGCACTCAAAGTGCTGCGCCGGCTTTATGCCAAGGTGTTCGATGGCAAGGCAACACCTTACGACCGGGGCGTGACAGACCCCGACACCGCGGCGGAGATGATCTACCGCCTCCTTGCCTCCGGACGGCCGTGCATGGTGGCAAGGTACGGAAACAATGAGATACTGGCGACTGTCAACTATTTGGGAGTGACAGGAGAGCAGCATTCCTGCTGGAATTTCATCCGCGGAAAGCAGTTTCCCTGGTGGTGGGAGAAGACCATCATGGACCAGATGACCCGGTGCGCCGGTTTCTTCCCCTCTACGGCAGAAAACATGACAAGGTTCGGCGAGATGATGGTCGAGGACAGCCACGAGGTAGACATCCTCGGTTCATGGCTGGCAACCGAACAGACGATGAAGGATCTCTTCGCCCTGGACTTTGAAAAGGTGATGCTGCGGGCCCTGGAACCCTACTGGGCAAAAGACCCGTGGACAAGGGCACTGGAGGGCAAGCGGGTGGTCGTGGTACATCCTTTCGCTCCGCTCATAGAGCAGCAGTACCACGACAGGCGCGAGAGGCTTTTCAGCGACAGGCGCGTGTTGCCGGAGTTCGACCTGCGCACGGTGCAGGCCGTACAGAGCATCGGGGGCAACAGCACCTACCATGACTGGTTTGAGGCGCTGGAGGCAATGAAGGCGGAGATGGACGCCGCCGACTACGACATCGCCCTCATCGGCTGCGGAGCCTACGGTTTCCCCCTTGCCGCCCACGCCAAGCGCACGGGCCACCAGGCGGTGCATCTCGGCGGTGCCCTGCAGTTGCTCTTCGGTATCCGTGGCAAGCGATGGGACCAGCCGGGGTTCGGCTACACGCCAGACACACCGTGGAAAGGCTATGCATCGCTGTTCAACGAGTATTGGGTATACCCCAGCGCAGAACTGCGTCCCAAAAACGCCGACAAAGTAGAAGGCGGATGCTATTGGTAAGACAGGAAAAACGCTCCTCATCCACGACTGTATATTTTCGAAACCGCGGTTTCGAAAAATCATAGTCAACACATACAAATATTTTTGTTTGGAAATGCATTATAAGCAACAAGTCCCGTAGAATATTCAAAGATAAAAAATATTCACAATTTTGTGGAGTTTTGCATACCAAGCCCAGAAAGGGCGTAACCCTGGGTAAATGATCGGTTTTTATTGGTGTCCGGTAAAAATATCGCAACTTGCGAGTCCCGTAGGGACGACAGA
>CAVFEZ010000016.1:0-41398 GCA_963621665.1 Akkermansia muciniphila | reverse complement strand
GCCCTATCTCTCTTAGGCATTATAAGCGTTGCCCCTGTAAGGGGCGCATAATTCGTTGTATGAGATTGAACTATGCGCCCCTTACAGGGGCACGTTGTTGATAACCCTATCAAAACGTAGGGCTCACGCCCTACGCTATAGTCTGTCGTCCCTACGGGACTCGTTGTTTGTGATGTTTATTGCATGTTTTCTATTTCTCTTTGTCAGTAAGAGCCTCTGCCAATTGTTTGATGGCAGTGATGGTGTCTGGTTTCACGGTTGACTCGACGGTTACAATGGGTTCTACTATTGTTATGTTTTTCATATTTTCCATTGTTTCCCGCATTTTCTTGGCGGCAACGGGAGCCCAAGAACCGTTTTCGATGAAGGCTACTTTTCGGTTTTGGTAGTTTTTCATCTTCAAGTGTTGCATGAAATCTTCCATGACAGGCATTACGCCAGCATCGTAGGTTGGAGCGGCAAGTACGAGTCGGTCGTACCGGAAGGCGTCTTCGATGGCTTCTGCCATGTCATCTCGGCGCAGGTCGCTTACGCTTACTTTTATGTTGTCGGCTTTGAGGAATTCTGCCAATTTCAGCGCTGCCTCTTCTGTGTTGCCGTGTAGTGAGCAATAGGCGATGAATACGCCTTCTGTTTCGGGACGGTAGGCGCTCCATGTATCGTAGAGTGTAAGATAGGGTGTGAGGTCGCCTGTGAGTATGGGACCATGGAGAGGACAGATGGTTTTGATATCGGTGCCGGAAAGTTTTTGAGCACGGCTTGTACTTGTGCCCCGTATTTGCCTACGATATTGAAATAGTAGCGTCGTGCTTCACAGGCCCATCCGTCTTGGTCATCGTCATCGAGCGCACCGAATTTTCCAAAGGCGTCTGCGGCAAACAGAATTTTCTCTTTCTGTTCGTACTCCATCATCACCTCGGGCCAGTGTACCATCGGTGCGGTGAAGAATTGCAGTGTATGTTGTCCGAGAGAAAGCGTGTCGCCATCTTTGACGATGACAGTACGTTCGGAAGGAAGTTGCATGCCGAAGAAGCGGGTGATGAGTTGGTTGGCTTTGGCTGTACATACCACCTTGGCTTGTGGTGCCATGTCGAGTAGCAGTTTCACGTTGTACGAGTGGTCTGGTTCCATATGGCTCACTACGAGATAGTCGGGTTGGCGGTCGCCGAGTTCGCGTTTCAGGTTTTCTACCCATTGGTCTGTTCGTCTGGCATCGATAGTGTCGAGTACGGCTATCTTTTCATCGATGATGACATAGGAGTTGTAGGAAATGCCGTTGGGTATGACGTATTGCCCTTCGAAGAGGTCAAGATCTTTATCATCGGCACCGATATACCGGATACTGTCTGAGATTGTGATGTCTTTCATAATTTCAAGTTTTTCTGTTTTGATTGTGTTGGCAAATATACTGATATTCTTTTACAAAAGCGTGTTCTGGATGTCTGCTTTTTATGGGGAGATTGGCGTGTTTTTGATTTCTTAAATTACCGTTCGTATTTTTTCACTATCTTTGTCGTGCAATTATAATCCATACTACCAATATCAATCAATGACTATGAAAAAACAGGCTGTTCGTATATCAGGATTGCTGATGGCAACAATGCTCGTCGTGTCTTCCTTTTCTTTGGCTTATGGCAAGCGGAAGATGCATACACTCTCTGTAGTATCCTATAATATTCGTCATGGTGAGGGACTTGACGGCAAAACCGATTATGCCCGCATAGCCCGTCATTTCGCCAACCAAAAGGCAGACGTGGTGGCAGTACAGGAGGTGGACAGTGTGACTGGCCGTAGTGGTGGGGAATATGTGTTGGAACGTTTGGCCGAATGTTCCGGGCTGTATCCTACTTTTGCCAAAGCCATTGCTTTTGACGGTGGCTCTTATGGTATAGGCATTCTCTCGAAGGAAAAACCGTTGGAGGTGCGTCGTGTATGTCTTCCCGGACGTGAGGAGGCGCGGGTGCTGCTAATGGCAGAGTTCAAGGATTATATCTTTGCTTGTCTGCATTTGTCACTGACTCCCGAAGACCAGATGGCTTCTGTCCCTATTATTTTGGAAAATGTGAAGGGCGTGCAGAAACCTTTCGTTTTGGCAGGTGATTGGAATGCCTTGCCCGGCGATGCTTTCGTTGCGGGAATGAGACAGTCGTTTGTCTTGGCAAACGACACTACGCAGTCTACCTATCCTGCAGATTGCCCCGACTCGTTGCTTGACTATATTGCCGTATGTGCGCCTTCGAAAGTACTGGTCGACAGATTTACGGTCATTGCAGACAGTGTATCGTCAGACCATCGCCCCATTGCCGCCCGGCTGAGTTGGAGCAGCAAATAGATGGGAGGGCATAGTATACTAAAAACGTAAAAGGGCGTGTCACCATAAAGAGTGACACGCCCTTTGGCATTCTTGTATGATCGCGTTATTTCTCCAATCTCATGGAGAATGGTATGCCGCGCTTCATCATGTCTTGAAGGGCGGGACGGAGACGGGTGAGGAAGCCGGTCCACGATTTGTTGTCGGCTGTACTCCATCCTACTTCCGAGAGGGCGATGGCGCGTGGGTATGCTTGGTAGAAGATACGTTCAGGTGTGTTGATACATTCGCTCCACAGTGTACCAGCCACGCCAAAGAGATTGTTTTTCTCAAAATCTTCGCCCATACCCCATGCCGGATCAAGGTCGTAGGCTTCTTTGAGTGTGGTGGCGGGCATACCCCAGTTCACTTCGGGCATATCACCCTTGGCCATCGGGTAGTCGAAGTAGCAGTGGTCGCCCGGGCAGAGCATGATGCGGGCGTTGTTGGCAACGGCGGCATCGAGCGCTTCCTGTGTCTGCCCTGTTCGCCATGCGAAGGTGATGCATCCGGGTTGTATCTTCTTGAAGTCTGACTCGTACCAGAACATCGGCGTTTTGTTGTACTTGGTGCGGAGGGTGTCGATCATACGGTCGAAGAGGTAGCCCTGCAGTCGCCAGTTTTCAGACCGGTCTGTGGTGGTGATACCCAACTGCTGTTTCAGCGCCTGGCATTTGGGACAGTCAGTCCAGCAGTCCAGCGGAGGGTTGCCCGCCTCGTCACCGCCGAGGTGGATGTAGGGAGAGGGGAAGATATCGGCCAGTTCGCGGAATACGTTGCCAAGAAACTCATAGGTGAATTCGTTGCCCGGGCAGAGCAGTTGGTTGGATACGCCGCAGGTCGTGCGTACAGGTACTTGTCGCTGGTGACAGGTCAGTTCGGGGAATACGCTGATGGCAGCCACCTCGTGTCCTGGCATTTCTATTTCGGGTATCACTTCTACGTGGTATTCGGCAGCGTATTTCACGAGGTCGCGCATCTGCTCTTGGGTGTAGTAGCCTTTGATGGGAAAGAGCATGTCGTCCTGTCCCCAGCGCGACGAGGCTTCGGCGGTGAGCTGCGGGTATTTCTTGATTTCGATGCGCCAAGCCTGGTCGTCGACAAGGTGCAGATGCAGCGCGTTGAGTTTGTATCGGGCCATCTCCGGGACGAAGGCTTTGAGGTCGTCGTAGGGGATGAACGTACGCGCCGGGTCGACCATCAGTTCGCGGATGTGTGTGCGTGGCTGGTCGGTGATGGAGAGTTGGGGCAGGGTAGCCACATGACGGTATGTGCCGCTTCCGCGCAGCAGTTGGTCGAGGGTCATCAGTCCGTAGAACACGCCGGCGGTGGTGCGCCCCTTGATATTTACGGCATCGTCGGTGACGGTGAGTGTGTAGCCCTCGTCATCATCTACGGAAGGGTCAATGGCGAGAAGGAGAGTGGTGGAGCGTAGTTTTCCGCCAGCGTACCGCACGTCGCCATCGTTACCCAACCGCTCATGGAGGATACGCTGGGCTTGGCGGCGGATGTCGCTGTCGCAAGCCTTGTCGCAGACGATTTCCCATTGGGAGGTGACGTGAAGCGGTTTTTTATTATTGTCTACGTGAAGTGTTGTCGGTGCTGGGGTGAGGCAGGTGGTGGGGTCGCACTGCTCGTTGCCCTGTTGGGAATCGGTGAAGAACAAACTCCAACCTGTGGCCTTGCGGTAGGCTTTTTCGGTCCCTTTGGGTACAATGAGTTTTACTTTGTTGCGGTCGAGTCCATAGAAAGCCGATGCAGCGGCGCGTGGTGGAACTTTGGTTTTGACCCGCACGGTGCGAAGACCGGTGAGGCGGGCGAAGGCGAACTCGTCGAGTTGGGGACTGCCTTCCAATGTGATGGTGGTCAGCGACTGGCAGCCCGAGAAAGCGGCTGCTCCGATAGCCTTCACTGACGAGGGTATGGTGATGTCTGCCAGATGGTCGCAGGCAAAGAAGGCTTGGGCGCCTATCACTTTTGCAGTTTGAGGTAGGGTGATGTGTTGTAGATGGTGGCGTGAGTGGAATGCGTTGTCGGGTATGGTATCGCATGTGGCATCGCCCAAATCGGCATTGCGGAGTTGCCAGCAGAGGTCGCGGAGTTGCCGGAAATCGGAATTTCCTGCGGTACTCAGTTGGCCTGTGAGTTTCAGACTGATGGCCATCGACTTTTGCTCGGCCGTAAGGTCGTTCATTCGCGCCGCAGTTTGTGCCATTGCGGATGTCGACATCGCCAAGGCTAACGATAGGAATAAGGTTTTGTACATATTTTTCGGTATTTAGGTATCTGATAGTAATTATTAATATAATGTGCAAAGGTAAGCACTATCGGTCGAATTCATCCGCTTTTTTTGTAATTTTGTATGATTACAACCAATAGTTTTTTATGTTAGGAACAATAGTAAATACTGGTGCCATTATTGTAGGTACCGTTGTGGGTACGCTACTGCACGCTGGAGTCAAGGATAAATACAAGCGTGTATTGTATGATTCGTTGGGTCTTGCTTCGCTTGTCATCGGACTCAATGCTTCTATCTCGCACATGAAGGAAAGCCAGTATCCTGTACTTTTCATTCTTGCCATCGCGATAGGTGGAGTGGTGGGGACCCGACTCGACCTTGACGGCCGTTTTCGCCGTCTTATCGAGCGGCGTACCCGAAAGAAAACATCTGAAAAGGAAGGTGACAACACTTCTGCTTCTTCGTTTGCCGATGGGCTTATCACTGCTGTGCTGCTTTATTGTATCGGTCCGCTGTCGATGCTCGGACCGGTGATGAGCGCACTCAAGGGCGACAATACCTTGCTCTTCACCAATGCCACGCTCGACCTTGTGTCTGCTTGTGTGTTTGCTTCCACTTATGGTATAGGCATGATACTTTCTGCTCCCGTACTCTTTTTGTGGCAGAGTATGTTCTATCTTGTGGCACAGATGTCGAGCGCGGCCGTGAGTGATGCGCTGATGGCCGAGCTGCTGATTGTCGGTGGATTGCTCATCATGGGTAGCGGTCTGTCGTTGCTCAATCTGAAAGACTGCAAGACCCTCAACCTTCTGCCTTCACTCCTCGTGCCCATCGTGTGGTTCGCTGTCAAGGCCCTGTGGTAGGAGAAAAGATGCATTGGGTGTGGCGTGGGTCTTCGGCAATGCCATGTCCGGAAATCATGCACAAAAAATTGTTCTCGCACACAATTGGTCGGTCGTGTTACGAATCCGTGAAAACGTTGTTTCAATGCTGAAAATTGTGTGGAAAAAGTTGTTGCGTATTCTATTTTAGCGTATATTTGCAATCGTGTTAATTGATGTTGTCCGTGAGAACGATAACCTATTGTCGGGTGAAATTACCCTTTCTGTTCTCCATCGCCACATATAGGCGGACAATCCAAGACTATGAAAACAAATTTATGAGGCGGCCATTCTTGCTGCTGAAGAAACAACTAAAATCTAAAAAATGGGAAAGAACAACTTGCAAACGAGTTGGAAGCGTAAAGCACTCGGAGTCGCAGCCGTCTCCATGCTTTCGTTTTCCTCTTTGTCCGTCTATGCAGGCAGTACGCCTGTTGTAGGTGGTGAGACATTCGCTCAACAACAAGGTACCATGAAAGTGGGCGGAACTGTAACAGACACCAAGGGACAGCCCGTTGTCGGAGCAACGGTGAAGGTTGTCGGTGGCGGTGTGGTCGCAGTGACTGATATCGACGGAAAATTCACGGCCAACGTGAAGCCCGGTGCTCAACTTCAAGTAAGTTCCATCGGCTATGCCGAGAAGACCCTCAAGGTGAACGGCCGCTCGCAGATTACCGTTTCGCTCGAAGATGACAGCCACATGCTCAATGAGGTGGTGGCTATCGGTTATGGTGCCGCCACGAAGAAGAAAGACCTCTCGGCGGCCGTTGGCGTGGTGAACAATGTCGATGAATTGGCAGTTCGCCCCGTTACCTCTACAGAGGGAATGTTGCAGGGCCAGTTGGCCGGCGTTACCGTACAGTCAAGCGGTGGCGACCCGACGTCAAGTCCCAATATTGTTATCCGCGGTCAGGGATCGCAGAACGGTGACAATGTGTTGTGGGTTGTCGATGGAGTGCCCGGTGCTCCTATTTCATCGCTCAACGATATTGAGTCTATCGTAGTGCTCAAGGATGCCGCATCCGCTGCCATCTATGGTGCCCAGTCGGGAGCCGGCGGCGTAGTGCTTGTCACCACGAAGAAGGCCAAGAAGGGGCAGACCTCACTTTCTTATGACGGTATGGTCGGCATACGCAATGCCATGAACCTCCCGACACCGCTCAATGCCGAGCAGGAGATTGAGATGAGAAAGCGCTCTTATGCAGCCGCCGGACTTAGTCTGCCCGAAGGTTGGGATGTTACGAAGAATCCCTGGATTGCCACGACCCGCACCAACTGGATGGATGAGATCTTCCGTACTGCATTCTACCAGCGTCACAATGTATCGATAAATACAGGTTCCGATACTTTCACCAACCGTCTGTCGTTTGCTTATGACAATGATGAGGGTGTTCTTGTCAATACCTTCAACAAGAACCTGTCTCTGCACTACAACGGCAAGTATCAGATCAACAAGTGGGTGTCCATCTCCGAAGACCTCGTATGGAAGAATACCCAAAGCCGTTCTACCAATACTACATCCGGCTATACCGGCGCTGTACTATCAGCCATCTACATGCCCGCAAGTGCTACGGTCTATAGTCCGTATACCCAAAGCGGATTTGGCGGAACGACAACAGAAGATCCCGAGTATATAGCAAAGTACGGTTCAAATTATGCCGACATTCATGGTGACGCAGTGAACCCGATGAGTACGCTCACGGCCAACAATATTTTCAACCGTACGAGTGACACATGGTCGACCACTGCACTGGAGATAGCCAACGTCATCCCCGGTCTCAAGTTCGTGAGCCGTTTCACCTACAATCTCAAAAGCAACTACTACAAGCAGTTCTCTCCCCGTCGTGACGAGGTGGGCAAGCCCAATAGCAGCAACTCACTCTCCGAAAGTACCTATCGTACCGACCAGTGGAAGACAGAAAATACGCTGACCTATGACAATACTTTCGGCAAGCACACCGTAGGCGCACTGCTCTCCACTACCGCCGACCACTACAATGTACGCGGTTTCGAACTCGACGGCAAGACATTCTCCGACGAGTCTGCCTACCTGCAGTACATCGCCTACGCCGGATCTGTATCGGGCAGCGACTACCTCACCGGCCCCGACGCCAACGTGTCGCTCATCGGCCGTCTGGCTTACTCGTATGATGACCGCTACTTTGTGACCGCTTCCTGGCGTCGCGACTACGCCGGCCGTCTGCCCAAGTCGAACAACCACGGCGACTTCCCCGCTGTGACCGCAGCATGGAAGATCTCCAACGAAAGTTTCTTCCCCAAGACCGATGCCGTATCCCTTCTCAAGCTCCGTGCATCATGGGGACGTGTGGGCAACCTCGGTTCTATCGGCTACAACTACAAGTCGGCCCTGCTCGCCCTCAAGACATGGCAGGAGCAAGCGCAGTACGGTGTGGAGAAGAACACACTCTGGAATACCTTCATCTACAACCAGACCGCCCTCAACAACAATCTGACCTGGGAAACCTCGGAGCAGTTCGACCTCGGTCTCGACCTCAATATGTTCAACGACCGTCTGGCCATGCAGCTCGACTGGTTTGAGAAGCGCACCTACAACCTCATCCAGACACAGTCCATGAACTGGCCCGGCAGTATCGGTCTCGACGCTATGCTCGTCAACCAAGGTGAAGTACGCAACCGCGGTATCGAATTCTCCGCTACATGGAACGACCGTGTCAACAAGAACTTCTCCTACTATGTAGGCGGCAACGTGGCTTGGCTGAAAAACTGGGTGAGCGACATCGGCGTGAAAGACGCAGACGGCAATCCTGGTGTCTGGACCGGTGACGGCAGTTTCCGTCTCATCCCCTATTGCTATCAGGATGCTGAAGGCCAGCCTCTCGGCTCGTTCTATCTCATCAGAACCGACGGTATCTTCCAGAGCGACGAGGAAGCCGCTGCCTACCAGAAGGATGGCAAGCGCATACAGCCCAACGCAAAGGCCGGCGACCTCAAGTTTGTTGATGCCAACGGCGACGGTACCATCGACGACAATGACCGTCAGTACTGCGGCAGTGCCACCCCGAAGTGGACCTTCTCTCTCTCCGGCGGATTCACATGGAAAGACCTTTCCTTCTCTGCCATGTTCCAGGGCGTAGCCGGTGCACAGGCGCTCAATGTGGCCAAGTCGATGACCCTGTCTGATGTGGAAGGCGGCTTCAACCGCGACAGCCGTATCCTCGATGCGTGGAGCGAGACCAACCGTGGTTCCAATATCCCCCGTCTGTCGAAGAACGATCCCAACGGCAACTTCTCTACTGCCTCCGACTGGTATCTGGAGAACGCCTCCTATCTCCGTCTGAAGAACGTGACCGTATCCTACGATCTTACGAAGTTGCTCCGCAAATGTCAGCACTTCAACGCTCGCAACAGTCGCTTGAGCGTATACGTGAGCGGTGAAAACCTCTTCACCATCACCGACTATACCGGTATCGATCCCGAGTGTGGCGGATGGGACGCTATGCGCTATCCGGTATCTCGCACATTCTCGTTCGGAGTGAAACTCACATACTAATCTCAAATCAAGAAATACACTATGAAAACAAAGTATATATTGACAGCCGTCGTCTCGCTGGCACTTCTCAGTTCCTGCAGCGACTTCTTGGATGTGCAGTCTGAGGGAACACCGACCACGACGCAATATTTCACCAACGACAATCAGGCCATCGATGCCATCGATGCCCTCTATGCTCCCATCCATCAGGAAGGTCTTTTCGGTCGCGAAATATACTGGGAGCAGGGTGCTGCCTGCGATATCGTGTGGGGACGTACCCGCGGTTACAATACGCTCGCCACATTCGAGTACAACGGTGACGAGAGTCCGCTGCGCGGTACATACGGCAATCTGATGAACGTCATCTCACGCGCCAACTGGGTCATCAAGAAACTCCTGCAAAAACAGGCTACCACTACGCTGACCTCCATTGAGACCCGCTCGCTCGGCGAGGCTTACTTCATGCGCGGTTTCGCCCACTTCTACATCGCCTACCGCTACGGTACCGACAAGCAGGGTGTACCCTTCGTGCGCTATGAGGACTTTGCCGGAGAGTACGACAACTCTATTCCCAAGCAGCAGGCTTCTGTAGTAGACAACTACAAGTACATCATCGAAGATATGGACAATGCCGTCAAGTATCTGCCCAAGTTCGAGGAGTATGGCGCCGACGACCGCGGCCGCGCCCACAAGGCTTCTGCCGTTGCCTACAAAGCCAAGGTATATGCTTACTGGGCCACATGGGACGCTTCACAGTGGACCAACGTCATCTCCATGGTCGACGAACTTGAAAAGACCTATGGCCGCGATCTCGCTACCGAGTACGATGACGTATTCTCGTCAGACTTCTCCAACTTCTGGAACAAAGAGTACCTCTTCGGTATAGCAGGCAATGGCGGTGACACCCCCGGTGGATCCGAGTTCCCTGGCATTATCCTCGAGAACAAAGGCTGGGGTATCTACAACGGATGGGGACAGATGAAACCCTCCTACGATATCTACGAAGAGATGTCGAAAGACGGCAAGGACAATGCCCGTATACACCGCTCGTTGCTTGAGTACGGACAGGAGTTCCAGTTCTTCGGCGAGACCCGCAGATTCTATTCTGCCTCGGATATCGAGTCCGGCTTCATGATCAACAAGTATCTCGACCCCTTCAAGTATGAGAATGCCGACAAGGCCGGCTATGTGAGCACCAACGGTGACTGGCCGACTGCCCGTATCAACCTGCCGCTCATCCGTTTCGCCGAGATGTTGCTCTTCCGTGCTGAGGCTTATCTGGCTACCGGACAGGCAGCCAAGGCTACCACTGACCTCAACCGTCTGCGTACCCGCTCGCACCTGACCCCAATCTCAGGCACAGCCACATGGACCGACCTCTATCACGAGCGTCGCTGCGAGTTGGCCTTCGAGTTTACAGACCACCTCTTCGACCTGAAGCGCTGGCACCGTTCGAGCGTGGCCGAGATCAAGAATCTGGCCGAGAAGGAACTCAATGCCCATCCGCGTGCACGTCACTACACCGAGCGCAGCAATCCCGACAGTCCCTGCACTGTCGGCGACTACGAGGATTACAAGAACAAGCTGACCTACCAGGACTACATGATGGTATTCCCCTATCCTTCGACGGAAATCACGAAGTCTGGCGGCGCTCTCAAGCAGAATGAAGGCTACTCTACGGCCAAATAATATGGCATAGCCTCTTCATCTATAGACAATATCGGAATCCTTGTCCTTTTTGGGGACAAGGATTTCTTTTTTTTCGCAAGAAAACTGTACCTTTGTATAGGACGGGTTCTGATTTTTGGGAACCAGCCGTAAGCGTATTCTTCCGGACGGAAGAGTGCCGCCGTCATGAAAAATAACCGGACCATCTCCCTTGTGGCCGCGTATCGTAAATGTGCTGATACCGGCACTCGACGGAGAGAGAAGACAAAACCATAAATCTATGACATTGACAAAAATCACAATGTTGGCTGCCTCCCTGTTCTTGGGCGGATCAGCAATGGCGCAGAACCTCATTTCCTCGGGGTCGCCGCTCTACAAACTTCCCTACAAAAACACCTATGTCATGCAGACGCTTGTGGCCGAGAACGCCTTCCGTACGGCAAAGGTGGAAAAGACCAAGCCCGGCACCTTCGAGCAGGCACGGAAAATACTTCCTGCTCCCTATTGGGAGGGGCATGACAAGGAGATTGAAATGTACTGGAAAGCCTGGAAAATAGGTATCGGCAACATCTGTCAGCCGCTCGATGACTCGGGATTTGTCACCTCGTATATTGCTCCTGCCTACAACGGCAACATCTTCATGTGGGACAATGCCTTCATCTCGATGTTCTGCCGATATGGTATGCGTTTCTTCCCCTTCCAGAAGACGCTTGACAATTTCTATGCCAAGCAGCATCCCGACGGTTTCATCTGCCGCGAGATACGCGCCGACGGATCCGACTGCTTCGGACGCTATGACCCTACAAGCACGGGCCCCAATCTGCTTCCTTGGGCCGAATGGCTCTACTATATGCAGACCGGCGATGACAGTCGTCTCAACAAGGTGTTCCCTGTACTCGCCGCCTACTACAAGTGGCTCAAACTCAACCGTACATGGCGCAACGGTACCTACTGGAGCAGCGGTTGGGGTACAGGTATGGACAATATGCCGCGTGTGCCCGAAGGTTACAATACAATCTACAGTCACGGCCACATGATATGGCTCGACGCTTGCCTCCAGCAGATACTCTCGGCCAAGATTCTGCTGCAGATGGGCTTTTATCTGGAACGCTGGCAAGAGATAGAAGAGTTTGAGGACGACATCAAGAATCTCACGGCCTATATCAATGCCCACATGTGGAACGACAGTGATGCCTTTCTCTACGACCAGTATGCCAACGACTCGCTCTCTACGACTCAGGGCATATATGCCTACTGGGCTTTGCAGACTGATGTGCTGCCGAAGCAGCGGCTCGACCGCTTTGTGGAACATCTCAACGATACGACGAAGTTCAACCGCCCGCACCGTGTACCGTCGCTTGCGGCCGACAATCCCAAGTACAAGGCCAACGGCCGCTACTGGGTAGGCGGCGTGTGGTCGGGGGCCAACTATATGGTCATCTCCGGACTCATTGACAAGGGCTACCGCCAAATGGCCCGGGAAATAGCACGCAACCATTATGACAATGTACTCAAGGTATATGAGAAGACGGGTACTTTCTGGGAATACTACGCTCCCGAAAAGGCCGAACCGGGATTTATGGCGCGCAAGGATTTTGTGGGATGGACAGGACTGACACCGATTTCCGACCTCTTTGAGTTTGTTTTCGGTATACGTTCCAACATTCCAGAAAACCATATGGCCATCGATGTGTCACTCACCGAGGGCTATGGCATCGACCGCTATCCGTTCGGAGAGAAAGGCAACGTGTCGGTACATGTGGCCAAGCGTGCATCGGCCGGCGAGCGCCCGCATGTCACGATAGAGACCAATGTGCCCTTCAAGGTGACACTGATGTGGGGAGACAAGAAGGAAGAACTCAGTGTGAAAGCCGGAAAGCAGACGCTCTGATTTAATTGGTATTTTGATATTCAATAGAACTTTAGTTATGAGAAGAAGAATGTTAGTTGTGAGAAGACTGTTCTCCTTGCTTGTCCTTGCCATGGTATCCGTTCTTACGGCAAATGCAGCAAAAAATGTATGGAAAGCCAAGCATGTGCTCCTCATCGGCATTGACGGGTGGGGGGCATACAGCGTGCCCAAGGCGAACGACATCCCCAACATCCGCGGACTGATGGATTCCGGATGCTATACACTGAAGAAACGCTGCGTACTGAAGTCAGAATCGGCCGTCAATTGGGCATCTATGTTCAACGGCGCTCCCACGGAAATACACGGTTATACCAACTGGAACTCGCGCGTACCGGAGATTCCTTCCATGACAACCAACGGTCACGGTATCTTTCCCACCATCTTCTCCATTCTCCGTGAACAGTGTCCAAAAGCGGTGACGGGGTGTATTGCAGAGTGGGACGGCATAAAATACCTTGTCGACTCACTGGCCATTGACTATGTAGACGTTGCTTCCAATTATGAGAGAGACTCCATGCAACTGTGCCGGATGGCCGTGAAGTACATCAAGGAAAAGAAGCCTACGTTCTTCGCCGTCTGCTATGACCAGGTAGACCATGTAGGGCATGCCATAGGCCATGATACGCCTGCGTACTACGACGTGTTGGCCCGTGTCGACAAGCAGGTCGGCCTCTTGGTACAGGCATTGAAGGATGCCGGCATCTACGACGATACAATCATCATTGTCACGGCCGACCATGGCGGTATCGGTACCAGCCACGGCGGACAGACATTGCTGGAAATGGAGGTACCCTTCATCATCAGCGGAAAGAATGTCCGTCAGGGGCAGGAGATTACCGATGTTGTCATACAGTATGACACGGCTGCCACAATAGCCGATATTTTCGGACTGAAATGTCCACAAGCTTGGCGCGGTGTTCCGATAGAATGTGTGTTCAAATGGAAATACGGCACTTGCAAGCGATAAATATTGCCGGACGATGAATAAACATTGTCGGTCGGGCCGCAAGTGCGGGCATAGAAAAATGGCTTATGACACAAGTGAATTGCGTGTCATAAGCCATTTTTTAGGTCTGATAGTCTCAGATATTCTCAAAGGTCACCGGTTCCTCGGTGGGTTTGGTTGCCTTATGTTTTTTCTCTGTCGGTTCGATACCCTCTTCTTCGAGATTGCCATTCTCGTCGAGAATGATTTCCTCGTCGGTGGGGATGGTATCGTTGCCTAATGTATCGACCTTTGCCTTGGGGTAGTAACTCTGGCAGTTGTACATGCCACTGGTGATGTCGGCGTCCTTTGGCGGACTGAACTTGGCATGGTACTGCTCGAATGCCGGGTCGGCAAGGAGTGACTCGAGGAAATATCCGCAGATGGGGAGTGCCGTGCGGCTGCCCTGTCCCAGTGCTCCTGTACGGAAGTGTATGCAACGGTATTCGCCGCCTACCCATGCACCGACCACCAGTTTGGGACTGACACCCATAAACCAGGCATCGGAGTGGTTGTTGGATGTTCCGGTCTTTCCGCCCCAGTCGGTATCGCGGAATTGGCCGACATATCCGTTGAGACTCTGCGATGTGCCGCCCGGTTCGCGCAGACCGCCCATCAGCAGTTGCTGCATGAAGAAGGCGCTCTTGTAGGAGATGGCCTGTTCCTCGTTGGTCGGAGCGGTGAAGACCTCCTTGCCGTCCTTGTCGAGTATCTTGGTCACGAGTACCGGGTCGACGTGTTTGCCGTCGTTGGCTACCGTACAGTAGGCGTTGGCCAGCTCCAGTAGTTTGACATCACTGGATCCCAGTACCAGAGACGGTGTTTCGTCAAGGGGGCTCTCGATACCCATGGCGTGTGCTGTTTCGCAGATACGCTTGATGCCCATCTCCTGTCCGAGGCGTACGGCTACAGAGTTGATGCTTCGGGCAAAAGCGCCCTTCAGCGGGAGAGAGTCACCGGAGAACGAGCCGTTGGCGTTGGTCGGCGCCCAGGTCACTTCCTTGTGCTTGTTCTTGTCGTACACCTGCATGCTGATGTACTCGTCGCGGCGTTTGTCGCAAGGCGTAAGGCCTTGGTTCATGGCTTCGGTGTAGACGAAGAGTTTGAAGGTGGAGCCGGGCTGGCGCATGGCGGTCACCTTGTCGTATTTCCATGATTTGAAATCGATGTCGCCCACCCATGCCCGCACGGCACCGCTTTGCGGTTCCATGGCAACGAAGGCACAGTGCATGAAGTGTACCATATAGCGGATGGAGTCCATGGTCGACATGGTCTTCTCTACCATTCCCTTTTCGTAGTCGAAGAGTTTTACGGTGTGGGGGCGGTTGAGGTAGTAGGCGATGGAGTCGGGATTGTTGGGGAAGCGTTCCAGCAAGGCTTTGTATACGGGTTGCTTTTGGGCGATGCCTTCAATGAAATTGGGAATCACCTGGTGGTTCTCGTCCTGCCAGGGGTCCTGGTTGCCCCAATGGTTGTTGAAGTTGCGCTGCACCTGCTTCATCTGTTTGATGGCTGCATCCTCGGCGTATTTCTGCATACGGGAGTCAAGCGTGGTGTAGATCTTGAGTCCGGAGGTGTAGAGATCATAGCCGTTGTCCTTGCACCAGTCCTTGAGATAGTCGGCTACGGCTTCACGGAAATAGAGCGCTTTGCCGTCATAGTTGGACTCGACGCTGTAGTTGAGGCGAATGGGAATCTGGCTGATGGAGTCGAAAGCGGTCTGTGTCAAATCGCCGTGAGATACCAATTTGCCCAGTACGGTATTGCGGCGGCGCAGACTGTTCTTGGGATTGGAGATGGGGTTGTAGTAGGTGGTGGCCTTGAGCATACCTACAAGTACGGCGCTCTGTTCGGTGGTCAGTTCGCCGGGTGTCGTGTTGAAATACGTCTTGCAGGCTGTCTTGATGCCGAAAGCATTGGATCCGAAGTCTACGGTATTGGCATACATGGCAAGAATCTCGCTCTTGTTGTGGGTGAGTTCCAGTTTGGTGGCGATGATCCATTCCTTGCTTTTCATGATGAGCATACGCACACCCGGGATATTGCCGAGGAGTCCGGTACTATAGTCGGTACGCACGCGGAACATGTTTTTGGCCAACTGTTGGGTAATCGTGGATCCGCCGCGTGCATCATGGTGCAGCACGGCATCCTTGACGGCACCGACAAGACCGGGAAAGTCTATGCCGTGGTGGCTGTAGAAACGCTCGTCTTCGGTGTCGATGAGGGCTTTCCAAAATATGGGGTTGACTTCACCGTATTTCACCGGGGTACGGTTCTCATTGAAGAACTTGCCGATAAGCACACCGTCTGCGCTATATATCTCAGACGCCTCATGGGTTTGGGGGTTCAGGATGGTGGCGAAGCCGGGTGATTTGCCGAACAGCCAAAGGAAGTTCATGTCGACCATACCGAAATAGACAAACACTGCGATGATGAACGAGGCTATTCCTGCAGATACTTTGATGTACCAGGGACGGCCGATGTACAATTTTTTGTACCATGGCCAGAAGCCGCATGTTCTTTTCCAACACCACGCAAGTGCGTTTCTGAATTTCTTCATCTTTTGGGAAGTTAATTATAGGCGTGTTCTATAAATTCCACGCATAGTTAAATTTATATTTTAGACGGATTGCTCTTTGTATCTTTTGGTTTTCATCCGGCATCTTTCCCTTCTTTCCTTAGTTGCATAGCCCGCTATGCTCCTTCAGAAAGCAAGTGAAATCTGCTTGGTTAAAATCCAAAAATCCACCAAAGGCAATTTATAGAACCCGCCTATTGTTTTTGACAATGGGGTAGGATGTACAAATAGTCTACAAAAATACGAATTTTGTTCACTCCTTGTCGTATGTCTCTATATAATTTATGATTTCTTTAATGTTGTCCGGAGCGAACCATTGTATCTTTTCGTCGCGTTTGAGCCACGTGAGTTGTTTGCGGCAGTATTTGCGTGTGTTGCCCTGTATGCGTGTGACGGCTTCTTCGAGCGTCATATCTCCGTCGAAGTAGGAAAATAGTTCTTTGTAGCCGACGGTGTTGAGCGCGTTGAGTGTGCGCTGCGGGTATACGCGGCGTGCCTCGTCGACAAAGCCGTCGGCTATCATGTCGAGTACGCGGGCATTGATATTGTTGTAGAGTGTCGTGCGGTCGGCGGTCAGGCCAATTTTTACGATGCGGAAGGGGCGTTCCTTTTTGTCGCGCTTGCGGAAAGACGTGTAGGTCTTTCCTGTCATATGACAAATCTCAAGGGCATGGATGACGCGGCGGGTGTTGTTGCGGTCGACGACCGCCCAGTGTTCGGGGTCGAGCCGGTGAAGTTCTTCAACAAGTGCGGGAAGACCTTCGGTTTCGAGCCGGCGTTTCATCAGTGTGCGAGTGGTGTCGTCAATGGTAGGTATGTCATCGATGCCGTCGCACACGGCATCGATGTACATCATGCTTCCGCCGCTGAGCAGGGCGTAGTCGCTGTAGCGGAACAGGGAGTCGAGCAGGCCCAACACGTCACTTTCAAACATCGAGGCATTGTAGTATTCGTCGATGTGCCGGCTACCGACGAAGTAGTGCTTGGCCTGGCGTTGTTGCTCTTCGGTCGGGGCCGCTGTCCCGATAGGTATTTCGGCGTATATCTGTCGGGAGTCTGCGTTGATGACAGGAATGTCGAAATGTCGGGCTAATCCAATGGCCGTGCGGGTCTTTCCGACTCCTGTCGGTCCTTGCAGGACGATGAGTGTTTTCTTCATTATGAGGTGTGGAATGCAGAAGTGTCTGTCATAGGCAACCTCAGCGTATGATGCCTCGCTTGGAGCTTTCTACAAAGTCGATGATGTATTGTATCTCCTTGGTTATCTGAAGGTTTTTCTTGATTTCCTGTATGCCTTCGGCCAGTATGCCCTTGGAGTAGAGCAGGCGGTAGGCGTTGTGGATGTGGTCTATCAGTTCGTTGGAGAAGCCGCGGCGGCGGAGACCCACAAGGTTGAGTCCGGCGAAGCGGATGGGCTCTTTGCCTGCGATGATGTAGGGCGGTATGTCTTGGCTGAAGCGGCTTCCTCCCTGTATCATCACATAGCCGCCGATATGGCAGAACTGGTGGCAGAGCACTGAGGCGCTGATGATGGCGTTGTCGTCGATGACGACTTCGCCGCCGAACTTGGTGGAGTTGCCGATGATAAGTCCGTTGCCCATCTCGCAATCGTGTGCGATGTGCATGCTTTCCATGAGGAGGTTGTTGCTTCCCACGATGGTGGTGCCTTTGGATGCGGTACCCCGTGAGATGGTGACGTTTTCGCGGATGCTGTTGTTGTCGCCCACTTGGCAGGTGGTCGCTTCTCCGTGGTATTTCAGATCCTGCGGTTTGGTGGAAATGCTTGCACCAGGGAATATTTCGTTGTTGCTTCCTATGCGGGCGCCGTTGTGTATGGTGACGCTGTTTTGGAATACGTTGTTGTCACCGATGACGACATCTTTGTCGATGAAACAAAAGGGGCCGATGATGTTGTTCTCGCCGAGTTTGGCTTCGGGATGTACATAGGCGAGGGGGCTTATCTGGTTTTTTCCCATAGGTCGGTATAGTGCTTGTTATTTGTTCTTTACGATTTGGGCGGTGAATGTGGCTTCTGACACAACGTGGTCGCCTACGAATACGTAGCCTTTCATGGAGGATACGCCGTGGCGTACGGGGGCGAGAAGGTCGACTTTGAAGATGAGGGTGTCGCCGGGGACTACCTTCTGGCGGAATTTTACGTCGTCGATCTTCATGAAGTAGGTAGACCAGCGTTCGGGTTCTTCCAGGGTGTTGAGTACAAGCAGACCGCCGCACTGGGCCATGGCCTCAATTTGCAGTACGCCGGGCATGACGGGCTCTTGGGGGAAATGTCCCACGAAGAAGGGTTCGTTGCTTGTGATGTTCTTCACGCCTACGATGCTGGTGGCTCCCAGGGCGATGACCTTGTCTACCAACTGCATAGGGTAGCGGTGGGGCAGCAGTTCGCGTATGCGGATGTTGTCCATGATGGGAGTCTCGTTGGGGTCGTAGATGGGGGCCTGGATTTCGTGCTTGCGTATCTCGCGGCGCATCAGTCGGGCAAACTTGTTGTTGACGGTGTGGCCGGGGCGGGTGGCGATGATGCGTCCCTTGATGGGCTTTCCTATCAGGGCCATGTCGCCGATGATGTCGAGCAGTTTGTGGCGGGTGCACTCGTTCTCCCACACCAAGGGTTTGTGCTGGATGTAACCCAGTTCGCTGGCATCGCGGTGTTCCACCTTCAGCATATCGGCCAATAGGTCGAGCCGCTCCTGTGAGGTCTGCTGTTCGTAGATGACGATGGCGTTGTCCAGATCGCCGCCCTTGATGAGGTTGGCTTTCAGCAGGGGTTCGATATCGCGTACGAAGACGAAGGTGCGTGCGGGGGCTATTTCACTTTCGAAAGCCTCCATCTTGTCAAGTGTAGCAAACTGGCTATTGACAAATTTGGAGTTGAAGGAACACATGGCGGTGATGCTGAATTCCTCGTCGGGAAGGATGGTGATGCACGAACCGTTCTCCTCGTCCTTCACTTCTATCTTGTGACGGATGATGTACCAGTCTTTTGGGGCGTTGAGCTCGGTGGTGCCAACCTCGTTGATCTTCTTGACGTACATATCAGCACTTCCGTCCAGGATGGGGAATTCCGGGCCATTGACTTGTATCAGACAGTTGTCGATGCCCAGGGCGTAAAGCGCTGCAAGGCCGTGCTCTACGGTCGACACACGGATGTCGCCTTTGCCGAGTACGGTACCGCGTTGCGTGTCAATGACGTTTTCGGCGATGGCTTCGACGATGGGCATTCCTTCGAGATCGATGCGTTGTATCTTGTAACCGGTGTTTTCTGCGGCCGGATTGAATGTCACGGTGAGGCTCAGTCCTGTGTGCAGTCCTTTTCCGCACAGGGAAAAACTGCCTTTCAGTGTTTTTTGCTTCAACATTATAATATAGGTTTTTCAGTTGCTTGTCATTTGTTTTTCTTGAGTTCCTCCACTTGCTTGGTCAGGTCGTTGATCTGCTTGTAGAGGTCCGGCAGGCGGCGGAAGATGGCCTGTGAGCGGAAATAGGCTTTCGGGGCCATGGGCGGTGTGCCTATCAGCGTGGTGTCACCCTTGATGCTGCCGGGGACACCCGACTGGGCACCGAGGAAGGTTTTGTCGCCGATGTGTATGTGGCCGGCGAGTCCCACCTGGCCTCCGAACATACACCAAGCACCGACTTTTGTGCTTCCGGCGATGCCCACTTGTGCCGACATGACGGTGTTCTCGCCGATTTCGACGTTGTGGGCTACCTGTACGAGGTTGTCGAGTTTGACACCCTTGTGGACGATGGTACTGCCCATGGTGGAGCGGTCTACGCAGGTGTTGGCACCGATTTCCACGTTGTCTTCTATGATGACGTTGCCGATCTGGGGTATCTTGTCGTAGCCTTCGGCGTTGGGGGCGAATCCGAAACCGTCTGCGCCGATGACTGAGCCGGCGTGTATGGTAACATTTTGTCCCAACTGACAGTCGTGGTAGATGGTGACGTGGGCGTAGAGTATGCAGTGGTTGCCTATCTTGGCGTTGTCTTCAATGGTGGTGTGGGGGTGTATCTCGCAACCGTCGCCAACGACGACATTGTCTCCGATGTAGGCGAATGCGCCGATGTAGCAGTCTTCGCCTATCTTTGCCGAGGGCGAAATGAAGGCGAGTGAGTCGATGCCTTTTTTGCGTGGCTTGCTGGCTTCGTAGAGTTGGAGTAGTTTGGCTACGCATTCGTAGGCATTGCTTACGCGTATGAGCGTGGTTTTCACGGGGTGTTCCAGTTCTACGTCGTTGTTGACAAGGACAATAGACGAGGCGGTGTCGTATATGTAGTGGGTGTATTTAGGGTTGGACAGGAACGAGATGGCACCGGGTGTACCTTCTTCTATCTTGGCGAAGGTATGTACGGACGCATTCTCATCGCCCTCAACTTTTCCACCGATGAACTCGGCTATTTGTTTCGCGGTAAACTCCATTTTTCAGATGTGATGATGTCTTAATTCTGCAAAAATAGCAAATTTAATTTAGATATACGGAATTGGTGACTATTAATTTTCGCTTTTTGCATTATAAGTATACGGTGATATGCATAAACCCATGCACTTTCTGCCGTTTGGCGAAAGGTGCATGGGTTTTTGTTGGAATTTCCAGTAGAGGTCAGATACCGGCCTTTGTGAGTTCGGTATCCATTTCGGTTTGCAGGGCTTTGGCTTTTTCTGCGGCTACTTCGGCGTAGTCTTCGCCGTTGCCGGCATAGATGATGCCGCGCGAACTGTTGACGAGCAGTCCGCAGTCTTTGGTCATGCCGTACTTGCATACTTCGGAGAGCGATCCGCCCTGTGCGCCTACGCCGGGTACGAGGAGGAAGTGTTCGGGGGCGATGCGGCGGATGTCTTCAAACATCTTGCCTTGTGTGGCGCCGACGACATACATCATGTTTTCGTTGCCGCCCCACTGCATGGAGGTGCGCATCACTTTCTCGAACAGGGGCGTTCCGTCTTTGTCTACGGTCAACTGGAAGTCGTGGCTGCCCTTGTTGCTGGTCAGTGCGAGCACGATGACCCATTTGCCGTCGTATCCCAGGAACGGGGTCACGCTGTCTTCGCCCATATAGGGGGCTACGGTGAGTGCGTCGACATCGTATTCACCGAAGAAGGTGCGGGCGTACATGTCGCTGGTGTTGCCGATATCGCCGCGCTTGGCATCGGCTATGATGAAGTGGTGGGGGTAATTTTCCTTCAGGTAGTGTACGGTCTTTTCGAAGGCGGCGATGCCTTTCAGTCCGAAGGCCTCGTAGAAGGCCAAATTGGGCTTGTAGGCCACGCAATAGGGTGCTGTGGCATCGATAATGGCCTTGTTGAAGGTGAAGATGGGGTCTTCTTCCGTGAGGAGGTGTTGCGGTACCTTTTTGAGGTCAGTGTCGAGTCCTACGCAGAGAAACGAGCGTTTGGTCTTGATCTCGCTGATCAGTTCTTGTCTGTTCATAGGTCTTTTATGGAATTCGTTGGTTTACAGTTCGGTCTCTTTCATTCGTTCGGCGTTCTCGGCTACGGTGAGTGCGTCGATCATTTCCTGGATGTTTCCGCCCAGGAATCCCTGCAGGTCGTGTGTGGTAAATCCGATGCGGTGGTCAGTCACGCGGCCTTGCGGAAAGTTGTAGGTACGGATCTTTGCGCTGCGGTCACCGGTAGAGACGAGGGTTTTGCGCCGAGAGGCGATGTCGTCCATGTATTTCTGGTGCTCGCGGTCGTAGATGAAGGTACGCAGGCGTGAGAGGGCGCGCTCCTTGTTCTTGGGCTGGTCGCGGGTCTCGGTGCACTCGATGAGTATTTCTTCCGTCTCGCCGGTGTTGGGGTTTTTCCAGGGGTAGCGCAGGCGCACGCCAGACTCCACCTTGTTGACGTTCTGTCCGCCGGCACCGCTGCTTCGGAAGGTATCCCACTTGATGTCGCCCTCGTTGATGTTGACCTCAAACTTGTCGGCTTCTGGCAGTACGGCCACTGTTGCTGCGCTGGTGTGCATGCGTCCCTGTGTCTCGGTGGCGGGCACGCGCTGTACGCGGTGTACGCCTGACTCGTATTTCAGGGTGCCGTATACACTGTCGCCGCTTACGGCAAAATCGATTTCCTTGAATCCGCCTACAGTACCCTCGCTGACACTTGTCACGGACAGAGTCCATCCTTTTGTGTCGCAGTATTTCTTGTACATGTTGAAGAGGTCGCCTGCGAAGAGAGCGGCTTCGTCGCCTCCGGCTCCGGCCCGTATTTCCATCTGTACGTTTTTGGCATCTTCCGGGTCTTTGGGTACGAGGGCTATCTTGATTTCCTCTTCCAGTTTGGGTTGTAGGGCTTCGTTTTCGGCCAGTTCTTCACGGGCCATTTCCTTCATGTCGGCATCAGTCTCGTTGGCCAGTACGTCTTTGGCCTCTTTGATGGCGTTGAGGCAGGCGACGTAACGCTTGCGTGCGTCCATGATGTCGCCGAGGTCTTTGTACTCCTTGGTCAGTTTCACGAAGCGGGGCTGGTCCATGATGACTGCAGGGTCGGTGATGAGCGTGGATACTTCTTCGTAACGGCTTTCGAGTCCGTCGAGTTTTTCGAGTATGTTGTTTTGGTCCGCCATTTGTCTTTTGTGGTGTGGTGATTAATAGTTGAACTCTCCGAATTCCGACTTGATGGTCAGGCTTCTCGGTCCTTCCTCGATGTGTCCCACCACCTGTGCGTCGATGTTGAAGCTCTTGCTGATGGCGATGACTTTTTCGGCCTGTTCGGGGCTGACGTAGATCTCCATGCGGTGTCCCATGTTGAACACTTTGTACATTTCTTTCCAGTCGGTGCCGCTTTCGTCGTGTATGGCGCGGAAGAGAGGGGGCAGGGCGAACATGTTGTCCTTGATGACGCGGCAGTTGTCGCCCACGAAGTGCAGCACCTTGGTCTGTGCGCCGCCCGTGCAGTGTACCATACCGTGAATCTCGGGCCGCAGTTCGTCGAGTATCTTCTTGATGACGGGTGCGTAGGTGCGGGTAGGGGAGAGTACGAGCTGTCCGGCGTTGACGGGTGCGCCGTCGACGGCATCGTCCAGGCGGTAGTGTCCGCTGTACACCAGTTCTTCGGGTACGGCGTGGTCGTAACTCTCGGGGTATTTCTCGGCCAGATATTTGGCGAAAACGTCGTGGCGTGCGCTGGTCAGTCCGTTGCTGCCCATGCCGCCGTTGTATTGTTTTTCGTAGGTGGCTTGTCCGCAGGATGACAGGCCGACGATGACGTCGCCGGGCCGTATGTTGGCGTTGTTGATGACATCGCTGCGCTTCATGCGGCAGGTGACGGTGGAGTCGACGATGATGGTGCGTACCAGATCGCCCACGTCGGCGGTTTCTCCGCCGGTGGCATAGATGCCCACGCCCATCTTGCGCATGTCGGCGAGCAGTTCGTCGGTGCCGTTGATGATGGCCGAGATAACCTCGCCGGGCACGAGCAGTTTGTTGCGTCCGATGGTGCTCGACACGAGTATGTTGTCTACTGCGCCGACACACAGCAGGTCGTCGGTGTTCATGATGAGTGCATCCTGTGCGATGCCTTTCCATACGTTGAGGTCACCGGTCTCTTTCCAGTAGAGGTAGGCCAGCGATGATTTTGTTCCGGCTCCGTCTGCGTGCATGATGTTGCAGTAGTCAGGGTCGCCTCCGAGTATGTCGGGGATGATTTTGCAGAATGCCTGCGGGTAGAGTCCCTTGTCTATGTTTTTGATCGCGTTGTGCACGTCTTCCTTTGCTGCGCTCACGCCGCGCATCATGTATCTGTTTGATTTGTCCATTGTCGTATGCTATGCTGAAGTTGTTTTTACGGTGATGGTGGGTGGGGTGTACTCTGTCGTTTGCTGTTGCCGGGGTGTCATAACTCTTGCTCTTTTCCGTGCCAGAAGTTCCAGCTTGCGAAGGCCTGTAGCAGGAGCATCTCGAGGCCGTTTTTTGTCGTGGCTCCGTGTTGTGCGCCAAGTTTCATGAAGAGGGTCTCGTCGGGATTGTATATCAAGTCGTAGAGTATGGTGTGGGTGTCCATGGCGTCGTAGGGCAGGTCGGGGCAGGTGTCTACGTTGGGGTACATGCCGCAGGGGGTGCAGTTGACGATGACGTTGTGCTCGCGTATCGTATCGGCATCTACCTGCTGGTAGGTGATAGCGCCCGCTTTTTGCGTGCGGCTGACGAACAGTACTTCCAGTCCCAGTGATTTCAGTCCGTAGGCGATGGCCTTTGATGCTCCTCCCGTACCCAGTACGAGTGCTTTCTTGTGTATCGGTTCGAGCATCGGTTCTATGCTTTGGGTGAAGCCGATGACATCGCTGTTGTAGCCTCTGAGTATGGACTTTGTGCCCTTGTGTTCCACTTTGATGACGTTGACGGCTCCGATTGCTCGCGCTTCGGGGCTGAGCGAGTCGAGGTAACTGATCACTTTCTCCTTGTAGGGTATGGTGACATTGAGTCCCTGCAGGTCGGGTGTCGAGGCCAGTATCTCCGGCAGTTTGTCTATCGACGGTATCTCGTAGTTGACGTATTGCGCGTCGATGTGTTCATTTTCGAATTTCTCGTTGAAGTAACTGATGGAGAAGGAGTGGCCCAGCGGGTATCCGATAAGTCCGTATTTGTCCATAGTAGAGGTGTTTGGTGTGGCTTATTTCGTGGCGAAGTACATGGTGCAGATGCCGAAGGTGAGTCTGTGGAACCGTGCTTCGGCAAATCCTGCGCGTGTGAGTATTTCCACCATCCGCTCTCCTTGGGGGAAGGCTTCGATGGTGGCCGTGAGGTAGGAGTAGGCCGTATTGTCGTGCGAAATAAGCCTGCCATAGAGCGGCAGTACGCAATGCGAATACAGTCTGAAGAGGATGTTCATGGGGAAGGTGACGGGTGTCGTCAGTTCCACGATGCAGAGGTGTCCGCCGGGCTTGAGTACGCGGCACATTTCGCGGAGTCCTTTGTCGAGGTCTGCGAAATTGCGGATGCCGAATGCTGCCGTGACTGCGTCGAAGGTGTTGTCGGCAAACGACAGGCTGGTGCAGTCCTCGTGGCTGAAGGAGATGGTCCGGTCAAGACCGGCTTTGGCTACCTTTTGCCGTCCGATGTCCATCATGCCGTCGCTGATGTCTACGCCGAGCAGCGATGCCGGATGCAGCATCTGTGCGGCCATGATGGCAAAGTCGCCCGTGCCTGTGGCTATGTCGAGCATGTTTTGCGGGGCATAGGGGGCAAGCTGGCGTATGGCATACTTGCGCCACCGCTTGTCAATGTTCCATGACAGGCGGTGGTTGAGTGTGTCGTACGAGTGGGCGATGTTGTCGAACATGCGCTCCACTTGCTGGCTTTTTTCTTCCTTATCGTTGTAAGGCTTTATCTGTTCTTGCTTGTAGGCCATGTGGCTTTGGTGGGACGGTTGATGATCACTTGCGTGCGGCGAGCCATGCAGACACGTTCTTCTCGATGCGTGCGGCGATGTCGCCTTCTTCGGCGGTCTTGTCGAACTTCTCGCCTGTGATGTGCTCGTAGAGCTCGATGTAGCGGTCGCTTACGCTGTTGGCGTATTCGTCGGTCATCTCGGGCACGGTCTGTCCGGGTTCGTTCATAAAGTTGTGCTCGATGAGCCATTGGCGTACAAACTCCTTGGAGAGCTGCTTCTGCGGTTCGCCCTTGGCCAGTTTCTCCTCATAGCCGTCGGCGTAGAAGTAGCGGCTGCTGTCGGGAGTATGGATCTCGTCGATGAGGTAGACCTTGCCGTCGCGCTTGCCGAACTCGTATTTGGTGTCGACCAGGATCAGACCCTGCTTGGCGGCGATTTCCTGTCCGCGGTTGAAGAGTTTGCGGGTATAGTCTTCTACGATGGCGTAGTCTTCGGCGCTTACGATACCCTGCTTGATGATTTCCTCCTTGGAGATGTTCATGTCGTGTCCCTCGTCGGCCTTGGTGGTGGGGGTGATGATGGGCTCGGGGAAACGTTCGTTTTCTTTCATGCCGTCGGGCAGACGCACACCGCACAGTTCACGGCATCCGTCCTTGTAGGCGCGCCATGCCGAACCGGTGAGGATGGAGCGTATGATCATTTCCACGCGGAATCCCTCGCACTTCACGCCGACGGTGACCATGGGGTCGGGGGTAGCCAGTTTCCAGTTGGGGCAGATGTCGCTTGTGGCGTCCAGAAACTTTGCGGCTATTTGGTTGAGCACTTGTCCCTTGAAGGGTATGCCTTTGGGCAGTATCACGTCGAATGCGGAGATACGGTCTGTGGCTACCATTACGATGACGTCGTCGTTGATGTCATACACGTCGCGTACTTTGCCGTGGTATACGCTTTTTTGTCCTTCGAAATGGAAATCTGTGTTTGTAAGTGCTTTCATACAGATAATGATTTTTATAAAAAACGTTGGTTACTGTTCTTTTTCTGTTTGCTCTGCGGCAGCATCTTGGCGTTGGCCGATCTGACGGTCGTGTGCTTCAAAGGCGTTGACGATGCGTGTCACGAGTTTGTGGCGTACGATGTCTTTCTGGCGCAGGTTGACGAAGCCGATGCCTTCTACGCCGTCGAGTATTCTGAGGGCTTCTACCAGTCCGCTCTTCTGTCCGCGGGGCAGGTCTATTTGGGTGGTGTCGCCCGTGATGATCATCTTGGTGTTCCATCCCATACGGGTGAGGAACATGCGCATCTGTGCCGGTGTGGTGTTCTGTGCCTCGTCGAGTATGACCACGGCGTCGCTGAGTGTGCGTCCGCGCATGAAGGCGAGCGGGGCAATCTGTATGGCGTGCTTCTCCATCATGTCCTGCAGTTTGACGGCAGGTATCATGTCTTCGAGAGCGTCGTACAGCGGCTGGAGGTAGGGGTCTATCTTGTCTTTCATGTCGCCGGGGAGAAAACCGAGTTTTTCTCCGGCTTCGACGGCAGGGCGGCTCAGTATGATTTTCTTGATGTTTTTGTCTTTCATTGCCTTGACGGCCAAAGCAATGCTGAGATAGGTCTTTCCGGTTCCGGCCGGTCCGGTGGCGAAGACCATGTCGTTGGCGTTGTAGGCATCGACGAGACGTTGCTGGTTTTCGCTGCGGCTTTTGATAGGGCGGCCCGAGATGTTGTATACGATGACGTCTTTCACGGCATCGGCCTTGGTCTGTCGTCCCTTGATGATGTCGAGTATGTCCTCGTCGTTGATGGAGTTGTACTTGTGTACATGCTTGCGCATCGTTTCCACGTTGTCTTCAAACGATGCCATCTCTTCTTCGTCTCCAAGCACTCGTATCACATTGTCGCGGGCTACTATCCGGAGTTTGGGAAACAGTGACTTGATCATCTGAAGGTGACAGTTGCCCACCCCGTAAAATGCCACGGGGTCAATGTCTTCCAATATGATATGCTTCTCTATCAAAACAAAGTCGGTATAAAAAAATCCGTACGGAAAGGGGAGCAAATGCGAAAGTGCTTTTCTTCTCCCGCAAAAACTCTCTGCAAAGGTAGTGAAATTAGGACAAAAAGCAAAGGAATGCCGCGAAATAATGTCTGCGCATATATAATATAAAATGTGTGATTGTTGGAAAAGGGTATTCTGTTTCGGTCAGAAATCATTGACTTTGCATCAGACTTAAGGGAAGTCGTAAAACGAACTTCTACGGGACTTGGAATCTGCGGTGAAAAATAACAGAACCGTCTTCATGTGACGATGGTTTTGAGAAATTGGCTTAACCCTTTTCTTGTTTGATGGGGAAAACCCTTATCTTTGTTCCATCAAACCATATACAATACCAAACGACGATGGATATACGACCTTCTTATCAAGCCGTAGCGACACGCTACGATGAAGCCGGCACCCTATACTGCAGGTGCGGAAAGAGTGGGGTGCTGCTGCCGAAAGTGAGCCTGGGCTTTTGGCACAATTTTGGTTCAGATGACCCCTATAGCCGCAGCCGGGCGATTACGCACTACGCTTTCGACCATGGTATCACCCACTTCGATCTTGCCAACAATTACGGGCCGCCTTATGGCAGTGCCGAGGAAACCTTCGGGCGGCTCATGCAAGACGACTTCGCCCCTTATCGCGACGAGCTGTTCATCTCTACCAAGGCAGGGTATGACATGTGGCCCGGTCCTTATGGCAACTGGGGCTCGCGCAAGTATCTCATGGCAAGTCTCGACCAGAGTCTCCGGCGGATGCACCTCGACTATGTGGACCTCTTCTACAGCCACCGCTATGACCCCAACACGCCGCTGGAGGAAACGCTTCAGGCGCTTGTCGACGTGGTGCGCCAGGGCAAGGCGCTCTATGTGGGTATCAGCCGATGGCCGCTCGAAGCGCTCAAGAAAGCCGACGCTTATCTGCGTGCCCATGACGTGCCCTTGCTGATATTCCAGGACCGGCTCAATTTGCTTGACCGCAGACCGCAGGAAGAGGGCATCCTCGACTATTGCCGGAGCCACGGCATAGGTTTTATCTCCTTCTCTCCTCTGGCACAAGGTCTCCTTACGGACCGCTATCTGTATGGTGTGCCTGCCGACAGCAGAATGGCTCGTGAGCAGTCGCTGCGCAAGGAAAACCTCACGCCGGAGTTGCTCGCCTACCTCGGTCGGCTTAACGATGTCGCCGCACAGCGTGACGAGACCCTCGCCGAACTTGCCCTGGCATGGGTACTGCAGCAAAAGGGCGTGACCAGCGTGCTCGTAGGGGCAAGCTCGGTGAAGCAGTTGCAGCAGAACATGCGTTGCGTTCATGCACCGCAGATCGATGCCGGACATCTCGGCAAAATATAGACTCCGTCTGTATATCTTGGCGCTGCCTTTTTTGTACAAGGGCCTTGTACGGTTGCTACAAGGCCCTTGTAGCGTCCGTACAAAGGCTTTGTAGCAACAGTACAGAGCCTTTGTAGTATTTGTGCAAAGGGTCAAATATGATTGGCTTTTGCATGGATGGAGGAAGAGAATACAAAAAAGCCTGTCGCTCTTCCGTATGGAGGAAGGGCAACAGGCTGATGTCGCGGGGTGAGGGTAGGGCTATTCGGGATAGTTGAGATTCCCGGGCGTGATGTGCTCAAGTACTTCGGTGAGATATTTCCGGGCTTCCCACCGTGCCATGGGCAGGTCGTGCAGCAGGTAGTTGCCGCAGTCTTTCGGGGCTGCTCCGGGGATTTCACTGTCATACTCGGCTACGAAGCGGAAGGTGGCTTTCATCAAGTCAACGATATCGTCAGACCGCAGGTCGCCTTTCATCAACAGGTAGTTGCCGGTCAGACAGCCCATAGGGCCCCAGTATACGATGCGGTCTTTCCATGTCGGGTCGTTGCGCAGGTAGGTGGCGGCCAGATGCTCGATGGTGTGCAATGCTCCGGGATGGAGTGCGGGCTCGCGGTTGGGCTCTTTCATGCGGATGTCAAACGTGGTGACAATCTCTCCGCCTATTTCGTCTTTGCGTGATACGTAGATGCCGCGCAGAAGTTGCTCGTGGTTGATGGTGAAACTGGGTATCTTCTTCATGTCTTTTTTTTTGTTCTTTTGTAGTGTGTTCTTTCTGCTGGTGTTTTTGGGGGAAGTTCAGATGGCTTCGAGGAAAGCCTTTGTCACATGGAATGACCCGTCGGCCATTCTGTCCCAAAAGTCGAAATACATCTGTGCTTTGTGGTCGTTGAGTGGTACGTCGCTGATGATGCGGAAACTGATGAAAGGTACGCTGTAGATGTGGCAAGTCTGTGCGATGGAGCAGCTCTCCATGTCGACGGCTTTGGCTTCGGGGAAGTGGTCGAGTATCTCCTGCATCTTGTCACGGCTGTCGACAAACCACTCGCCGCTCACGGTGAGTCCGCTGTGGATGGCCGTTCCGCAGTCGATGGACAGAGCCTTGGCCACAAGTGTTTCGGGCGACGGGAAGCGTTCGGGCATGCCGAGTATCTGTCCGTAGGCACATTCTGTTCCGCAGTAAGCATCGTGGTAGGTGCAGGCGGTGCTGACGCATACTTCGCAAACGTTGAGCGTGGGGTCGGCGCCACCGGCTACTCCTGTCGAAATGACGAGGTCGGGATGGTAGGCATCTATCAGTTCTACGGCTCCGATGGTGGAGTTTACCTTGCCGATACCACACTGTGTGGCGACGATGGTCTTGTCGGCAATCTTTCCGAGGGTGAAGGTGTGGCCGTTGTGGGTCTCGGTGGTGGCTTCGGTGAGCAGTGTGCGGAGTTGGGCGAACTCCTTGTCCATGGCGACGATAACGCCGATGACGGTTATTTTCTTGTTTGTCATATCTGTGAGTCGGTCGGTGGTGTGTATCAATGAAGTTGCAAACTTACGCATTTTTGTCCGGAAAAAGGAAGGTTTAGCCGTTAAAGACAGATGTTATTCAGGTTTTTTGCCTAATTTTGCACCCTATAGACCAATCCCGTTTGTTAGCGGAGGATTTGGGTTTTATGGTATATTCAGAAACAAAAATATCATTTCAATGAAGACATGGAAACGATGGCTGCCCGACGTGTTGGTGGTCGTATTGTTTGCGGTAATCTCGTTTGCCTATTTCTTTCCGGCAGACATTGAGGGCCGTATTCTTTATCGCCATGACTCTTCGGCCGGCCGCGGTGCCGGTGAGGAGCAGGCGCAGTATTATCAGCGTACGGGCGAGCGCACCCGTTGGACCAACTCCCTGTTCTGCGGTATGCCGACCTATCAGTTGGCTCCGTCGTACAACAGTACTACGACGCTTGCCAAGATCAGTCAGGTGTACGACCTGTGGTTGCCGGGCTATGTCAATTATGTGTTCCTCTATCTGCTGGGCTTCTATATACTGTTGCGTGCATTTGACTTCCGTCGGTCATTGGCGGCACTCGGTTCTATCATTTGGGCCTTCAGCAGTTATTTCTTTATCATCATTGCAGCCGGACATTTGTGGAAGGTGATGGCCTTGGCCTATCTTCCTCCGATGATTGCCGGTATCGTGCTTTCGTACAGAGGCAAGTATCTGTGGGGATTTGTGGTGACGGCGATATTCTCGGCCTTCGAGATCAATGCCAATCACATACAGATGACCTACTACTATATGTTCATCATCCTCTTCATGGTCATTGCCTATTTGGTCGATGCCATCCGCAAGCGGAAGATGGCCGAATTTGGCCGTGCTACGGCTGTGTGCCTGGCGGGTGCCGCTATCGGTGTGTGCCTCAATATCTCCAATCTCTACCATACGTGGACCTATACTCAGGAGTCGATGCGCGGCAAGAGCGAACTGGTGAAGAAGAACTCTGGCAACCAGACGAACAGCGGACTCGACCGCGACTATATCACCCAATGGAGTTACGGCATAGACGAGACGTGGACGCTGCTTGTACCCAATACCAAGGGCGGAGCGAGCGTGCCGATGTCGATGAACGAGCATGCGATGAAGAAGGCCGACCCGCAGTTCATGTGGCTCTACCAGCAGCTCGGGCAATATTGGGGCGATCAGCCCGGCACGAGCGGTCCCGTGTATGTGGGCGCCTTTGTGCTGATGCTCTTCATACTCGGACTGTTTATAGTCAAAGGGCCGATGAAGTGGGCTCTGCTGGCGGCCACCATTCTCTCGGTGCTGTTGTCGTGGGGACGCAACTTCATGGGTTTCACCGACCTGTTCCTTGACTATGTGCCGTTGTACTCCAAGTTCCGCACGGTGGCCTCGATACTCGTCATTGCCGAGTTTACCATACCATTGTTGGCGATGCTGGCCTTGAAGAAACTGGTCGACGAGCCCGACCTGTTGTCGCGGAAAATGAAGTTCGTATGGATAAGTTTCGCCTTGACCGCCGGTGTGGCAGCGCTCTTTGCCCTGATGCCGTCGGTGTTCTTCTCCGACTTTGTGTCGCAAAACGAGATGCAGGCCCTGCAGCAAGGTGGTATACCGCAGGAGTACCTCGGTCCGATTCTCGCCAATCTGCGTCAGGTGCGTGAGTGTATCTTCACGTCAGACTGCTGGCGCTCAGTAGTGGTCATCTGTATCGGTACGGTGTGTCTGCTGCTTTACCGTCTGAAGAAACTTGATGTGCGTGCGATGGTGGGCATCATCACGGTGCTTTGTCTTGTGGACATGTGGCAGGTGAACAAGCGCTACCTCAACGACGGCATGTTTGTAGAGAAGAGCGTGAGCGAGAACCCGCAGCCCATGAACGCTACCGACCGGCAAATACTGCAGGACCGTTCGCTCGACTATCGTGTGCTCAATATGGCCACCAATACCTTCAACGAGAACGAGACATCCTTCTACCACAAGAGCATTGGCGGCTATCATGCTGCCAAACTCCGCCGTTACAACGAACTGGTAGAGCAATACGTCTCGCCCGAGATGCAGGCAGCCGGCAGGGCCGTGGCTACTGCGATGGGAGATATGACGAAGGTCAAGGGCGACTCTGTCTACCCCGTGCTCAATATGCTCAATGCAAAGTATTTCATCCTTCCCCTTCAGGGCGGTCAGACTACGTCAGTGCTCAATCCCTATGCCTACGGCAATGCTTGGTTTGTAGACCGTGTGACGTATGTTGACAATGCCAATGGTGAGATCGATGGTCTGGCCAAAGCCGACCTGCGGCATGAGGCCGTGGCCGATGCCAAATTCAAGGACATTCTCGGTCAGGCCGTACCACAGAATGGCACTTCTGTGGTGACACTCAAGAAGTATGAACCCAACGAACTGGTCTATGATGTACAATCAGACAAGGGCGGCGTGGTCGTATTCTCCGAAATCTACTATCCCGGATGGACGGCTACTGTCGACGGAGCATCAGTGGAAGTGGGACGTGTCAACTATGTATTGCGTGCCCTTCAGGTGAAGCCCGGCAAGCACAGCGTAGTGCTCACGTTCAAACCGAAGTCAGTCGACCGCACGGAGACCATCGCCTGCATCGCCTACATCGTACTCGTACTGGCTATCATTGGCGGTGTGTATTTCGAGTGGCGCAAGCGCAAGGCTCAAGAAATAAGTGAAAAGTAAGTGTTGATTTGGCCGGAGTGCCGTACCTTGCGGCATGTCCGGTCTGAAAAAAATATACAGGCGCGGTCTTGGAGTTCTGCAATCGTGGAAATCTGCAAGACCGCGCCTTTTGCATGATGACAATATGAAGTTCAGTACCCCTGTGGCCATTGCGCCATGCCATTTTCAGATAGAGCCTTGCGAGCGTATGCTGTTCGTAGGTTCTTGTTTTGCCGACAATATCGGCCGCCGGTTTGTGGAGGACAAGTTTCGTGCGGTGGTCAATCCTTTCGGTGTGATGTACAATCCCGCCAGCATACTGCATACCGTGCAGCGGTATGACGGTCCGGCACCGCGTGTCGTGGTGATGACGCTCGGCACCAACCACGTCTATATATTGCGGGAGACGGACGAGATAGTCGACAATTGTCAAAAGCGTCCGCAACGGCTATTCCGTGAGGAAGAACTCACTGTGGAGGAGTGCGCCGCATATCTTGCCCAGACGGTAGGCCTGCTGCTGGGCAGGCGGGCCGACACACAGGTTGTTGTCACGGTGAGTCCCATACGCTATGCGAAGTACGGGTTTCACGGCAGCCAACTGTCCAAGGCTACCTTGCTTCTTGCTGCCGACCGGCTGGCGAGGATGTATCCGGAGCATGTGACCTATTTCCCGGCCTATGAGATAGTCAATGACGAGCTGCGTGACTACCGTTTTTATGCCCCCGACATGATACATCCGTCAGAACAGGCGGTGGACTATATCTGGGAGCGGTTTTCCGGCGTATTTTTCAGTGACGCGACGAAGCAGTTTCTTGAGGAGTGGCGCCCTGTAAAGGAAGCCATGAGCCATCGTCCGTTTCATCCCGAAAGCAAGGAATATCAGGATTTTTTGGCAAAAACAAAGGCCAAGGCGAGTGCCCTGGCCCAAAAGTATCCTGGTCTTGAAGTGGAATGACGGCGAGTGCCGGAGCGTCACTGTGCAACTATTATTATAGAACAAAAGTGGTCTCGTCTCCGCAGATGTTGCGTATCTTCATGCGCAGCGGCTGCGACGGGCATACCAATGATCCGTCCCACAGTTCGCGGGTCTTCATGCCGTCGCGCACGACGTGTCCGCTGCGGTCGATCTTTATCTCGCTGTCGCTGTGCCACGGCTGGTCGGCATCGGCGCAGGTGCAGTCGACGCTGATCCACTCTATCGTGTCCAGTCCGTGCTCGCTGACGGTGACCGGATGGAACTCCGCTCCTTTGCCGTTGGCGTGTTGTACCATCGCTTTTTGATTGAACGCCTGTATGGCCTGGCATACCCTGTCGCTGTGGAAGAGCGTCAGGGTGATGCGCCATGACTTGAACAGGTCGAAACCGTCTTCTCCGATGCGCCATTCGGCGTAGTCTTGGGGTATCACCTCGTCAAGCAATTCTTTCAGGTCGCGCAGTTCGACGCTGACGGTCGGGTCGCCCTCGGTCTGGATGAACTGACGGAGGGCTGTCTCGTCGTCGATGTCGATGTAGTATACAACGACGGTCTTGGTCTCTGACGGCAGGAGGGCGATGGCATGGAGAATCTCCATCATGACCGGTTTGTCGAGTGTACGCGATGCGCTGTCGAGCAGGTTGGGCAGATAGACGGGCATTGTACCACGCTCTGCATCGACGATGGTTCCCGCCCACGGTCCCCCCAGAGTGTCGTCGTTGCGGAAACCGGGGATGATATGTTCCAGCCGCTCCATCGTCTGTATCGGATTGCGGTAGAGGGAGATGCCGTCCTTTACCTCGATGAGGTCGAATTGTGCTTGGCGGGCGCGCAGTCTGTCGCGTGTGGTGAGTATGCTGTTGAGACCGATATCGGCGTGTACGAAGCGTCGTCCGAGCCGGCTGGCTACGGCTGCGGTCACGCCGCTGCCGCCGAAGAAGTCGGCCACGACCGTATCGGGATCACTGCTGGCGTAGATGATGCGTTCAAGCAGCGCTTCGGGTTTTTGTGTGGCGTAGTCGAGCGGTTCGGTCTTGTCGGCAGGCTGGAGCATGGGCAGGCGCCACACATCATCGATGGTGATCTCGTCGGTCTCGATGTAGATGACCTTTCCGTCCTTGTCTTTGGCGTTGACCAACCGTTGGGTTTCCTTGTCCCAAACGCGCTTGATTTGTTTTACGGGTTGTGGCCGTTTCTCCTTGATGGGATGGAACACACATTCGTCAGACTTGCTGTATACGAAGATGACGTCATGGTTGGAAGCCAGGCGTCCCACGTTGCCCTGCATCTTGTTGTAGTAGTGCCAGACAATCTCGTTGCGGAAGTTGTTTTCGCCGAAAATCTCGTCCATGAGTACCTTGACATAGTGTCCGATGTGCCAGTCGAGGTGTACGTAGATGGTGGCCTTTTCGCTCATGACGCTCTTGATGGCCATGAGGTTTTCGTACATCCAGTTCAGGTAGTGTTCCTTGGTCCAGATGTCACCGTATATTTTTTCGTCGAAAGCGTTGTTTCCGTTGTCGATCTGTTCTGTGCCGGACTTCTGTGCGGATCTGACCGTCAGAGGGTCGGGGCGCAGATATACCTTCTTGGCATAGTCGGCACCGCTGGCAAACGGCGGATCAATGTATACGAGGTCGACCGTCTGTCCCTGGTCTTTGAGCAGGGCGCAGGTGGAGAGGCAGTCGCCGTGCACGATGAGGTTGCCTTCTTTGTTTTTTCCCATACGTTCTATGGTGCGGGTCTCGTAGAGGGGCATGCCGCGTGAGATGTGGCGTATGGGTTCGTCGTTGCCCTGGTAGCGCAGTGTCTGTATGCGGCGGGTGCGGACGAAATTGTCGAGCAGTGCCTGTCCGTTGAGCGTATCGGGTACGAAGGGTATGTATTTTATAGCCATGATGGTGTTTTGTTTTGTTTCGGTATTCAGGAGAAGAATTGGTCGACAGCATGCTCTGTCAGTTGGTGCATTTCCCGGTCGGAGAGTGTCTGGGGAAGCACGAGAAGCGCGTAGCGCTGGTATCCGGCTTGCCGGGCATCGCGCGGTATGAAATCGTTCTTGACGAAGTCCCGTTTTTCCACAGTGCCCTTTCCTTCTGTCTCGATGAGCAGGACGCGGTGTATCTTCTTGTCGGTCGTGCGGCTCATGATGATGAAGTCGGGACGGTAGAGTCCCGCGAAGGCCAGTTGGCTGTTGTGTCGGCTATAGCAGTCGATGGCAAATTTGCTCAGTCCTTCTTCTCCGGTATAGTACACTTCGAGACGTTTTTTTCGTAGTGCATCCATCCGTAGGAGTGTGTTGGAGAAATAGCGGAGCGTGCGCAGTGACTCGAAGCGGTAGGGCAGGTAGTGGTAGGTGTGCCAGCGTTCGGGGTGCTTGTTCTCGTTGCCGATGTTGACGGGAATGCCACGTTGCTTGAGGGATTCTATCATCTCGCGCTGCTCCTTGCTGAGGACGATGCGCCGCGGGCTTTTGTCTTCGAGCAATATCTCGTCGACAATCTTTTGGGAGGGGTAGAAGAGGGAGGTGTCGAATGTGCGGACGACGGGCTTCAACCGGTCGTTGATGAGTAGAAATTCCTTCCGCCCGACGGTATGTTCCTCGCTTTTTTGACGATGTCGGGGGCCGAATGCCAGACGTATGTTGCTGCGTATCTGCCGTTGGTCATACTCGGGGGCGAAGTGCAGGATACCATCCTGCGTTTTCGTGATGCGGCGGAAGATGTCGCGCAACTGTGCATCGTAGATTCTGAGACGACTGATGGGGAGTGTGCCGAGGCTTTCCTTGGCAATCAGAAAGAGCCATGAGATATAGTCGGCCTGCTCTTCGGGAAGGGTGGAAAGAAGGGTGTAGGCCGTAGACGGTTCTCCGTTGAGGCTGCCCTCGTGTACCAGTCGCATATCGCGCATGGTCAGTAGGGCATCGTCGGACAAGTGTCCGGCGATGTCGCCTGTTTCGTCGACGACGATGGAGGTGTGGTCGATGTGTAGCGAGCAGAATTCTATCGGAGGAAGTTGCAACGGGTCTGTGCGTGAATAGCGGTTGATGTAGACGGCATCGGGGTGGTGTATGGTGCCGAACTCCTGCAGGGTGATGTCCTGCTGCTGGCGCAACTGTTTGCCGAGGGTTTCGGCATTGGTCTGGTTGAGCCATATTATGGCCGTTTCCTTTTCGTCTTTTGTCACCTGACGCAGGCAGCGGCAGCTGGTCTGCAGTATCATGTTGGTGGGGCAGACTCCCTTTTGCGGGAGGATAACCCCGGTCAGACTTTTGCAGTCCCATCCTTCCTTGCCTATCTGTACGAGCAGGATGATGCGGACGGGTGAAAGGTCTGTATCGAGTTCCGCGAATGCGAGGTCGGCACCGTCGGGTTGCGGATAGGTCTTGTTGCCGCCGTGATACTTGAGTATGGCGGTGGCGGCATCCAGTCCGTACTGTGTCGCGATGTCGGTGACCAAGGGATAGATTTCCTCCTCGAGTGTCTCTATCTGTCCGCAGTAGATGGCCAGTTTGGCACAGGTGCCGTTGCTGTATACTTTGTCTTTGTAGTTGTCGAGAAAGTCGCGCACACCGTTGCTGACAATCGTGGCGGTATCGGTGTCGGCATATTTTATGGTAGGTGTTTTCAGAAAATTGTTGAGTCCGCTGGTGAGCGGGTAGTAGTAAGCCACGTTGGGGATGTCCGTACTCTTGATGCTCAGTTCTGGGCCGATGCTGGTAGTCTCAGGTTTGCTCAAGTAGGGCGTGCCGCTGAATCCGAGCACCGAGCAGAACGAGTTTTCGCGTGTCCACCGTTCCACTACCTGCCGGAGTTTGATTTCTCCGTCGCTGGCATGGTGTACCTCGTCGATGAAAATCGACAGGTGGGGCAGGCGGCCGATGGTGTCGCGCAGTTCGTTGGCTTGGGCGATGCGTGTCAGTTCGTCTTCGGAAAACAGTTTTGTGTCCATGCTCCTGTCGATGCGGTCGAGTATGACTTTCTCGGCATTGGTGATGGCAACGAGTCCGATGAGCGAGTCAAACGGTTGGTGACTGCCCAGTTTCTGTGCATTGGGATTGCGCACGAGCGTGCTTTTCGATGTGCTTTTCTGCTCGTCGAGTATCTCAAACTTGATGAGGCGGCGCACTTCACTGGCGTACGGTTCGGGTATGATCCATGTGGGGTCGAACGCCATGATGTGTTTGAGACTGGGAATGATGGATGACTTCAGTCCCGACGGCGCGAATATCATGAAGTTGTGGGCGAAGGCCGGATTGTCGGGATCGACGAGGGCGAAGTAGAGATCGATATAGATGAAGGCGGCCATGAGGAAGGTCTTTCCTGCACCCATCGGCAGACTGAAAAGGTAGTCTGTGTATGAAGCACCGCGAAAGAGGGTGCGGAAGGCTTGTCCGTAGTCTATCTCCGCAGCGTGATGGCGGATGTATTTCTCCAGTTCGGGTGCCAGTTGGCGGCCGTGGCGGTCGCGCAGCCGGGCATATTCGAAGAGGGCCACGGCACCGGGAGTGCTGCGGAAGGTGTCGCGTGTAGGGCCCGAAAGTTCGAGGCTCTCCGTATCAAGACTGTTGAAGGTGCCTTCAGAGAACAGTTGCCATAAAGGGCGGTTGCCGCAGGCAATCTTCAGAAAGAGGTAGGTTTTGATGGCTTCTGTCTGTGCATCGCGCATCTGTCCGCGCTCCTTGATATACTCGACGAAGGACTTTACTGTACAGTCTGCAGAGGCATACCAGGCGTCGCGTTTCCTTTCTATCAGTTTGTAGAACATGGTGGAATAGTCGTTTTATCGTCACTTAGGGGTGGAAGGGTACAATATCTGGTGGAATATTGTGGTTTTCGTATTGCAAAGATACGATTTTTTCGGCTCATGTCCTACTGGGAATAGGGCTTCTGTCAAGATAAAATAGTATTTTTGCATACGGAAAAACGGAATGCGTATATTTGCAACATCTCTAATAATCTAATAATAAATGATATGAAACGTACAGCACTACTCTTTGTCGTTTTATGGTTTGCCCTCATGGTGAACGCTCAGTGTAGGCCGGATTTCCCCAAGGCGGAGTGGGATAGGGCGAAGGTGATACTAATGCAT
This sequence comes from Akkermansia muciniphila, assembly GCA_963621665.1. Classification (GTDB taxonomy): domain Bacteria; phylum Bacteroidota; class Bacteroidia; order Bacteroidales; family Bacteroidaceae; genus Prevotella. The sequence goes on along the minus strand of CAVFEZ010000016.1, from coordinate 2,309 downwards.
ACACCCGGTGAAGAACTTTTCAATGGTGTAATCCATCCTATGGCGGGTCTTTTTGAAAAATATTTTGATGTCGATGCAGCCGCCGAGGAACACCGCAATTATATCCGACTGCTTCAGAACAACGGCATCAAAGTTTATAACGTTGTGGACATATTGGGAAAAATGAACGTGGATACGCTTCGTCATTTGGCAGAACAATTCCTCGTCTACGATGTGAGTGAGGTGGCAGACCGTGATACGGCGGCGTGCGGACAGATGTACAAGCACAATATCCTGTCGGAAATGACAAGAAAAGACCTTATCCGCTGTATTATGGCTCAGCCTATCGTCAGACTGAGAAGTGTCGACAACAACACTGGGGTTGAGGCTGATTATGTGCAACACCCGACAATGAACCTTTATTTCACGCGCGACCAAAGCATCACGACCCCATGCGGGCATATCATCTGCAAGATGAATTCGTCGCAGAGAAGTGCCGAAACCCGCATAATACGAAGTTGTTACAATTATCTCGGTGTGAAACCCGTGCTTGAAATCAGTGGCAAGGGAAGACTTGAGGGCGGAGACTATATACCGGCCGGCACGTTTTCGCTCATCGGCTGCGGAATGCGTACCAACATGGAGGCTATTCGGCAAATTATGGAGGCCGACGCTTTTGGACACGATACCGTGGTTGTGGTGCATGACCATAAACTATGGCAGATGCAGATGCATTTGGACACCTACTTCAATATCATGGACAAAAATCTGTGTACGATGGTTGCAAGCCGGTTGAATGCCCGCCCCGAACAGCCTGAATATGTGACGGCTGACATTTATGTGCGTCAACCGGGGAAAAAAGCCTATCGTCTGCAGTCAAGCAATGTGCCGTTTGTCGATTTTCTCCAACGCCGTGGTTTTCAAATTATACAGATCAACGAGGCCGATGAGCTGCATTATGCCAACAACTATCTGACAATAGCCCCGCGGCATATCATGATGGTGGGCGGACAGTCAGAGGAACTGGCTCAAGAACTGAAGAAGCATGGTGTCAAGGTGGAATGGGTGCCGTTGGAGAATCTTATCGACGGTTATGGTGCCGCCCACTGCATGACACAGGTTCTGCAACGGACACCAGATGACTATTAGTGACGAAAAAACAACTTGGTAGGATTTGAAATACGCTATGGTTAGTCATTTTCTTCCGTCCCACCTACAAACGTATCATAGAGGTCAAGTGTTTCTTTGATCTTGTCTCGCATATATATCATCGCATTGCGAGGAGATATGATCTTGATGCCGGGGCCATAGCTCATGAAAACTGAATACATTTCGAAATTTATCACCACGTCAATCCTGAATACGCAACTGCCGTCTTCGGGATTTTCTTTTACCACTTGTTGCGATGGATGTATAGGTTTTGTCTTAATGTACTTGCTCTGTTCTGCTGATGCCCAAAACTTTATTCGGCGGGGTGTGTTGTTGATATTCTTGCTCACGCCAATCACATCATCAAAGAAATGTTCAGCATCGAAATCCGGATTTTTCCGGAACGGCACATCGGAAGGCTCTATACTGATGATTCTGTCGAGAGGAAGGTTGTAGAGCATCAAGTTGCTTGCCTTTGAACCGAAGAGAAACCACCGGTTTCTAAACTCCTTCAGGAGATAGGGGCAAAGTATGAACTCCATCGGCCGCCGGGCTGTAAACGACTGGTACATGATGCGCAGTGTCTGCTGGTGCGCAATATAGTTGTAAAGCGGATTGAGGAGTTTCAGTCCCTTGAGATTGGGAACACTGTCAAAATGAATGATGGGTTTGCGGTTGTTGCGGGAAATGGCCAGTTTGTCTTGAAGACGACTGACGATATCACTCATCTCTGAGAATTGTTCGAATCCCTCAAGTTGTCGAAGCATATCGACAGCCTCCTGCATGACATTGTAGTCGTTCTGAGACATAGGCATATTCATGATGGAATATCCTTCTGTGGAATATCGGTAGTATTTGTGGTCATAAACTTCGATGGGCGCATTGTAGCCGAGTTTGTCAGAACGCATCATCTGGATATCGCCTTGGACAGTACGCACGGATACGCCTTTGCGGATGCCTTCCATATCATAGAGGGCATCACAGCATGCATCAACAAGATCATCTATTGTCCAACGGCGATAGCGGTTGCGAAGACAATTGTCTATGGTCTTGTAGCGGATGAGGGCATTCTTGTTGGCAGGCATATATGTACAAAAATTTTAGTCCAGTGATGCAAAGATACATAATTTAGTGACGATGAAAAAATAAGTTGGTATGATTTGCGGCTTATATTTTTGAGA
>CAVFEZ010000015.1:0-44400 GCA_963621665.1 Akkermansia muciniphila | reverse complement strand
AGTCCGTAGATGGTGTGGCCGTCGCCATCGAAGATGCCTTGGAAGTCGTCGTCCCAAACTTTACCGTATTCGCCAATGGGGGTCCATTGCTTTAACTTTTTCAGGTCGCCATCGGAGGCGATGCCGCCGTTGACGATGATATTTCCTTTGGCATCGACAGTAAAATCGTTGAGGTAGATGTCGCGGGTCATCTTGAAGTATTTGCCCGTCACGTCGTCATTGGCATCGGTGACGATGTAGGCGAGGTTGGCCAGATCCTGCGCACTCTTGATGAGGTAGGGCGACGAGGCCGTGCCGCTACCGTCAAAACTCGACAGTCCGGGATTGGAGCCGGGATAGCTCCACGATTCGGCCTTGCTGTCGGCTACGCTGGGCATCGTCCCGAGGAAGATGAGGGACAGCGCCAATATCAAATACGTCTGAAGTCTTTTCATAATTCGCTGAATATTGAGCGACGATTCACCGTCACTAAGAACCCACAACCGTCACTAAGAACCCACATTAGAAGCGAGTCACACATTATTTCTTCCTGTTGTTTTACCAAGGCTGATAGTCCGTATCGGGATCAGTGGTGCCGCCATCGGTAATTTCGGTACCGCTTCCATCCACAGTGATATCGACATTACCGCTATCATCGCCCGACCCCGACAACAATACCGGACCCTCAACGCAAAACACTTTTACACTGGGAGAAAGATATTTCTTTTTCATTTCCTTACTTTATTATTTCGTGGATAACTATTCCGTGGATATTAAGGTAGAAAATCCACTTTTTTCAAGTCCTTCGCCTGTCTTGATATGAATACGGATGCAAAGTTACAACTATTTATACAAATTAATGTCAAATTTAGAAATTATGCACGAATGCATGTCCCCGGAGGTCCGGATGTTCAAAGTTCAGAAAAATACAGTCGTAATTTTGTGGGGTTTTACATACCTAAGCCCTGAAAGGACGTAACCCTGGGTAAATGGTCGGTTTTCAAGGCTGGCCTGTAAGGTCAGCACAGCCCACATATTGTTGTGCTGACCTTACAGGCCAGCCGTTTCCATCAAACATAAAAACCCAGGGTTACGTCCGTCGCTTCGCTCCGTCCTCACCCTGGGCTATGATTGTGTCGCCCTTTCAGGGCTTTAATTGCCGAATCCCCATTGAGAACCAAACAATTGCAAATTCAAACCAATAAAAATTCCGCACATTATTTAAGCCGATTTTGAACATCCTACCCCGAAAGGGCCTGATGTTCAAACCCCTTGTAAAATCCAGCACAAACGCCATTACTACAAAGGCCGTGTACGACCGCTACAAGGGCTTTGTAGCATCGATACAAGGACTTTGTACGAACCGTACAAGGGCTTTGTACGATTTCAAAACAGGCAGAGAGGGTCTGCAGACAAGGGCCGTTGCGCCCACGCTTCTGCATAGGCTGAGAGATAGATCGGGCACAATAGGGCATACAATTCGACCGCCCCGATGGATTTTGCGCTTTCCTTGGCGCAGGAGGCGCGATTGCAACACCGACGGACAACCGTCCGAAAGAAATGCGTTTCGGGGCTGTACGGACAATCACGGAAGGAAAAAAATTTTGCCATTCGCCCAAATTGCGTTACCTTTGCATAAGGCGCGTTTCCCGCACCAAAGGTGTACGCACCACCGCACGCCACTACTACGAAAAACAACGTATCGACATGACAAAAACAAAGATAGACTGCTTTCTTCCGTGCAATGATCCGGAAGAGATAGCGTCCACCCTACACGACCTGCGCCAATGCAAGGCGGCAGGCCACATCCACCTACTGGTATCCGACACCTTTGCGCAACGCTATACGGTCCCGGCCAACTGCAGCCTCGTGACGGTAGACAATCCGGCTTCGACCGCCGCCATGCTCAGCATGGCCGACAACAGCGATGCACCCTACACGCTCTACTGCCAAAAGGCCATCCCCGTACACCTCGGCCTCTACACCCTCGAGCGACTGATACGTGTAGCCGAGGACAGCGGCGCGGGCATGGTCTACACCGACCATACCGACACCGTCGACGGAAAAGCCGTACGCCATCCCGCCATCGACTATCAGAAGGGCAGCGTGCGCGACGATTTCGACTTCGGACCGATTGTACTCTTCCGCACATCCCTGCTCCACGAATATGCCGCAACGCACAAGGAGCCCAACTACACTTGGGCCGGTTTTTATGCCTTGCGGCTCTTCATCAGCCGCAAGGCCACCATCTTCCACCTCGACGAAAACCTCTACACTGCGCTCGAGACCGACAACCGGCGCAGCGGCGAGCGACAGTTTGACTATGTCAACCCGCGCAACCGCGACGTGCAGATAGAGATGGAGAAGGCCGTCACACACCACCTCACCGAGATAGGCGCGACGGTAGACACCGCACACTGCCTGTTGCCCGACTTCGGCGAACAGGAGTTCGCCTATGAAGCCTCGGTCATCATCCCCGTCTACAACCGCGAGCGTACCATCGCCGATGCCGTACAGTCGGCCCTCAGCCAGCAGACGGACTTCGCCTACAACGTCATCGTGGTAGACAACCACTCCACCGACGGTACCACCGCCATCCTACGCGACATCGCCGCCCATGACCGCCGACTCATACACATCACCCCCACCCGCACCGACCTGGGCATCGGCGGATGCTGGAACACGGCCATCGCCGACACCCGCTGCGGACGGTTTGCCGTGCAGCTCGACAGCGACGACCTCTACTCCTCGCCCGCCACACTGCAGCGCATCGTCGACGAGTTCCACAAACAGAATGCAGCGATGATCGTGGGCAGTTACCGCATGTGCGACTTCGACCTCAACACACTTCCGCCGGGCCTCATCGACCACCGCGAGTGGACCGACAAGAACGGCCCGAACAATGCGCTCCGCATCAACGGACTGGGCGCGCCCCGCGCCTTCTTCACCCCATTGGTGCGACAGATACGCTTCCCCAACACCAGTTACGGTGAGGACTATGCGCTCGGCCTGGCCTTCAGCCGCCGCTACCGCATAGGCCGTATCTACGACGAACTGTACCTCTGCCGCCGCTGGGGAGGCAACAGCGACGCTGCACTGAGCATAGAGCGTGTCAATGCCAACAATCTCTACAAGGACCGTCTGCGCACGCTGGAGATTTCCGCCCGCCAAACGCTCCACGAGCACCGCGGCATGGAGACGCCGGACAGTCCGCTCCACCGCTTCTTCCTCCGCCAACTGGAGATATGGGACGATACCCGCAAGCGCTACCGCGACCTGCAGGACATCAAGACCCGCGACCTGCAGGACGACGGTCTCGGCATGCGTCTGCAGTACAATCCGGCCCGTATCGTCTCTACCGGAGCATCGATTGCCAAGAAGGATTTGGCCGGGCGGCCCTGCTTCCTGTGCGACTCCAACCGCCCGAAAGAGCAGATTGTCAAACCGCTCGACTCTACCTTCCACCTGCTCGTCAACCCCTACCCCATCCTCCCCGAGCACTATACCATCCCCGCACGCAAGCATACTCCACAGCGCATCGACAACCAGTATGCCGAGATTTACCGTCTGCTGGAACTGTACCCCACGCTGACCGTCTTCTACAACGGACCGAAATGCGGTGCTTCCGCCCCCGACCACGCCCATCTGCAGGCCGGCACGAGCGGCATCCTGCCCCTGCAAAAAGAGTGGGGACGCATCAGCCATGACATGGAGACCGTGCTCACGCTCGACAGCGGGGCTACACTCTCGGCCACAGACAAGGCCCTCACCCCCATCTTTGCCATACGCTGCCGCCGCGCCGCCGACGGAGCGTCACTCTTCGACAAACTCTACGCCGCCCTGCCGCTGCACGCCGACGACACCGAACCGATGATGAACATCGTGGCATGGCGCGAGACGGGCGAATACGTCTGCATCATCATACCGCGCAGCAAACACCGTCCCGACTGCTATTCGGCCACCGACGACACACGCAGAATGGTCAGTCCGGGCGCGCTCGACATGTCGGGACTGGTCATCACGCCCCGCGAAGAGGACTTCAACAGCCTCACCGCCGAGGAGACCCACGCCCTGCTCCGCGAGTGCGGCATCAGCACGGAGGAGATGCAGGCCGTCGTCCGGCAGCTGCGCCAGTACCCCGAAGCACTCACCGAAATGCTGCGGCAGGCCGACGGCGGCGAACCGACCGTATCGGTGGGCATCGTCAGCGGCGCGCGCATCGACTTTGCGCTCAACAAGGCTTACACGGCCAAGGGCGAGAGCATATCGGGCGAGCAGACCGTGGAGTTTGCCGAGGGTGCCATACGGTGGAACAACAAACTCTACCGCGAACTGACCTTCACACCGCGGTCGGCCGACGCCTCATTCTCACTGAAGGATGTGACCATCGGTGTCAACTTCCACTGGGAGCGCAAGGAGACCCAGACCTTCCTCGGTACGCTCCGCCTTGTGGTCGAGGCCGACAGCATCTGCGCCATCAACGTGCTGCCCGTGGAACGCTATCTGGAAAGTGTCATCTCCAGCGAGATGAGCGCCACCTCAAGCCTCGAACTGCTCAAGGCGCACGCAGTCATCTCACGCAGTTGGCTGCTCTCGCAGATCGAGCAGCGCATGAAGCGCGACGAGGGCCGCACGGGCTTCTTCTCCTTCATCAAGAAAGACGACGAACTCATACGCTGGTACGACCGCGAAGACCATACCATATTCGATGTCTGCGCCGACGACCACTGCCAGCGCTACCAAGGCATCACCAAGACGACCAGTCCGCACGTGGCCGAAGCCATACGCGCTACCGCCGGAGAGATACTCATGAGCGACGGCGACATCTGCGATGCCCGTTTCAGCAAGTGCTGCGGCGGTATCACCGAGGAGTTCCAATACTGCTGGGAGAACATAGAGAAGCCTTATCTTCTGGCCACACGCGACCATGCCGCGTCCCTTCCTGCTCCCCCCCTACCCGACCTCACCGTGGAAGCCAACGCCGAACAGTGGATACGCACCGCCCCGGCCGCCTTCTGCAACACCAACGACCGCCGGACGCTCTCACAGGTGCTCAACGACTACGACCAGGAGACGGCCGACTTCTACCGCTGGACGGTAGACTACACCCAAGAGCAACTGTCGGCGCTCATCGCCGAGAAGACCAAGATGGACTTCGGCGATATCATCGACCTCATACCCGTGGCCCGCGGCAAGAGCGGCCGCATCTACAAACTGAAGATTGTCGGTACCCGCCGCACCTTCACCATCGGCAAGGAACTGGAGATACGCCGCGCCCTGAGCGAGAGCCATCTGTACAGCAGCGCATTCGTGGTAGACAAAGACGGTCTGCACGACGGCATCCCCGCCCACTTCCGCCTCACCGGAGCCGGATGGGGACACGGCGTAGGTCTCTGTCAGATCGGTGCCGCCGTGATGGGCGAGCAGGGCTACGCCTACGACAAGATACTGCTGCACTACTACCACGGGGCACAAATCAAGAAAATCTACGGCGAAGAGGCTTCCGGCCTGTAACGCCCGCGATACCTAACAAGACACCTTTATGACACAAAATACAAAAGAGAGAAATCCCTGGGCATGGATACCGACGCTCTACTTCGCCGAAGGCCTGCCCTATATCGCCGTGATGACCATCTCGGTCATCATGTACAAGCGGCTCGGCATATCCAACACCGATATCGCCCTCTACACGGGCTGGCTCTACCTGCCGTGGGTGATCAAACCGTTCTGGAGCCCGTTTGTCGATCTGGCCAAGACCAAACGCTGGTGGACTATCACCATGCAGGCCATCATCGCCATCGCCTTTGCTGCCATCGCCCTCACGCTGCCGACCTCGGCCTTCTTCCGGCTGACACTTGCCGTGTTCTGGCTTGTGGGCTTCACGTCGGCCACCCACGACATTGCCGCCGACGGTTTTTACATGCACGCCCTCACCGAGCACCAACAGTCGCTCTATGTCGGCATCAGAAGTACATTCTACCGCATCGCGATGGTGGCCGGACAAGGACTGCTCGTCATCCTCGCCGGACTCATCGAGACCGGAACCGGACTGCCGCCGGCCAACCTCACCGTAGAGGCATCGCCCGGATACCACAACACCATCACACTGCCCGAATTCCCCCAGGCAGGACTTGACGAGGAGCAATATGCCGGCGAACACGCAGAAAGAACGTTTGTCTTCACCGCCCCGGTCATCAAAGCCGGGACACAGGTCGACAAGGGATATATCAGCGATGCCAAACAACGCATCGCCACACTGACCGACAGCATACGCCGCCTCAACGAGGCCAATGGTTTTTCACCCGCCACACAGGAGGCATCGGGCAGTGCCGCATCCGCCACCACTGTCAGCCACGACGGTTGGGGAGAACGCTTCACCGCATGGGTACACCAGACCTTCGGCGAGGAGGAACGCAAGACAGAAGAGGTTGTCGGCAACATCGCCGTGGCCGGCGTACGGCTCAGTGCGCCACCGGCTGAGGGAGAAACGGTCATTGTCAACTTCTCACTGAAGAGCGGCGACCAAAGCATCAGTCTTGAGCAGAACAAGTTTCCGGCACGGTTTGTATTCACTGCCGACAACTGGAACAAGACGGCCTACCTGCTCTTCCATATCGACCCGAAACTCAAGACGGCCACGCAAGCCACATTTACCGGAACATCCGGCAACATACCGTTGGCATGGATGGTGGTCTTCGGCGTACTCTCGGCATTCTTCCTGCTGTGCGCCGTCTACCACAGTTTTGCCCTTCCGCGCCCGGCAAGCGACCACGCCGCCAAGGATGTCACGGCCGGAAATATCGCCAAGGCTTTCTTCGACACGTTCCGCACATTCTTCGCCAAGCCGCAGGCCGGCATGGCCATCCTCTTCATGCTGCTCTACCGCCTGCCCGAGGCACAACTCGTGAAAATGATCAATCCCTTCCTGCTTGACCCCATCGACAAGGGCGGACTCGGACTGACCACCGGCGAGGTAGGCATCGTCTACGGTACCGTGGGTATTGTCGGACTGACGCTCGGCGGCATCATCGGCGGTATCGTCGCCGCAAAGGGAGGACTCAAACGCTGGCTGTGGCCGATGGCGTGGAGCATGTCGCTCACCTGTCTGACCTTTGTCTACCTGAGTTACTTCCAAGACCACTCGTTGCTGACGGTCAATGTGTGCGTCTTCATCGAGCAGTTCGGCTACGGATTCGGCTTCACCGCCTACATGCTCTACCTCATGTACTTCTCCGAAGGCGAGCACAAGACTTCACACTACGCCATCTGCACCGGATTTATGGCCCTGGGCATGATGCTGCCGGGCATGGCTGCAGGATGGTTGCAGGAGACGATAGGCTACCGCCACTTCTTTGTATGGACAATGATCTGCTGCCTCTGCACGATACTCGTCTGCGCATTTGTGAAGATAGACCCGTCGTACGGAAAGAAGAAGCAATAAAATCCCCACACCAAGCACATATTTCATCCAAGACCGACAATGGCCAGACAGCAGTCCGACATCCACTCCACCCCCACACGTCAGGGCATCACCACAAAGGAGATACCCTGGAAGTGGATGCCGTCGCTGGTTTTCACCGACAGTCTGCCCACCGCAGTCCTGCTGGTGACACTCATGACGCTCCGGCGCTTTGGACTGGGCAATGCCGACATCACCTTCTACATCGCCATCATCTGTCTGCCACTCCTACTGCGCCCATGGGCCCGGCTGCTGACCAGCCGTATTCCGGCGAGTCCCAAGGCATGGACAATGGCGACTCAAATTGTCGGGGCCACCTCGCTATGGGCCACAGGATATACGCTGCAAAGCAATGTATGGAGGCCGTGCGCCATCGTCTTTCTCACGCTGGGCAGCATCGCTGCCGTCCTACACTCGGCCACCCTCGAAAACCACTACATCGGCAATAGCGCCGGGCATATGCCGGGCGCACGCTTCCGGTTCGGGCGTGCCTTCCACGCCATTGCACTCATGACTGGCGCGGGGGTGCTCACCATGATTGGAGGCAATCTCGAAGTGATGCGCCGCAACATACCCTACTCATGGGCCAACGTTTTCTATTTCCTCGCCACCATAACAGCAGCATGCTGCATCTACCATCTCTTCGCCCTGCCTCAGACCCCCCAACGGCCCGCGGAGAATCTGCCGACGGAAAGAACGGCGGGCAATGGGATGGCCGGAATCTGCGCTTTCCTGCTCATGACGGCCGAAAGTCTGTTCGTCTGCATCGGTCTGCTGTTTCTCATCGATGCCGTACACAACGGCGGACAAGGACTGTCTCCCCAGGAGTTTGGCCTTGCCGTAGGCACTGCCGGAGCCGCAGCAAGTGCGGCCGGAACTATCGGAGCCGACCTTTTCCTCAGGCGGCACAGCCGACGGGGAGGAACAAAACTGCTGACGGGTGCCTGCACCCTTCAGTGTCTGTTCTTCCTGCTGATGAGCATAGCCGCACCGATATCACTCACGGCCACCATCGTATGCATGGTCGGCATCGGAATCTGTCACGGTGCAGGTCTGACGGTGTTGCTCACCCTGCGGCGTATGCAAGGCAAAGGAGACAAAAACGAGGTCGCTGAAGCCCGAAACACATCAGCGGCACTCCTGACCGTTCTCCTTGCCTTGATGATCTCCGGCACGATGGAAGAATCGATGGGCTACACCGCCTTCTTCGCCACCATACTCTGTGTATGCACAGCCCTGTCTGCCACGACATACCTGCTGACGCGAAAGGCAGATGAAAGAAAAGACGGGGAATAATACACTATCAAAATCCGACACAAAAAGACGCTCATGTACGCCATATTCGACTGTGACAACTGCTTTGTGAGCTGCGAGCGGACGGTACATCCCGAACTTCGCGGCGTGCCCGTCGTTGTACTGAGCAACAACGACGGATGTGTCGTGGCACGCAGTCCGGAAGCCAAGCGCATGGGCGTGAAGATGGGCATGCCGTACTTCAAGATGCGGGAGATGTTTCCCCCGGATGCCATCAAGGTGGTGTCCGGACACCACGACCTCTACCAGGAAGTGACCGCCGGGGTGATGGACATCATCCGCAAGGCTTCACCCGACTTCTACCGCTACTCCATCGACGAGGCCTTTTGCCGACTCGACGGTATGGACCGCATCGACCTGAAAACGTGGGGCGAGCAGTTGTCGCAAGAGATACTGCGCGACACGGGCATGCCCGTCAGCATCGGCATCGCACCGACCAAGACCCTTGCCAAATGCGCCGACCGGTTTGCCAAGGACTATGCGGGCTACAACAAGTGTTGTCTCATCGACACGGACGAGAAGCGGCAGAAGGCGCTCGCCCTCTTTCCCATCGACGAGGTGTGGGGCATCGGACGCCGCATGGGGGCGCAACTCCTGTACTGCGGTATACGCACAGCCGAGCAGTTTGTAGAAAAGCCACGGTCGTGGGTGCGCAAGGAATTTCATGTCGGTGGTGAGCGCACATGGCTCGAACTGCAAGGCACTGACTGCATCCCCACCGAACAGCACGACGTGAAGAAAAGCCTCAGCACCACCCGGACCTTTGCCGAGATGACCGACGACGAGGAAGTGCTGCGCACGGCCATCACCGGCTACGCCGTACAGTGCGCCGAACGCCTGCGCCAACAACATAGCGTATGCGCCACGGTCACCACCGTCATCTGCACCAACCGCTTCCGCACCGACCTGCCCCAATACTACGGATCGCACACCACCACCCTGCTCACGCCCGACGACAGCACACAGGGCATCGTCAGAGCGGCCGTAGAAAGTCTGCACCAGTGCTTCCGCCCGGGATTCCTGTACAAGCGCGGCGGTGTCATCGTGTCCGACCTGTGCGACGCATCGAGCATACAGACCAATTTCCTCGATTTCGATGCCGAGCGCCACGCCAAACTCAAGCGCCTCTCCGCCGCCATCGATACCATCAACGCCCACAACGGCCGCAACACCGTCATGCTCGGCAGACTGGGGGAAAAGAAAAAATGAGAGGAATGTGCTTATTGTTTGGACACCAGCAAAAAAATATTGGTGCCCGGTGAAATTACCGGACACCAATATCATGTAATATGCCAAACCCGCAATTATTTGGTCCGCATCAAAATACGGGCGGGAATCTCTGTGGTGGTTCTGTTCCAACTACGCTGTATTCGCTTTCCTACGCGCATGCGGGCGCGCTCCACTTTCGCCTCATTGGTATCTGTCTCCGAAGCGTAATGTACATTACGCGTGATGCTACCCGTAATCTTGTTGCCGTTGAGGTCGACCAGGTCGAAGTCGAACTTGCGCTGGCCGTCGTCGAGGGTAGACACTGTCATCGTACCGCCATTCACCGGGGCGAGAATGTCCTGGTAGCCCTCGTCGTCGGTAGAGTCGAGGTCGCCGTACCACGAATAGGTCATCGCACCCTGGTAACTCACCGTGCCCTTTATACCCGACATATCTGTAAGAGCGTTATCAATGGCATAGACGCCGTCTTTCACTTGATCAGAATCAGAGAACACATCTATCTCGAGATAGTCGCCCTCTGTCTGCTCAGGGTCGGTAAACATAAGGATATGCGTGTTGAGACCGCTCACGATATAGTCGCCCATATTGTAGTCGATCACGACGCCGTCACTCGGAAACTTGCAGATCTCGTAGTCACCAGTCAGTCCGTCGGGAAATTCCGGCTTGCTGCTGTTGTCGATCATGTTCACGATATTCGGTTTTTTGGAGTAGGAACCGGTGATCTTCAGATTGTTGCTTGAAGTGAAATCGAAGTCGAATTTTGTTCCGTTCCCCGACACCGTCATCGTTCCGTCGCTGATGGTGGCCATCGAAATTCTTCCGTCGGCTTCAAGATACGTAAGGTATGACCCGTAGGCCGTCGGCGAACCGAAAAGATCCATCATTGCGCCCTTCAACAGGGTGTTGGGCAGATAGGTCTGTCCGGTGATTCTGTCGCGGGGATCTATCTTGTACACTCCATCGGGGACAACGGGCGACCACAACGACGTGCGGCTCTCATCCTTGTTCATATACACCGGCAGGTAGAGGTAATAGCCCTCGGTCTGCGCACCCGTGCTGGAGAATTTTCCGGTAAAGAACTGCAGGGAAGCGTCGTCGCAGAAGGGGTTGAACCAGTTGGCCCATACTCTGCCCTGTCCCTCGGTGAACTGCACATTCTGGTCGGTGTCGAACTCGGTAGTGCCGGAAGCACCCACGCTAAACTTCATCGCGCCGTAGTAGGAGAGGTCTACATGCGAGCCGTCGAGCAAGTCCATTTCAGCACGCACATCGTAGTTGTCGCCGTCATGACGCACGTCTACCGTTCCGCCCACGACCATGCTCACACCTACACCGTCATCCCCGTCGGCTACTCTCGTCCACATGGCAGAGTTTGCGGCGTTGATGTTATAGTTTGTCGTAGCGCTGCCCACTCTGTAGTACCCTTCCGGCAGGATGGCGTTCTGCGCCTCCGCACTGAGCGGAGCGTACATGGCGAGGGAAAGTTGGAGTCCGCCTATTGCGGAGGGCTGTCCGGACTCGTCGGCTTCCTCAGTCGCAATGGTGAAGGTATAGAGGGCATTGTCGGTAAGCGGACTGTACACGCCCTCAATGAAAGTGTTTGCCGCTTTGTATTCGGGTGCATTCTTGAACTTGACGCTCGACACGCCATCGGTAGAGAATACCTTGCGTTCACCGTCGGTTGTTGTCACGACCACCTGATAACTCTGTGCAAACAACGATGCGGCGGCTACCACCGCGCACGCTGTGGATATAAATCGTTTCATATAGCGTCTGAATTTATTTTGTAAATTTGAAAGCGTTTGCCGGAGTGCTCACCACAAACACTCCCTTTCCTAAGTTACTGATATCGACAACGGCCTGGCCGCCGGCATCGGCATTGGCGTTGGCCACAAGTGCGCCGCCCACGTCATAGACCGACACTTTGGCATTGGCAGCCATGCCGCTGACGGTGATCTTTCCGTCGGAAACCGACACATGTATGCCCGATCCGCCATTTTTCACGGTGGTGATGCCGGAAACCATACCGCTGAAAGTGACGCTTACGACGTTGTCCATCTGGAATTTCGTGTCTGCGGAAGCCGCAGAACTGATGGTCATATCCGCACCGTCGAAAGTCATGACGGGTTCGTCGGCGAACTCAAAGTCTACCGTGGATCCGTCCACAGTCGTCACGTGCATCGTGTAGAGTTTGTCGATATGCTGTGCCGATGCTGTCAGGAAGAAAGCGAAGACAGCAAGAAGTGATACTATATACTTTTTCATATTCGTACGTTTAGAATTCATAAGTGATGCTTCCCTCATATTTCATCGTGAGGATATAGTCCTTGTCAACGAGCAGGAGATTGAAGTCCATTACTACGTTGTCGCCATCGTAGGACACTGTCACCGTACTGCCCTCGGCAAAACGGCAACTGCTCCCGAGGTAGGGTGTCCACATGTCTATGTAACTCTTGCTTCCGAACGTACCGGGAGCATTGTCGGCTGAATAGGTGTATGTACCGGCAGGAAGTTTTGTCTCGGTGGAATTGGCAAAGAAATCAATCGCCATCTCGTAGTTCCATGATGCATCGTTGAACTTGGTATAGAACTCGCCGTCCACACGGCCGTTGTTGTCAATCACCTTGGGAGTGGAGGATGTGGCAAGCGCGACAGTCTCCTTCTGTACCACCACCTCGGGGAAAGTGATCTCGCCGCTATACTCCATATCGATGGCTCTGCCATCTTCGGTGATGAGGTTGAGGGTCAGTATGATCTTGCTGTCCTCGTAAGCCACTGTCACCGTGCTGCCTGCGGCAAATTTGTAGTCTACACTTGGACTGTAGAGCGAGAGATAACTGCGCGTGTTGAACGTACCCGGTGTCTTGTCGTCGGAGAATGTATATGTACCTGCGGGCAACTTTGCCGTGTTGGCATCGGCGTAGAAGTCTATCGCCATCTCATAGGTGTACGACGCATCGTTCATATTGAAGTAATATTCTCCCGGCACATAGCCGTTGATATCGGTTGTCGTCACCTTGGGGGTCACACAAGTGTTGAGCGTGACATTCTTTCCTACAAGGCCCGGCATCGCGCCTTGGTACAGTCCCTTGAACTCGCTGCCGTCGCTGAGCATGAGGTCGAAGGAGATGGTGTAGGTCTTGCCGGAAACAGACACGGTCATCGTTCCCGACTCCAATGTCGTGTTGGTGCCGTTCTCCGTCACAAAGGAGTAATATTTGTCGGCATCGATAATCATCTCGCCCGACTCGCTCGAAACGGTGTAAACGCCCTCGTGAAGGTATTTCCCCATAGAAGGGCCAACAATCCAAAGCGTCACTGTCTTTGAAATTTCGGGATTGGAGAACGTGGCTTCCACCGCACCTGACGAATAGGCGCGCGCTTCCACAGAACTGAAGACCTGCACCGATGGATCGGTCGTCTGCGCAAAGGTGATGCTCTCTACCTTGTCGGCGGGAAACTTGTAGGAAACTCCCAGCGTGTCGGTCACCTCAATACTTTGTGCAGAAACTCCAAGTGTGCATGCCGTAGCCATTAAGACGGAAATGAACAGTTGTTTCATCATGATTGTATTTTTAACCTGTGTTCTGCAGCACTCAAACTTTTCAACACTATTCACCCGAATGACAAAAAAATGGATTTATCACCGGGCTTCTGATTACCGGGGTGCTACCGCCTTAGTGCTGCATTGGAAAGCGGACATCCCGAAAACCATTGCAAATTTACAAATAAAATCATCGATTGGACGTTTTTTTTCAAAAACAAGCCAATTTTAGTGACATCCGAACACTATTCAGAAAAAGAACAAGATGTTTTGTATAATAAAGAAGCAACAAAGAAGACCGCGCCTCTACACATTTCGATTTAGGGTTTCCTGAATCACTCAAACATCCGTTCCCACTCGCAGAAACGCTCCAGGCCGTCCGCACCGTGTTTGGCGACACTGCGCTCAGCCTCTTCGATAGTCTTGACGCGCTCGGGATGTGATTTCGAATAGAATTTGTCGGCATAGCAGATGACCTGCTCTTCGAGGGTCTCGGGCAAAAAGTCCTGGTGCGGAAGCGGCAAGTGCTGTTCCTCTATCTGCCGGAGGGTGATACCGGCTCCAGTATGGCGCTCACAGACCCGGGCGTGACGGGGAAGACCTTCTGCACGGAGCAGCAGTCCGCCGTCATAGCCATGAAGGATGTAGGGGTCGGTACCGCAGCAATGGATGCCCGGCGCATCGGTCTTGAAGATGCCGAGATCATGGAGCATGGCGCCCTCCTCTACAAATCGGCGGTCGAGCGACAGTTCGGGATGGCGGTCACAGATGGCCAACGCCCGGTCGGCCACATCACGGCTGTGGCGAAGGAAAAGCCGCCGAAGGGCATTGTCCTCGGGATAATATTTGTCGATAATGGACTGATAGTCTACGTATTCCATAGTGCATTTCTGATTGACATTAGGCGTGTTCCATTTACTCCACGCATAAAAAAGCCACGGATACCTCATCCATAAATACGGGCCGTGGTTTCCCCAAATGAAAAAAGCGGGACGCGGTCTTTTCATCAAGTCCGCCGTCCCGCTATATTGTTATTACAGATTATTAGTGTTCACGTTCGATCCATGCAAGGGTTTGGCCCTTCTGAACCTTTGAGCCCTGCTTGGCACCGATCTCAACGAGTTTGCCACCAAGGTCGGCCGGAACAGCCACAAACTCGCCCCAGGGAGCCATGATGTAGCAGAAGATGTCGCCTTCCTTGTATTCCTTGCCGATAAAAGGCTCGACGGCAGGCGCACATTCGCCTTCGCCGCTGAACTCCCAGAACACCTGTCCTTTGACCGGAGCAACAACGGCATCGGCCTTGGCGTGCTTGAACTCGGCCAGCTGCTCGGGAGTGAGCGTCGTACCGAGTTTGGCATCCTTGGCTTTCTGCAGGTCGGCCAGGAAATTCTTTTTGGCCTGTCCGCTCTTGTAGTTGCGGTACTGCTCGGGATGCATGGCCAGCTCGAAGAGTTCCTCGTCGTCCTGTCCGTACTCCCAACCGTTCTCGTCCATCTCCTTGCGGAAACTGTCGAGCGCGTCGGTGAGAAGCGTATGGGCATCAACATCGGTGAACTCGCGGCCTTGCTTCTGTGCCAGCTCCACCAGTTCGGGAGCGATGGTGCCGGGTATCTTGCCCGACTTGCCGAGAATCATGCCCCACATAGAGTCGTCCATCATGACGAAACGGCCCTTGCCCTGCTCGATGGTGAGGAGGTTCATCAAGGCGATATTCTTCACATACTGCGAGAACGGGGTCACCAATGGAGGATAACCTACACGCGGCCACACATATTCCACCTCGTCGAAGAGTTTGATGAGCAGGTCGTCCATCGACAGTTCGGCATCGCCTTTCTTCTTGCGCACATTGTTGATGGTGCTGCGCATGCCACCGAGGTCGGCCATCATGGAACCCATCATACCGCCGGGCAGACCGCAGCCGAGAAGCAGGGAACTCATGATCTTGTTCTGCGGATTGATGAAGTAGCCCAACCAGTCGTCGATAAATTCCTGGGTGAGGGCACGGGCCTGCATATAGGCACTCATGTTGATGTCGGGCACATCGAATCCCTCGTTGCGGAGCATGCTCTGTACGGAGATAATGTCCGGATGCACCTTACCCCAAGAGAGCGGCTCGATGGCGGTATCGATGATGTCGGCACCATTGTTGCAGACCTCAAGGATGCTGGCCATAGACAGACCGGGACCGGAATGGCCGTGGTACTGTATGATCACCTCGGGATACTTTTCCTTGATCATCTTGGTGAGTTTTCCGAGGAAGGCGGGCTGGCCTACTCCGGCCATGTCCTTGAGACAGATTTCCTCAGCACCGGCAGCGATGAGCTGGTCGGCGATGCCCATATAGTACTCCAGTGTGTGTACGGGAGAGTTGGTGATACAAAGGGCGCACTGGGGAGTCATGCCGCCTTCCTTGGCCCAACGGATGGAAGGTATGATATTGCGGACATCATTGAGTCCGTCGAAGATACGGGTGATATTGGTACCCTGCTTGGCCTTCACCTTGTACATCAAGGCGCGCACATCGTCGGGTACGGGATACATACGGAGGGCGTTGAGACCGCGGTCGAGCATGTGGGTCTTGATGCCCACCTCATTGAACGGTTTGCAGAAGGCGCGAACGGCATCGTTGGGGTTCTCGCCGGCCAAAAGATTGACCTGCTCGAAAGCGCCGCCGTTGGTCTCCACACGGGCGAAACAGCCCATATCGATGATTACCGGAGCGATACGTTCCAACTGATCTTTGCGTGGCTGGAACTTGCCGGAAGACTGCCACATGTCACGATAGACGAGACTGAACTGGATTTTCTTTTTCATCTCTATTTTGTATTTTCTGTATGCTGTACTTTATCGACTTGCAAAATTAGCCAAAAAATTCCGATTTGTTGTTCTGCACGTCCGTTTTTTAGTATATCTTGACTTCGTGCATACATTCGGTCTTCATAGAAAATAATCAGCGGCCCATATCGTGCGCCGCAAAGCGGCTTTCGGCCATCTGCTCGTATTTGGTTCCCGGCCGGCCATAGTTGGCAAAGGGATAGATACTGATGCCGCCACGGGGAGTGAAGAGACCTGTCACCTCAATATATTTGGGATCCATCAACCGGATGAGGTCTTTCATGATGATGTTGACACAGTCTTCATGGAAGTCACCGTGGTTGCGGAAACTGAAAAGATAGAGTTTCAGACTCTTGCTTTCCACCATTCGCACGTCGGGGACATAGGAGATGCGTATCTCCGCGAAATCCGGCTGCCCCGTAATGGGACAGAGAGACGTGAATTCGGGGCAGTTGAACCGCACCCAGTAGTCGTTGCCCTGATGTTTGTTGACAAATGTTTCAAGCACTTCCGGAGCATAGTCGTCACGGTAGCGCGTCTTGGCACCGAGAGCCTGCAGGCCCTCGTCCCGTCTGTTTTCTGTATTGCTCATATTGATGTATCATGTGGTCTGCGCATACTCACGAGGCGAGCATGCACGGTTGGAGTATCATTCTCCGAGACTGAATATTTTCCAAATACTGTAGTTGATGCCCGTGTCGTACACATCCTCGCCCTCATGTCGCTTGGCAGCGCGCACGACACGGATGGTGACGGGCAGCACAATCACCTCATACAGTGTCTTGAGTGCTACCTGAGAGATGACGAACTTAGGCAGTTCGCCTGTCGGCACCACGCCGCCCAAAGCCAGGGGAAAGAAGATGACAGAGTCGGCCAGTTCACCATACACCGTACTGAGTATGGCACGCAGGGAAAAGTTGCGTCCGCCTGACGACACCTTCATACGGCTCATCACATACGCATTGACAAACGAACCGACAATAAACGCCACAAACGAGGCCAACGCTATGCGCGGGGCAAGGCCGAACACGGCATGAAAACCCTCACCGTTGTGCCAATAGGGGGCAGCGGGCAGGGCATCGGCCAATGCGCCGAAAGCCACAAAGAGGAAGTTCATCGCAAAACCCACCCATATCAGCAGACGGGCCTTGCGGTAACCCCACACTTCGCACACGCAGTCGTTGATGATGTAGGAGATTGGAAATACGATCAGTCCACCGGTGATATTGAGCGGTCCGAGACTGATTTGCTTTGTTTCGAGCACGTTTGCCGTAATCAGACAAACGCAAAAGAGGATGCTGAAAAGCATGAACAGCACACTCACATTCTGTCTTTTACTGTTGTTCACTGTCTTGTTTTTTAAGAGGTTTACCAAGCACTCTGCCGTCGCGATGCGACGAAAATTTCTGCAAAATTACGAAAAAAATCATTGACCATGGGATTTCGCCCCTGCATTTATGCCGATACAAGACCGTTTTTCAGTTCTTTTAAGACCACATCCGCCCCCATTTCGGCAAGATTGTGTAATTTTGCCGCCGCACGGAATACACAGAAAGAAACCAAAAAAGATACAAAATGAAAAGATTGTTTGCAGCTGCCGCCGTCACGATGACGGTATTGGCGGCCCAGGCCCAGACCACAGCCTACTCTATCAAGGGCACTTGCCCTGCCGACGTGAAGACCGTATACATCGTCGATCCCATCCAGCAATACGCTCCTGTCGACAGCGCAACAGTGGCCAACGGTACATTCTCCTTCTCGGGTAGCAAGGACAAGGATGCCGTTCTCGGTATCGCACCCAAAGGAGCGAAGACCTTCACGGTCTTCTTCAACGACGGCACACCCCTCACCGTCAACCTGACAGACGGCACCGTCAAGGGATCGGCCCTCAACGAGAAACTCAACGGCTACGACAGAGAGATCAACAAGGTATCCGACTCCATCCAGACCGCCTTCGGCAAATACTACGCAGCCCAAGCCGCCGGCAAGAGCGAAACCGAACTGAAAGCCATCGCAATGGAGGTGATGCAGGAAACAGGCCCGCTCAATGAGCGTATGACCGAGCTCTGCAAGAAGGCCGTAGAGGAGAACCGCGACAACCTCATCCCCGTTGTCTACATCTCCGACGTGATGTATGAGTATGAAGGCCAGCAACTTCTCGACCTTCTTTCTTCCAAGAACGTCTACATGAACCATCCCTACGCTGCCGGTGCCAAGCATTATCTCGCCACCATGGAAAAGAAGATTGCCTTGGTCGGCCAACCGTTTGTCGACCTCACCATGCCCGGCCTCGACGGTCAGCAGCACAAACTGAGCGAATACTGCGGCAAGGGCAACTGGGTACTCGTAGACTTCTGGGCTTCATGGTGCGGCCCCTGCCGTGCAGAGATGCCCAACGTGAAGGAGAACTACGAGAAGTACCATGCCAAGGGATTCAATGTTGTAGGTGTTTCCTTCGACAGCAAGGCCGATGCATGGAAGAACGCCGTCGAGAAACTGGGCATCAACTGGGTACACATGTCCGACCTTCAGGGTTGGCGTTGTGCCGCAGCCGCTCCCTACGGCATCTCCTCCATCCCCGCAAGTGTGCTCGTCGACCCGTCGGGCAAGATTGTAGGCTACGACCTGCGCGGCGAGAAATTGGGTGAGAAACTCAAGGAAATCTATGGTTTTTAAAGTAAGGCCGAGAGAATTTCCCACAAGATAGGAGACAGCAAAAAGTCACCATACGGAAAAGAGGTGCAGAATTTGAGCCATTGCTCGTTCTGCACCTCTTTTCCGTATGGGTCTTATTCTTATGCTTCTTGCGGTTCGCTCTCCACGCCGAGATACCTCCCCACATCAGCCACGATACGCTGATAAGGTTCGGACATGATGTAGCCCACATTCTTCTTGAGCATGAACGTCACATCGGCCACGCTCGATGAATAGCACGACAGTTCGTTGCGCCGCTGAGTGTCGTGCTTGCTCTGCTGGCCAATCTCGGTCTCCCGCTCCCGCACGAGCGTAGAGCAAATTTTCCGGAGCATCGGCACGACCACCTTGTCGAACAGATGGTGGCCCTGTATATAGAGGTAGGTGGTTTCGGGTTTGACACCCAAACGCAGGAGTTCGTCGCGGAGCGCGTCCACACCTTCCCGGGCTTCAGGGTATTGGCGGCGCAACTGCGCCTCACGACGTTCGGCCTTGCGACGCACATGGGCCACACCATCCATCGCACCAGACACGGAGAAGGAGCCGATGTCGATGACGCGCAAGAAGTCGGTGAGCGTGAAATGACTGTATTCACCCGTACGGTAAAACCAGATATTCCAGACGAAAAGCGGAAAGATAGCCTTGGAAAATTCGCTGAAATATCCGACAAAGTCAAACGACAGATGATCATTGAGTGTCACGGCCACACACACGTCGTGCAGCGACGGAGCATAGCACTGCATATTCTCGATGGCGTAGGCGTAGGAGTGGAAGACATACGGATTGTCGAGTATAGATTTTGACGACCCGGTATGCCGCTGCATAAGCCAGTCGTAGTCGGCATCGACACAGGCGATCATGTCGCTGCCTACCCGTGCGGCCACAAGGCTCATGACAGCAGCCTTCTTGCCCCGCTCCAGATGTTCGAGACGGGAGGGCAGCATCACTTCGAAGTAGCGCGTACTGTCCTCAAAGCGCGTCAGTATCGACCGCCAGAAGAACACATCGTCGTAACTCTCCACATAGGCCACGATGCGGCGGCGCGCACGCCGGGAGTTGAGCCGGTTGGCCGCGGCCACATAGTCAGACGAGATATTGTCGCGCAGTCGGTGGCTCATAGGCTTTCGTTTTGGTCGGAGATGTCGCTCACCTCGGTCACACGGTCTGCCCACCCGTTCATGATGACGGCCGGACTGTGGGTGGTGAGGATGATCTGCACGTTGGGGTTGAGGTCGAGGATAAGGTCGATGAGCCGCTGCTGCCAGTCTACGTGCAGGCTCACTTCGGGCTCGTCCATGAAGAGCACGTAGTTGCGGTTGTCCTCCACGAGCACTGTCAGCAGTATGGCCAGCATCTGTTTCTCTCCGCTCGACAACTGATAGGGCTGGAGCGTCTCGCCGATCTGCGCAAAGCGTATCTCGTTTTCGGTGCGGATGATGCGTTTCCCGGTATCGCGGAACAGGTCGTCGATGAGATCCTGAAAACGCTTCTTGGGTGCCGAGAGGGCCTGCGCACGCTCGGCGGCATCGGGTGCTCCGCTCTGCAGTACCTCTATGATGCGGTTGCCGATATTCACCTGGTAGTCGAGGTATTTGCGCTGCAGCTGGAAGAGTTGCACGTCGAGCTCGGTAGCGAGGTTGGCCAGCGAACTGTTGAGCGTATTGACGGTATCGGCATGAATCAGCGGACGGTCGAACGAGCGTATCACGTCAAACCGTATCCACTTGGCATCTTCGGGCTCCACCTTCAGATGCACGCCCTTGAGGGTATGGCTGGGAAACTCCCCTCCGGCGTTCAGACCCTTGACCACCTTGTTGAGGATGGTGCTCTTGCCCACGCCGTTGATACCGCTGAGGATGTTCACCTGGCGGTCGAGATTCCACACGATATGGTGGCGGCCGCTCCACAGCGAGTCTATTTCTATCTGACGGATGTAGTCTGCGTATTTTTGCATAAGCGATGTTGACATATTAGATATAGGCGAAGATACCAAATAAACCCCAACATTGTACCGCGCCGACACCGAAAAGCACAGATTTTTCAGTTTTTTTCATACTTGCGACGAGACAAGGTCACAAGGACCGTGGGATAGATTGTCGCAACGAATTGTATCACATATGGCGTGTTCTATAAATTCCACGCATTTTTAAATTTATATTTAGACAGGTTG
The DNA here is from genome assembly GCA_963621665.1 of Akkermansia muciniphila. Classification (GTDB taxonomy): domain Bacteria; phylum Bacteroidota; class Bacteroidia; order Bacteroidales; family Bacteroidaceae; genus Prevotella. The sequence continues at coordinate 23,172 of CAVFEZ010000015.1, read as the reverse complement.
CTCTTTGTGGCTTTTTGTTTTTATCCGGCACCTTTCCCTTTCTTCCTCAGTCGCATAGCCCGCTATGCTCCTTCAGAAAGAAAGTGAAATCTGCTCGGCTAAAATCCAAAAATCCATCAAAGGCAATTTATAGAACCCGCCATATCAGAAAAACTCTGTATCTTTGCATCGCCATACACCCGAAACGGGTGACAAAAACACACATTTTTACAATAAAGGAAAAAATTACTATGAGTGAAAAGAAACTGCATTTTGAGACACTCCAACTGCACGTAGGACAGGAGCAGGCCGACCCCGCCACCGATGCCCGTGCCGTGCCCATCTACCAGACCACATCATACGTATTCCGCAACTCGCAACACGCCGCCGACCGCTTCGGCCTGCGCGACGCCGGCAACATCTACGGACGTCTGACCAACTCCACACAGGGTGTATTCGAAGACCGCGTGGCCGCCCTCGAAGGCGGCACTGCCGGACTGGCCGTAGCCTCCGGCGCAGCAGCCGTGACCTACGCCTTGCAAAATATCCTCGCCGCCGGCGACCATATCGTAGCGGCCGACAACATGTACGGCGGTTCGTTCAACCTCATCACTCACACCCTCGCCACACAGGGCATCAGCAATACCATCGTCTGCGTAAACGACCTTGAAGCACTCGAGGCCGCCATCCAGCCCAACACCAAGGTCATCTATGCCGAAACCTTCGGCAACCCCAACTCTGATGTGACCGACCTCGAAGGAGTGGCCGCCGTAGCCCATCGCCACAACCTGCCCTTCATTGTCGACAACACCTTCGGCACGCCCTACCTCATCCGCCCGTTGGAGCACGGCGCCGATGTTGTGGTACACTCCGCCACCAAGTTTATCGGCGGTCACGGCAGCAGCCTCGGCGGTGTGATTGTAGACGGTGGATCATTCGACTGGAAGGCCAACGCCGACAAGTTTCCTTCCCTGGGCAAGCCCGACCCCAGTTATCACGGCGCCATCTTCGCCGATGTGGCCGGCAAGGCCGCTTTCGTGACGAGAATACGTGCCGTCATTCTGCGTGACACGGGTGCCACCATCTCGCCCTTCAACGCATGGATACTCCTGCAGGGACTTGAGACTTTGTCGCTCCGCGTAGAACGCCATGTATACAATGCGCTCCGTGTGGTCGACTATCTCGCCCACCATCCCAAGGTGGCCAAGGTCAACCATCCTTCCCTGCCCGACCATCCCGACCATGCGCTCTACCAGCGTTACTTCCCCAACGGCGGCGGCAGCATCTTCACTTTCGAAATAAAAGGCGGAGAGAAAGAGGCATGGGAGTTCATCGACCACCTCAAGATATTCTCACTTCTGGCCAACGTAGCCGACGTGAAGAGTCTCGTGATACATCCCTACACCACGACCCACTCACAGATGACGCCCGAAGAACTTGCCCAGCAGCACATCACGCCTTCGACCATCCGTCTGAGCATCGGTACAGAGCATATTGACGACATCATCGATGACCTCGACCAGGCTTTTGAAAAGATCTGAGAAACGTACATACAAAAAAACAAAGGTGGATTTTTTAGAATCCACCTTTATTTTTATTTATTTTTCCTTCACCGTTGCAATTATTCCCAACATTTCCCCGCCATACTTTTCTATCCTCGCGGCCCCAAGACCGGGTATGCGCGACAGTTCGGCCAACGAGCGCGGACGGAGATTGGCAACGGCCACAAGCGTACGTTGCGGAACAACACAATAGGACGGGATACCGCGTTCGGCAGCTAACTTCTTGCGCCAAACAGAAAGGGCGTCAAGAGTTGCTTGATGGAGTATCTTCTGTTCTGTATTTGCAGCCGGAGCAGAAGCAGAAGCGGAAGCGGAAGGTGTGTCGGTCTTCCGCCGGCTCCTGGCGGTTTTTTCGTCATCGCCAAGCACAGCCATTGCCCGTTCATGGAGATAGGCATCCACCGAGAAGGTATGGTCTGAGAAGAAGCGGAGCAGGCGGCGGCTCACGCTTGCCTTTTCTTCAAGCGTCGACAAAGCCTCATCGAAGCGTCGCTTCACTTCTTTGTTGGCAATCTCCACCTTCGACTTTTTGACGAGCGAAAATATTTCCTCCACCTGTGTCAAAAAGTAAGCGGCACCCTTGTGTATACGTTCCTGCAGTGCGGCATCCGAGGCATAATCGGCCGATGCGGCAATCATCTGCGCACGTTGAGACTGGAAACGTGTGGCCACGCTGCCTATCTTTTCCGTTGCGAGGGCATGGCGGGCCTTGTACTCCGAGGTAAGTTTCGGGTAGGTACGTCCAAGATGTTCGTTCAGCAGTCGCATGAGCGTATAGAGCGACGTGAGCAGCGGGGAGAAGTCAAACAGTTCGTCGACCAGCGCACGGAAATACTCCCGCTGCATCGTTCCGAGCATACCGGCATCGGGTGTCAGTTGACGCGACGAGGAGGAATAGTCGTCGATAGCGCGGTCATGGATGATGGCATTTCGCGGCAGCGGCGAACTGAGCACCAGACCCTCCAACGACCGGCAGCGGCTCAAGGCCACATAGGTCTGCCCGTGGGCGAAAGCAGAATGGGCATCGATGATGGCACGGTCGAACGTGAGGCCCTGACTTTTGTGTATGGTGATGGCCCAGGCGGTCTTCACCGGATATTGCCGGAAGACGCCGTCCACCTCCTCAGTGATTTCCTTGGTCTTCTCATTGAGTACATAGCGGCTGTTCTCCCACTCCTCGCGGTCGACATCAATCTCGTTGCCGCCATCATCGGGACGCACGGAAAAACCGTTGCGGCCGATAGCCGACACATGACCGATCATTCCATTGTAGTATCTCTTGTCTGAAGAGGAGTCATTCTTGACAAACATCACCTGCGCCCCCTTCTTCAGGGTCAGCACCTCATCTGTCGGGAACAGCATGTCGGGATACTTGCCTTCTATCTCGGCCTGATAGGAAAAAGCCTCGCCCGGCAGTGCCGCCAGTTCACGGTCATTGATAGCCTGGGCCTGGGCATTGTGCGTGGTGAGGCGGATGTAGCCCTCATCAGCCGCCGGGGAAAAATCGGGACGGCAACGGGCATTGAGCGTAGCCAGCACTGCGCCGTCGGCGGTATTGTCCCGCACGCGGTTGAGCAGGTCTACGAAGCGGGGATCGCTCTGCCGGTATACCTGTTGCAGTTCCACCACCGCATAGTGTGTGCGGCGCAGGGCAAGACTGCTGAAGAAGTAGGGGGTGTCGTAGTACCGTCCCAAGAGCGTCCACTCCTCTTCCTTGGCAACGGGAGCCAACTGGCCGAGGTCACCAATCATCACCAGTTGCACACCGCCGAACGGACGACTGTCGCGACGGTAACGGCGCAACACGCTGTCGACAGCATCGAGCAGATCGGCCCGCACCATACTGATCTCATCGATGACAAGCAAGTCCAGACTGCGTATCAGCCTTATTTTCTGCTTGCTGAAACGGTATTTGCCTTCCTGCGATGCATAGGTGGCATCGGGCACAAAGGGTGCAAACGGCAACTGGAAAAAGGAGTGTATCGTCACTCCCTCAGCATTGATGGCGGCAATGCCCGTCGGAGCCACGACCACCATTCGTTTGGGCGACTCGCGCCGGAGTTGCCGCAGAAAGGTAGTTTTTCCCGTTCCGGCCCGTCCGGTGAGAAAGAGATGGGAATTGGTGGTCTCGATGATGTTCCATGCGAGCCTTGCTTCTTCATTCATCATGATGCTGTATAGAAATGTACTAAAATGTATGGCGTTACCAACGACAAAGTTACGCAAAAAAGCGGTGACTGCCCCCGACAGACCCCACAAAATACAGAAAACACCATCTACGCACAATAATATATACAGAAAAACGTTATAACCCTGTGCACCCTTTATGGCCCTGCACTACACCCACAGACAAAGAACAACTGACACACATGATTGACTATATCAAAGGTGAACTCACCGAACTGACCCCCGCCGAAGCCGTAGTAGAAGCCTACGGCGTGGGATACTCCCTCAACATATCGCTCAACACCTACACTGCCATACAAGGCAAGCACGAGACAAAACTCTATGTGCACGAGGCACTTGTGACGGGCGGACGCGACGACTCCTATACTCTGTACGGATTTGCCAGCAAACAGGAACGCGCCCTCTACCGCCTGCTCATCACCGTATCGGGCGTAGGTGCCAACACCGCCCGCATGATACTCTCCGCCGCCTCACCAGCCGACCTTGGCAACGCCATCGCCGGCGGCAACGAGCGGTTGCTCAAGGGAGTCAAGGGCATCGGACTGAAGACCGCCCAGCGCATCATCGTCGACCTCAAAGACAAGGTGATGAGCCTCGGGCTCGCCGCTGAGGTCAATGTGGCCGATGCCGGCACCGCTGCCGTCAACGCCGGCGTACGCGACGAGGCCGTATCGGCCCTCACCATGCTGGGATTCTCGCCCGCACCATCGGCCAAGGTGGTCACCTCCATCCTGCAGGAACAACCGTCATTGCCCGTAGAGCATGTGGTAAAACTGGCGCTCAAACAGATCAAGTAAGCACACGTCTTCCCCGCACCCCTCTGACTCTCAGGATACACGCCGCAACAGAAAGAAAAAGAGTGATTTTCAAAAGACACACATACACCATTCTCCTCATAGCACTGGTCGCTACCGTGGCCAGTTACGCCATCGGTGTGCCCTTCCGCCAGGACGACCCCACACGCCGCCGGTCGCGCTACACCACCCGCCGGCAGCCGAAGCCCGACGACAACTCGCGCGCCAAGAAAGACACGCTCGCCATCATCGCCCAGCCGGAACTGGAAAACGAGGATACCATACCCGACTCTCTCCTCCACCCGCGGTGGAAGGTGCAACGCACCCTACCCGTCACCGTGGCCGACCTCGACCAGAACGGAGCCGACCTGCACCGCCCCGACAACCTCAAGCAGGACGTGGTCTACAACGATACGCTCAACCGCTACATCATCGGGTCGAAAATCGGCGACAGTTACCTCAACACGCCCATCATGATGACACCCGAGGAGTATCGCAAGTGGAGCGAACAAAAAGCCTTCGACCAGTTCTTCCGCAAAAAGAACGACGAGATCTACCAGGCCAAGGGCAAGGAGAAGTTCGACTTCACCGACATGCACTTCGACCTCGGACCGGCCGAAAAGATATTCGGCCCCGGCGGTGTACGCATCAAAACGCAAGGTACGGCGGAACTGAAATTCGGCGTCACGCTGAAAAACATCGACAACCCCTCGCTCCCCATCCGCAACCGCAAGACGACGGCCATGGACTTCGACGAGAAGATCAACCTCAACGTCAACGGACGGGTCGGCGACAAGGTGAACATGAACCTCAACTACAACACCGACGCCACCTTCGACTTCGACTCGCAGAACTTCAAACTCAAGTACGACGGCAAGGAAGACGAAATCATCAAACTCGTCGAGGCGGGCAACATCTCCTTCCCGTCCAACTCGTCGCTCGTCAAGGGTGCCTCCTCGCTCTTCGGTCTGCGCACCGACCTGCAATTCGGCCGTCTGAAGATGCAACTCGTGGCTTCGCAAAAGAAGTCGACCACCAAGAGCGTGTCTTCCAAGGGCGGCAAGCAATACACCCCCTTTGAGATCGACGCAGCCAACTACGAGGAAAACCGCCACTTCTTCCTCTCCCAATACTTCCGCGACCGCTACGACGCCGGCATGAAGACCCTACCCAACGTCACCACCGGCATCAATATCAACCGTGTCGAGGTATGGGTGACCAACAAGACCGGAACGACCTCCAACACCCGTAGCGTCGTCGCCCTGACCGACCTCGGCGAAAACAGCCGCGTGTCCAACGCCAACTGGAGCGTCACCGGACAGGCTGTACCCTGCAATGCCGCCAACACCGAGTACTCCGCGATGGTCAGCCAGTACAGCACTGCCCGCGACATCGACCAGACCTCCACCATACTCGAGGGCATACCGCAGTTTTCCGGCGGCACCGACTACGAGAAACTGCAAAGCGCACGTCTGCTTACCTCTTCCGAATACACCGTCAACAAGTCACTCGGCTACATCTCGCTCAAGACCACCCTGCAGAGCGACCAGGTGCTCGCCGTGGCCTATGAGTACACCTACGGCGGCGTGACCTACCAGGTGGGCGAGTTTGCCTCCGACATCACCGATGTCAACCAGGCCCTGTTTGTCAAGTCGCTCAAGAACACCAGCAACAACCCCTCACAGGGCAACTGGGGACTGATGATGAAAAACGTGTACTACCTCGCCTCCACCGTCGAGAAGGAGAAATTCCGCCTCGATGTCAAATTCCAGAGCGACACGGCCGGTGTCTACCTCACCTACATCCCCGAACCGCAGGTGAAGAGCCAGACCCTCATCAAGGTGCTCGGCGCCGACCGCCTCGACAACAATCTCAAGGCACACCCCAACGGCTACTTCGACTATGTGGATGGCTACACCGTGTCCAACGGACGTGTGTTCTTCCCCGTGGCCGAACCCTTCGGACAATACCTCAAAAACTACCTCATCGAAAAGGGCATACCCGAAGCCAAAGCCGCACAGTATGCCTTCACCGAACTGTACGACTCCACCAAGACCGTCGCCAAGCAGATCGCCGAGAAAGACAAGTACATGCTCGTCGGCCAGTTCCGCGGAACATCAGCCAACGTCATCTCGCTCGGCTCGTACAACGTGCCGCAAGGATCGGTGGTCGTCACCGCCGGAGGTGTGACCCTCACCGAGGGTTCCGACTACTCGGTAGACTACAGCGCGGGCGAGGTGACCATCCTCAACCAGAGCATCATCGATGCCGGTACATCGGTCAACGTGTCGCTCGAAAGCAACACCGACTACGCCCAGGAACGCAAGACAATGTTCGGTATGAACTGGGAATATACCTTCTCCAAGAACTTCCAACTCAGCGGTACCCTCCAGCATCTCTCCGAACAGGCACTCACCACCAAGGTATCGATGGGATCGGAACCGCTCAACAATACCATCTGGGGACTCAACATCAACTGGAAGAAGGAGAGCCAGTGGCTCACCAACGTGCTCGACAAGATACCTCTGCTGCACCTCACACAGCCTTCCTCCATCTCCTTCACAGGCGAGTTTGCGCAACTCATCGCCGGACAGAGCCACGGCACACAGGACAACGCTTCCTACCTCGACGACTTCGAGAACACCAAGAGCACCATCGACGTGAGCACACCTACCTCATGGGTACTGTCGAGCGTACCGTCGATGTTCCCCGAATCGAGCGACAAGACCACATTGCGAAGTAGCTACAACCGTTCGCTACTGGCCTGGTACACCATCGACCCGCTCTTCACACGGCGCAGCTCGTCGCTCACCCCGTCACACATCAAGAGCGACCTCGAGCAACTGTCCAACTTCTACGTGCGCGAGGTCTACTCCCGCGAGCTCTTCCCCAACCGCGACCAAAGCAGCTACAACGGATCGGTACCCACACTGAGCATACTCAACCTCGCCTACTACCCCAACGAGCGCGGCCCCTACAACTTCAACCCCGACCTCAACTACGACGGCACGCTCAACAACCCCACACAGCATTGGGGCGGCATGATGCGCAAACTCGACACCAACGACTTTGAGACGGCCAACATCGAGTACATCGAATTCTGGATGCTCGACCCCTTCATCTACACCCGCGAAGACGGTACGGCAGCCGACCACGGCGGCGACTTCTACATCAACCTCGGCGAGGTGAGCGAAGACGTACTCCGCGACGGCAAGAAGTTCTACGAGAGCGGCATGCCCGTCGACGGTTCCAACAACTTCACCACCACCCAGTGGGGTAAGATACCCAACCAGGCCACCGTCACCTACGCCTTCGCCACAACCTCCGGTTCACGCGCCAAGCAGGATGTCGGTCTCAACGGTCTCAACGACGAGGAGGAACTTTCGTTCGCACCCTACCAGGATTTCCTCACCGCCATACAGGGCAAGGTGAGCCAGAACGTGCTCGACTCCATCCGCAAAGACCCCGCCGGCGACGACTACCACTACTTCCGCGGCAGCGACTACGACCAGATCGAAGCCTCCATCCTGCGCCGCTACAAGTACATCAACAATCCGCAGGGCAACTCGCCCGACAACGATTCACGCACCGAGGGCTACGACACATCCTACAAGACGACCCCCGACGTGGAGGACATCAACCAGGACTACACCCTCAACGAGTACGAGAAATACTACCAGTACCACGTCTCCATACGCCCCGAAGACCTGGAGGTGGGACGCAACTTCATCGTCGACAAGCGCGAGACCTACCCCACCCTGCGCAACGGCAAGAACGACACCAAGGCCACCTGGTACCAGTTCCGTATTCCGCTCGACGACTTCGAACAGAAGTTCGGCAACGTCACCGACTTCACCAGCATCCGTTTCATGCGTATGTTCCTCACCGGATTCAAGAAGCCCGTCGTGCTCCGCTTCGGCACATTCGACCTTGTACGCGGCGAATGGCGTGTCTACGAGCAGAACCTCGACAACAGCGCGTCCCAGCAGGGCAAACTCTCTGTCAGCGCCGTCAATATCGAGGAGAACAACACCAAGACACCGGTCAACTACGTCCTGCCTCCCGGCATACAGCGCGGACAGGATCCCACCCAGCCCCAACTCGTGGAAAACAACGAGCAGGCCCTCGCCATGACCCTCACCGGTCTGGCCACCGGCGAGTCAAAGGCGGTATACAAGAACACTACGCTCGACCTCCGGCAGTACAAGCGGCTGCAGATGTTCGCCCACCTCAACCAGACGGAGCCGAACACTACCGCCCTCGAAGACAACCAGCTCTCCGTCTTCATCCGTCTCGGAAGCGACTACAAGAGCAACTACTACGAATACGAGATACCGCTCAAGGTCACTCCCAACGGCACCTACGACCGCTATTCCCGCTCCGACTGCGAGCGCGTATGGCCCACCGACAATATGCTCGACGTGGCCCTCAGCGTCTTCACGCAGATCAAGAAGGAACGCAACATCGCCAAAGCACAGGGACGTGCCTCCTACAACCGTCCCTACTCTGCCTACGACAGCGACAAGCCCAACAACAAGGTCACCGTCATGGGTAACCCCTCGCTCGGCGAGGTCAAGACGATGATGATCGGTGTACGCAACAACGCCGGCGACGCCAAGAGCGGCGAGGTGTGGGTCAACGAACTGCGCCTGCGCGAGTACAACAACAGTGGCGGTTGGGCCGCACAGGGCAACCTCAACATGCAACTCTCCGACCTCGGAACGGTCAACCTGCAGGGACGCTACACCACTTCGGGATTCGGCGGACTTGAAGAGGGGGTCACCGAGCGGTCTACCGACGACTACAAGACCTACTCCTTCACCACCAGCCTCGAACTGGGCAAGTTCTTCCCCGACAAGGCCAAGGTCACCGCACCGCTCTACTACTCGGTGACCAAGGAGGAGACCCGTCCGAAGTACAACCCGCTCGACACCGACATGGAACTCAAGGACGCACTCGACGGCGCGGCCAACCAGCACGAGCGCGACTCCATCGAGAGCATCGCCGTGACCAAGACCACGACCACCAACTTCTCGCTCTCCAACGTGCGTGTCGGCATACAGAACAAGCGGCACCCCATGCCCTACGACCCGGCCAACTTCTCCTTCTCCTACAGCCACAGTCACCGCTACACCCAAGGCGAGACCACCGTCTATGAGAAGGAGGACAACTGGCGCGGATCGCTCAACTACTCGTGGACACCCGTCTACAAGGCCTTCGAGCCCTTCAGGAAACTCAAAAGCCGCAGCAAGTGGCTCGAGATCTTCAAGAAGTTCGGACTCAACTGGCTGCCGCAGAACCTCGGCTTCAACACCGAGATCACCCGCAGTTACTACGAACTGCAGGAGCGCGACATGGACAACCTCCAGGGCTCGGAGCTCCCGCTCACCTTCAGCGAGCAGTTCCTTTGGAATCGCGACTTCACCCTGCGCTGGGACCTCACCAAGAACATCCACATGAACTTCCAAAGTGCCACCCACGCCGAGATAGAAGAACCTTACACCCCGGTCAACAAGTCGCTCTACCCCGACCGCTACTCGGCATGGAAAGACTCCGTGTGGACCAGCATCAAGCACTTCGGCACACCGCTCGACTACACCCAGTCGTTCTCACTCTCCTACCAACTGCCGCTCAACCTCGTCCCCGTGTTCGACTGGATCAACTCTGACGCCAGTTACCAGTCGTCGTACAACTGGGTACGCGGCAGCGACCTTGAGGACGGTACGTCACTGGGCAACACGGTCAGCATGAACCGCACGCTCAACATCAACGGCACGTTCAATCTCGAGCGCCTCTACAACCACGTCCCCTTCCTCAAGAAGGTCAACGACAAGTACAACCGCACCTCCTCGACCTCCAACCGCAACAAGAAGCGCACCCCATCCGGCAAGGACGACAAGGACAAGGACAAAAACAAGAACACACCCAAGGGCAAAGACAACAAGAACAACGGCGACGACAAGACCAAACGTATGCTGCCCAAAAACAAGCAGGCTTTCGAGCGCGAGGTCACCCTCAAGCCCGACACGGTCATCAATGTGGCCCACAACAAGAAGAGCCGCCGCATCACCGTCACGGCACGCACCGAAGACGGACGCGCCTTCAACCTGAAGTACCGCAAGGTAGGCGACAACAGCATACGCATCCTCAACAAGGTAGACTCTGCCCTCAAACTCAAGATCACCGTCACGCCCAAAGCACCGCTTGAGGAGAAGGGATGGTACAAGATTGCGCAGGGCTTCACCCGCGTGCTCATGCTCGTGCGCAACGTCAGCGTGTCCTACCGCAACCAGTACTCCATGGCCCTGCCGGGCTTCATGCCTACCGTGGGCGATGCCTTCGGACAGCGGCGCAACGGCGGAGCACTGGCCCCGGGACTCGACTTCGCCTTCGGCTTTGTCGGCGACTCCTACATCGACCGCGCCAGCGACCGCGGATGGCTGCTCATGAGCGACTCCGTGGCTACCCCCGCCACAACCAGCAAGACCGAAGACCTGCAGATACGCGCCACGCTCGAACCGGTCAAAGGCTTCAAGATTGACCTCAACGCCAGCCGCACACAGACCACCGCCAAGAGCATACAATATATGTATGCAGGCAATCCCACCACCCAGAGCGGTACGTTCACCATGACCACCCTCTCGTTGGGCAGCGCCTTCGAGGGCACCGGCAATGCCAACAACGGCTACCACTCGCCCACCTTCGAACGCTTCTGCGCCTCGCTCGAGGGTTTCCGCCAGCGCGTCGAGGCCCGCTACGCCGGAGCCAAATACCCGGAAGGAAGCACGCTCGCCGGACAGACCTTCGATGCCGCCAACGGCGGTGTCAACAAGTACAGTGCCGACGTGATGATACCCGCCTTCATCTCCTCCTACACAAGCATGGGCGGCAAGTCGCTCGACATCTTCCCGTCGCTCTCGCGCCTGCTCCCCAACTGGACCATACGCTACAGCGGACTGTCCAAACTGCCATGGTTCCGCGACGTGTTCAAGAGCGTCAACATCAACCACGCCTACAAGAGCATCTTCGCCGTCGGGTCATACAGTACCTACAGCACCTACATGGAGTACATGAACGGACTCGGATTCGTCAACGACGCCACCACCGGCAACCCGATCCCCAACTCCATGTTCAACGTGTCGTCCGTCAGCATCAACGAGGCATTCTCGCCGCTCCTCGGCATCGACGTGACCCTGCAGAACAACATGACCGTCAAACTGGAGTACCGCACAACCCGCGTGCTCAACCTGAGCATGACCAGCGTACAGATCAATGAGGCCTCCAGCCACGACTGGGTACTCGGAGCGGGATACACCATCAACAACTTCAACCCCTTCGGCGGACGCAACCACCGCGCCGTCAAGAGCAAGTCGAAAGGCAAGGACAAGAGCCAGCCCACGCTGACCAACAACAACCGGCGAAACGGCACCAACAACGACCTCCGCCTACGGCTCGACCTCAGTTACCGCCGGCAGGCCGCCATCAGCCGCGACATCGCCACCGTGACCAGCACCGCCAGCAGCGGCAACTCGGCCTTCAAACTGTCCTTCTCGGCCGACTACACGCTCTCGCGCCTGCTCACCATGAGTTTCTACTACGACCGTCAGACCAACACCCCGCTGCTCTCCAGCAGCAGTTATCCGACCACCACGCAAGACTTCGGTCTGAGCATGAAGTTCTCGCTGACGCGATAGAAGAGAAAAAGATACGGAATACATATTTTACAACCCACATTACCTATTCCTGCACGCCCGACCCGCGTGCAGGATTTTTTTTGTTTATCTTTGCAGGCGGGCGATAAATTCAGAAGACACACCCCGTCAGCAAAGTCATACACTCAGACAAGACAATGGAGAAAAACATCATCAACATCGAAACCATCGACGAATACAACCGTCTGCTTGGCACGGAGACCCTCAACCCGCTGGTCAGCGTCATCGACTTTTCCAAGGCCAAACCGATGCACCACATCAAGTGCATCATGGGATTCTACGCCGTCTTTCTCAAAGAAGTGAAGTGCGGCGACCTCATCTACGGCCGCCAGCACTACGACTATCAGGCCGGCACCGTAGTATGTCTCGCCCCAGGACAGGTCATCGGCGTTGAGGACAACGGCGAGGTGTTCCAACCCAAAGGATGGGCCTTGCTCTTCCACCCTGACCTCATACGCGGCACCTCGCTCGGACGCACCATGCGCGAATACCGTTTCTTCTCCTACGAATCCAACGAGGCCCTGCACCTCTCCGACCGCGAACGCACGGTATTCATGGACTGCCTTCAAAAGATACAGGACGAGATACAACACGACATCGACCGCATGAGCCGCCGCATCATCACCAAAGGCATCGAGATGCTGCTCGACTACTGCCTGCGCTTCTACGAACGCCAGTTCATCACCCGCGAGAACGTCAACAGCGACATACTCACCCGCTTCGAAGACCTGCTCGACAACTACTTCGCCGACAAAGACAACGTACACCGCAAAGGTCTGCCCTCCGTGAAATACTGCGCCACCCAACTCTGCCTTTCACCCAACTACTTCGGCGACCTCATCAAGAAAGAAACCGGCATCACCGCCCAAGACTACATCCAGGCCAAAATCATGAACATTGCCAAGGAGCGTGTGCTCGACCCCACCAAGTCGATCAGCCAGATATCCTACGACCTCGGTTTCCAATATCCCCAACACTTCACCCGGATGTTCAAGAAGAGCATCGGACAGACACCTACCGAGTACCGCGCACAGTCGCCGGCCATGTAGCCGGGACAGGACTTTTCTCCCGATTCCATATCCCATCCTATACCCTACCGATACCGACTATACCAAGTGACGATACAGTCTTCGGGCCGAAATACCCGAGTATTCGGCCTTGCACACTCCAGTATTCGGGCCAAACCACTCGAGTATTCGGCCTCAACTACTGCAGTATTCGGCCCGAATACTCGAGTACGCAAGGCCGAATACCAATAGCGGACCCACCTATGCACATCCACGGCAACCTCTTTCCGGAAATCAATCGTACCAAGTTGTTTTTTATCGTCACTAAGTAATCTATAAGTTACACTTTCTCAACACTATTGAAACATCTTCAACGTAATTTTGCGCATGTCACGACAGATACTGACAGAAAACAAAAGACGATTATGAAGATATTGTTTATCGTGCAGGGAGAGGGACGCGGCCATCTCACGCAAGCCCTCGCCCTCGAGCAGATGCTCGGAGCACATGGCCACGAGGTGGTGGGAATGCTTGTAGGCAAGAGCAAGACACGCAAGATACCTCGATTTTTCACACGCAAGGCACACGCCCGGCTGGAATATTTCGATTCGCCGTACTTCAAGCCGTCGAAAGACAACCGCCAGATAGGACTCCTACGGTCCATCGCATGCAACATCATGCACTTCCCGAAATACCTCGCAAGCATAAACCTCATACGACGGCGCATAAAAGAGAACGGTGCCGACATGGTGGTCAACTTCTACGACGTGCTGTGCGGCATGACCTACGCCCTGTTCAACCCCAAAGTGCCCGAGGTGTGCATCGGCCACCAGTATCTTTTCATGCATCCCGATTTCGCGATGCCCGACAAATGGCACGCCTCGCAACGCTCGCTGATGGCATTCACACGCGCCACATGCATGAGAGCACGGCGGCGGCTCGCATTGTCGATGCGCCCATACGCCCCCTGCAACGACCTGCGTCTCAGCACGGTACCGCCACTATTGCGGCAAGAAGCACTCACGATACCGCGTCACCACGGCAACTACATCGCCGGCTATCTGCTCAACGCAGGCTTTGCCGACGATGTGAAGGCATGGCACAAACTTCATCCCGACGTGGAGTTGCGCTTCTTCTGGGACAAGCGCGATGCGCCCGAAACACTGCACGTTGACGAAAAGCTCTCGTTCCACCGTCTCGACGACGAGAAGTTCCTGCGTACCCTTGCCGACAGTAAGGGCTATGCCACCACGGCCGGCTTCGAGTCGGTGTGCGAAGCGTTCTACATGGGCAAGCCCGCAATCATGATTCCGGCCCACATTGAGCAGCTTTGCAATGCCACCGATGCCGAGCGCGAAGGTGTAGGCATCGTGGCCGACGGATTTGCAATCGACCGCCTTTTGGAATTTGAGCGTCAATACGATGCCGACGGTGAGTTCCGCATGTGGGCCAACCAAGCCGAAACGCGCATTGTGGCTGCATTGGAAAATGTCTATGAAGATTGGCTCGCAGAGCAGGCATGGCAATCCGGCGGACAGGTGTGCGCCGCTTGTTTCCCAACAGGCCATTCAAGGCCTGGGCCGCACGCGGATTGCCGTTGATAAGACAGTCGCGCCCGCTTTAGGTTTCCCCATTTCATACCATAGAGTAGCCATATATACTCTTGTTTTTCTGCAATTTTTCTGCAATTCATACATCAAACATAAATTATGCGAGCAAGATACTTCTTTTAGTGGCACAACATTATATACCTATTGTTTGTATAGAAATGAAAACTATAAAACGTTGAGAATAAATGATTTTTGATTGGTATATAATAAAAAATACTCTACAAAAACCTATTGTTAAGAAGTGATCTCGCTGGGATTCAAACCCAGGACCTTCAGAACCGGAATCTGACGCTCTATTCAGCTAAGCTACGAGACCATTGACAATGCATCGGGCAACGGGTAGGCCCTTGCGGATGCAAAAGTACGAAATAAAAGCGATACGCACAAACAAAAGTCACAATTTTCTATGCCATGCATGCTGATACGACTGCGATGGGACAACGGTGCGGCAACCGCACCGGCAATGCCGGCCCGCTATACGAATTCCAGTCCCAACTCGTCTACCAGACGGCGTATGCCCTTGTTGTTTTTGGTGAGCATCTCGAATATTTCGCGTTTGGAGAGTATCGGTTTGATTTCGGATGGGGCGGCAAGGCGCAACGTGAGGTCGACATGACCGTTGTGGAGCAGTTGGGCCATTGTGGCACGGATACGTCCACGGATGGCGGCAACTTGTTCGAGCAGCGGCTGGTTTTCTATGACCACCTCGAAATGGGGATAATCGGTGATGGCCGGCGACATGTTCTTCATGCGCATGGAGAGAGCCACCATCTGCTGGGGCATACGGTTGCACATCATACGCCATTGCAGATCGAGCAAGTCCTGGGTGAAGGTCTCGTCTTCCTCTGTATTGGTGATGACGGGATCGGCTTTTTTCTCTTCCGTCTTCACCTCCTTGAGTTTGGCAAAGGTCATGCCCAGTCC
Organism: Akkermansia muciniphila; assembly: GCA_963621665.1. GTDB lineage: Bacteria > Bacteroidota > Bacteroidia > Bacteroidales > Bacteroidaceae > Prevotella. The sequence continues at coordinate 7,397 of CAVFEZ010000015.1, read as the reverse complement.
GCTCAGTTTCAGACGCGGACGGGCGGTGGAAGAAGCAGAAGGTGCGCTTGCATTCATTTTGGGGGTGTCGCGTTCGATGCCGCGGGCCTCTGATGCCTTTTGAGCATCAGTCCGCACGGCACTCCCGGCGGCAGCCACCTGCTGAACCACTTTTGGCCGGGACACGACGATATGTTTGAACAGGGATTTCAGTCTCTTAGGGCTACGCCCCGCACCGGCACTGTCGTCCTCCGGCTGGGTGATCTGCGCCATCTGGATGAGCGTCAGTTCCACAAGCAGACGCTTGTTGCTGCTCTGCTTGTAGTTGATGTCGCACTGGTTGAGGAGTTTGAGTGACTTGAAGAGAAAGGCGGCAGTACATTTCTTTGCCTGTTCAGCGTATTTCTGCCGTTGCTGGTCACTCGTCTCGAGCAGGGGGAGCGTCTTTTCGTCTTTGGCCATCAGCACCGAACGTACATGCGATGCAAGTCCGTTGACAAGGTTTCCGCCATCAAATCCCTTGGAGATGACTCCATCGAGGAGCAACATGATATCACTGACCTTATTCTCGACGGAGAGGTCGACTATCCGGAAATAGTTGTCGATATCGAGTTCGTTGAGATCCTCGACCACCTTCTTGTAGGTAATGTTTCCCTGGCAGAAGCTGGCAGCCTGGTCAAAGATAGACAAAGCATCGCGCATGCCGCCGTCCGCCTTCTCGGCTATCAGCGTGAGTGCATCCTCCTCATAGGTGATACCCTCCTTTTCGGCCACATGCTTGAGATGGTTGACCGTATTCTGCACGTTCATACGCTCGAAATCGTATATCTGACAACGCGACAGAATGGTCGGAAGAATCTTGTGCTTCTCAGTGGTGGCGAGGATGAATATGACGTGGGTCGGCGGTTCCTCCAATGTTTTGAGAAACGCATTGAAGGCCTGAGAGGAAAGCATGTGTACCTCGTCGATGATGAACACCTTGTAGCGTCCCACCTGCGGGGGTACGCGGGTCTGGTCCATCAGTTGCTTGATGTTCTCCACGGAGTTGTTGCTGGCCGCGTCGAGTTCGAAGATATTGTACGACCGTCCTTCCGCAAAAGCCTTGCAGCTTTCACATTCCCCGCACGCCTCGCCTTCGGCAGTGGGATGCTCGCAGTTGATGACCTTTGCGAAGATGCGCGCGCAGGTGGTCTTTCCTACGCCGCGGGGGCCGCAGAAAAGATAGGCATGCGCCAATTTTCCGCTTTTGACAGCATTCTTCAGCGTGGTGGTCAGTGCCATCTGGCCCACTACCGAGTCGAACGTCATCGGGCGGTACTTGCGCGCCGAAACGATATATTCTTGCATAATGAGTGATATTTTCTATCCGGTTACTTTTGCAAACTTACTATAAAATTTTCTATTAGTATATCCCCGACTGAAAAAATTATAGTAAGTTTGCAAGTAAATTCCGAAAAAACAATGAATCGTCTGGCGCCTGTCGGGGCCTTCCTCGAACACTACAAATACGCCATCACCATTGTGGTGGGCACAGCCATCGTGGGTTTTCTCGATGACAACAGCTTTGTCCGTCGGGCTCAGTTGGGCATACAGATCAGCGATCTGGAAGAAGAAATCGCCAAATACAAGGAGCGCAACGAGACCAATACCCGACAACTGCGCGAGCTCAAGCAAAATCCGCGGGCATACGAGAAAATTGCACGCGAGCGATATTTCATGAAGACCGCCGACGAGGACATCTATATACTGAGCGACGACGAACAATCCGAAACTTCCGAAAATGAAACAACTGAATAACGTACAGAGCGCCATTTTCCTCATCGGTGGAATACTGATGGTCATCGGTGCAGGCTGTTTTGCCACGATGTGGAACCAAAAGGCGGTATGCTGGATATACCTCACCGGCGCCCTCATGTTTGCCTGGATACAAATCTCGCAGACCTACGAAGGCACCTCCAACGTCATCCACCGCCTGAAGAAGATCATGACCACGGCCGACATCTTCTTCGTACTGTCCGGCATGCTCATGGTCGACTCCGCCTACAAATATATGCAGAACATCTGCAACAATTACATCACCTACGTGGAGTACATCTACAACAAGTGGGTACTGCTGTTGCTCGTGGCCGCCCTGCTCGAAATATATACCATGCACCGCATCTCCGCAGAATTGCGCAAGGAGGAGCAACATCAAAAAAAATCATAAAAGGCGCCACAATACAATTAAATACAATAAAAAAATAGCCATACCTCAGCAATACATATTACCTTTGGTAAGAAAGAAATACAAACCATTCGTCTATGAATAAAATCCTATACGCGTTTGTTACCATTTTGGCACTCGCCTCGTGTGCCAACACATACAACATACAGGGCACATCCAACGTGTCAACGCTTGACGGCCGTATGCTCTATCTGAAGGTGCTCAAGGACAACGACTTCAAGAGCCTTGATTCCTGCGACGTGGTGCACGGACAGTTCCACTTCGCCGGCACCTTCGACTCCACAAGCATGGCCAACATATTCATGGACGACGAAAGCGTATTGCCGCTGGTACTCGAAAGCGGCGACATCACCATCAAGATAGACAATACCCAACAGACCGTGAGCGGCACACCGCTCAACGACAAGCTCTTCAAGTTCTTCAACCGCTACAACCAGCTCCGCAGCCAGGAGGCAGAACTGCTCCATACCCACGACCGTGCCATCATGAACGGCAGCAACATGGAGATGGTCAACGCCAAACTGCAGGAAGAGGCCATGAAGATATCACAGGAAGAGGACAAGCTCGTCACCTCATTCGTGACCGACAATTTCGACAACGTGCTTGGCCCCGGCATCTTCTTCATGATGACCATCGGCTACCAATACCCCGAGCTCACGCCGTGGATAGAAGACATCATGAGCAAGGCGACCGAGAAATTCAAGAACGACACCTATGTGCGCGACTACTACAAGAAGGCACAGGAAAACCAGGCCATCATGAACGGACTGAAAGACCTGCCACCTGCCGCACCTGCCATGACACCGCCTCCCGCACCCACCCCCAACGACATGGCCAAACCCTCCGAACAAAGCCAACAACAATGAGAACACTGATATACGGCGGCAACATCGTGAACGACGGACAGACCTTCAGCGGGTCGATTGTCATCGACAACGATGTTGTCACAGAAATCATAGAGACAACCGACAAGCCCCGTGGACACTACGACAAGGAAGTAGATGCTACGGGGTGTTTCGTATTGCCGGGCGTGATTGACACCCACGTACACTTCCGCGAACCGGGACTGACGGCCAAGGCCGACATCGAAAGCGAAAGCCGGGCAGCGGCCTACGGTGGCGTGACCACCTACTTCGACATGCCCAACACCAAGCCGCAGACGACAACCATTGAGGCCCTCGACGACAAGTTCCGCCGCGCAGCAGCTGCGTCACACGTCAATTACAGTTTCTTCTTCGGTGCCACCAACGACAACACCGACCTCATCCCCACGCTCGACACACACCGTATACCCGGCATAAAACTCTTCATGGGATCGAGCACTGGCAACATGCTCGTCGACAAGGAGGAATCCCTGCGCCACCTCTTCGCCACTTCGCCCCTCCCCATCATGGCACACTGCGAGGACACTGCAACCATAGAAGCCAACATGTCGGAAGCGAAAGTCAAGTACGGCGACGACCCCGACGTGGTACACCACCCCGAAATACGCAGCACCGAAGCCTGCTACCGCTCGACTACGCTCGCCGTCAGACTCGCCAGCGAGTATGGCGCCCACCTTCACGTAGCCCACGTGACGACAGCCAAGGAACTGAGTCTCTTCGGAGACAACCCCAACATCACCGCCGAAGCCGTCATCGCCCACCTCGTGTTCTGCGACAGCGACTATGCCCGACTGGGAACGGCCATCAAGTGCAACCCCGCCGTAAAGACCGCCGCCGACCGTGCGGCACTGCGGTCAGCACTCAGCGACGGCCGGATTGCCACCATCGGTACCGACCATGCCCCCCACCAGTGGACCGACAAGCAAGGCGGATGTGCGCACGCCGCCTCCGGTATGCCTATGATACAGTTCTCGCTCGTCACTATGCTCGAGCTTGTCGATGCCCATGTGCTCACCATCGAGCGTATGGTCGAACTGATGTGCCACCGTCCGGCCCGACTGTTCAGCGTACGCGACCGCGGCTATCTGCGCCAAGGTGCCAAGGCAGACATCGTCATTGTACGTCCGCACTCACCATGGACAGTCACCCCCGACATCATACAGAGCAAGTGCGGATGGAGCCCGATGACCGGACATACCTACAACTGGCGCGTAGAGCAGACCATCTGCAACGGACACGTCATCCTCGACCATGGACAGTTCGATGCAGACAGTCGGGGAGAAGCCGTCGAGTTCAGATGACAACAACCTTCACATACTCCCTCGACGAAGTAGAACCCTACATCAACTGGATCTACTTCGACTACGCATGGGGAATGTCGGGCAAGGCTGAAGAAGAGCGGGAAAAGTTGCGCAGCGAGGCCCGCCGACTGCTCGCCGACCTCTCGCACGACTACCATACACACGCCGCACTGGGGCTTTTCGAGGCCAATGCCGACGGTGACGACATCGTCATCGGCGACACCCGGTTGCCGATGCTCCGCCAGCAACATTCTGTAGAGCAACGGGACACGCCCAACCTGTGTCTGGCCGACTTCATCCGCCCCGCGGCAACAGGCATCGCCGACCGTATCGGCATCTTCGCCACAACGGTAGACTACGCCATGGAGCGCCTGCACCTGCACGACGACTACCTCCGCATGCTGACCCAGACCATCGCCGACCGCTTGGCAGAAGCCACGGCAGAAAAACTGCATAAGGACGTGCGGAAATACATTTGGGGCTATGCCCCCGACGAACAGCTGACCATGGACGAGCTCCACCGCGAAGCGTTCCAGGGCATACGGCCTGCCGTAGGCTACCCGTCGATGCCGGACACAAGCATGAACTTTCTTCTGTCCGACCTCATCGACATGAAGGGCATCGGCATACGCTTGACCGAAAGCGGTGCCATGCGGCCCCACGCATCGGTATCGGGTCTGATGATAGCCCACCCCAAGGCCCGGTATTTCGTACTCGGGAAAATCGGGGAAGACCAGTTGCGCGACTACGCCGGCCGACGCGGGCTGCCAGTAGAGCTGGTACGACGTTTCTTGGCCGGCAATCTTGAGTGACCCCTTTCCGTAAAGACAAAAAACAACATCATGATTGCCCGTATCTTCATCTATCTGCTATTGGTCATCGCCTTGCCCGATTTGTACGTCTACCGGCACTGGCTGCGCAGACGCACCGACCTGACCCCCTGGCTGCAGTGGCTATGGTGGTTGCCCGGAACCGCAATGGCCGTCTACACCGTCGCGCTGGCCGTACAGCCCGACTTTGCCCCTGACAACATTGTCTGGATCAATACCTACCTCTTTCTGCTCGGACTGACCGTCGCACCGAAATTCATCTTTGTTTGCTGCTCACTATGCGGACGTATGCTCCGCCGCCTGTTCGGATGGCGGCGCAACTGGGGCAACTACGCCGGACTGATTGCCGCCACCGGCATACTGTACATACTGCTGAGAGGATCGATGGTAGACATCGACGACCTGAAGATACGCCACATCGACCTCACCTTTGCATCACTGCCCGAAGCCTTCGACGGATACCGCCTTGTACAGTTCAGTGACGCCCATGTCGGTTCGCTGCCGGAACACCTGCTAAGCAGAGCCGTCGACAGCATCAACGCCCAAAAAGCCGATGCCGTGGTCTTCACCGGCGATCTGGTCAACAAGAGTGCGCGGGAGGCCGACCGTTACCTTCCGGCACTTGCCTCCATCCGGGCGGCCGACGGGGTATACTCCGTTCTTGGCAACCACGACTACAGTATGTATATCAAAGCCTCCGATGCGGAGAAACGCGCCAACGAGCAGTTGCTCAGACAAAAGGAGCATCAGATGGGATGGAACCTTCTGCTCAACACCCATAAGGTCATCCGCCGCGACGCAGACTCTCTTGTCATAGCCGGCGAAGAGAACAACGGCGGAAAAAGATTTCCCCAACGCGGAAATCTCGGGCGCACGCTCCAGGGCATCGCTCCGACGGCCTTTGTCGTCATGCTGCAACACGACCCGTCTGACTGGCGCAAGTCCATCCTTCCCCGCTCGCACGCACAGCTCACACTGAGCGGGCACACCCACGGCGGACAGGTGAGCATCTTCGGGTTTCGCCCCACCCGACTCACCGCCAGCGAAGATCTCGGCCTATACCGCGAGAACGGCCGATGGCTGTACGTATCAGCCGGTCTCGGCGGCTATGTACCATTCCGATACGGCGTCACGCCCGAAATTGTCGTCATCACCCTACACAAACAACAAACGGAACAAAAATAAGCACACATCATGAAATACCTCTACCGCACCTATCAACTCTGCATCGCCATCCCCATACTGCTTGTCGCCACGATACTGACAGCCTTCACCGTCATCATAGGTTGCCGATTGGGCAACGGACATTTTTGGGGATACTACCCCGGCAAACTATGGTCACGCATCATCATACGCATGATGCTACTTCCTGTCAAAGTGGAAGGACGCGAACATTTGCAAAAAGACCAGTCGTACGTCTTTGTGGCCAATCACCAGGGCGCGTTCGACATCTTCCTCATCTACGGATACCTCAACCGCAACTTCAAGTGGATGATGAAGCGCAGTCTGCGTCAAGTGCCTTTTGTCGGAGCCGCCTGTGCTGCCGCCCACCACATATTTGTCGACAAGCGCGGACCGAGCAAGATACGCGAGACCTACGACAAAGCCCACAAGACGCTGCAAAACGGAATGTCGCTGGTGGTCTTTCCCGAGGGAGCGCGCACATTCACGGGACATATGGGTACCTTCAAGCGCGGTGCCTTCATGCTTGCCGATGACCTGCAGTTGCCCGTCGTGCCGCTGACTATCAACGGTTCGTTCGATGTGATGCCTCGTATGCGCGACATGAAGTGGGTATTGTGGCACCCGCTCCGCCTCACCATCCATCGTCCTATCACTCCTATAGGCAAGGGGGCCGACAATGTGAAGTATACAGAGCAGGCCAGTTATGAGGCAGTCATGGAGGCCCTCACACCCGAATACAAAGGATACGTGGAGAATCCCGACCAATAAGAAATCCATCAAAGATAATTTGTTTTCACCGTCACTTAACACATTCTGACTATGAAAAGACTTCAAACATATCTACTCCTAACGCTTTCCCTCATCTTCCTATGGACACTACCAAGCGTTGCCGAGAGCAAGGCCGAGTCGTGGAGTTACCCCAGTTCTAATCCCGGACTATCAAGTTTTGACGGTAGCGGCACAGCATCTTCACCCTACCTCATCCAGAAAGCCC
>CAVFEZ010000014.1:0-45387 GCA_963621665.1 Akkermansia muciniphila | reverse complement strand
ACCAACGACCCCCTGATTAACAGTCAGGTGCTCTAACCAACTGAGCTATTGAAGCATAAGCAATCGTCCGAATTGCGAGTGCAAAGGTAAGGTGATTTTTCGAAACCTCCAAACTTTTTCCGAAAAAAAATCGCAGAAACACGATTTTTCGATAATTTTCGCTCCCCGCACGCACGTTTGTGACCCGTTTGCAGTACCTTTGTACCATACAATAATATTATAAGAACGACAAAAACGACATGCACCACATACTCCGCACCATATTCGCCGCCGTCGCGCTCATCACCGCGCTCGCAGCAGGCGCACAGGCCGACAACGACCACAACTTCAAGGTGGCCAAAAACCTTGACGTGTTCAACGCCATCTACAAAAACCTCGACCTCATGTACGTCGACACGCTCAACGCCGACGAGGTCGTGGGCACCGCCATCTCCTCGATGCTCCGCAGCCTCGATCCCTACACCGAGTATTACCCCGAGGACAAGGCCGGCGACTTCAAGCAGATGATGACCGGCAAGTACGCCGGCATCGGCTCCATCATCAGTTACAACTACGCCTCCAAGCACGTCGTCATCAACGAGCCCTACGAATATATGCCCGCCGCCGAAGCCGGACTGCGCAAGGGTGACATCATACTCAGCATCGACGGCGAGTCGATGGACGGCAAAGACGTGGCCTACGTCAGCGAACACCTGCGCGGCGATGCCGGCACGACCATGGAGCTCGTCTACCTGCGCCCCGCCACCGGAAAGAAGACCACCGTCAAGATACAGCGCCGCGCCATACAGATGCCCTACCTGCCCTACTACGGCATGCAGCCGGGCAATATCGGGTACATCAATCTCAACTCCTTCCTCGAAAACTGCGCCCAAGACTTCCGCCGCGCCTTCATCGACCTCCGCAAGCAAGGCGCACAAGGACTCATCATCGACCTCCGCAGCAATGGCGGCGGATCGGTACAGGAAGCCATCTCACTGCTCAACATCTTCCTGCCCAAGGGCGACACCCTGCTCTGCATGAAGGGCAAGACGGCACGCGCCAACCAGGTCTATACCGCCACCGTCGAACCGGTAGACACCGTCATGCCCATCGTCGTGCTCGTCAACGAGATGACCGCCAGCGCCAGCGAGATCACCAGCGGCGCCCTACAGGACTACGACCGCGCCGTCATCCTCGGCACCCGCACCTACGGCAAGGGACTCGTACAGATACCCAACGTGTCGCTGCCCTACAACGGCAACCTCAAACTCACCACCGCCAAATACTACATACCCAGCGGACGCTGCATACAGGCCATCAACTACCGCCACGCACACGGCGGCTACACCGAGCACGTGGCCGACTCGCTCACCCACGCCTTCCGCACAGCCGCCGGACGCGAAGTGCGCGACGGCGGCGGCATCAAGCCCGATGTCGAGGTACAGCCCGACTCCATGCCCAACATCGCCTACTACCTCGAGCGGGCCGACACACTCAGCCTCATGCTCAACTACGAGACAGACTACCTCAAGACCCACCCCTCCATCGACAGTCCGTCGGCCTTCGCCCTCACCGACCAGGACTATGAGGACTTCAAGCAGCGCGTCATCTCTTCCGGTTTCACCTACGACCGCGTGAGCGAGAAAGCCCTTGAGGAGCTCGTCAAGATGGCCAAGTTCGAAGGCTACTACGACGACGCCAAGGCCGAGTTCGACGCCCTCTCGAAGAAACTCAACCACGACCTGGCCAAAGAACTCGACTACCCCTACAACAAGGAGAAAATCATGGAGATGCTCACCGCCGACATCGTCACCATGTACTACTACCAGCGCGGTGCCATCGAGTGCGGACTGCGCACCGACAAGCAGGTGAAGGAAGCCCTCCGCCTGCTCGCCTCACCCGAGGAGTACCGCAGCATACTCACCCCCAAGCCTCACGCCGACAACACCCCCGACGGCGCAAAGGAAAAGACCGCCAAGGCACGCAAGGCCAAAACGCGCAAGTGACGATGAAAAAAAATAAGTTGGTATGATTTGCGGCTTATATTTTTTGAGATGTTTTTGTTTCTTGAAGAGGGAGCATAGCGGGCTATGTGACCGATGAAAGAGGCGAAAACAGCCAAAAAGATGAGCCGGACAACCCTCTGAATATGTATGGCACAGTTCTCAAATCGTACCAAGTTGTTTTTTATCGTCACCAAATAGCGCCGCAACGCCCCACCCTGCCAGACGCCGCCTGCCGCGTACCGACAGACGGTGTCTTTTTTGTCCCTGCCAAAAGGAAATACTACAAGGGCCTTGTACGGTCACTACAAAGGCCTTGTAGCGTCACTACAAGGGCCTTGTAGCGTCCGTACAAAGCCTTTGTACGAAAACCGTTCGAAATCTCTATACAATTCACCGCCTATAACAACATGAACCACTACCTGAAAACCTCACTTCCGCTTCTTGCCTGCGCCCTTCTTGCCGCTCCGGCACAAGCCCAGATGACGCTTGTGGAGAAAGGCCGCGCCAAGGCCCGCATCGTCCTCGCCGAAGACAACGCCGTCAACCGCCGCGCCGCCACGCTCCTGCAGCGGTTCGTACGCGAGACATCGGGAGCGACACTTCCCGTCACCGACGGCACGACTGGGGGCCGCGGCACCGTCGTCATCGGACAACCTACCACTGAAGCCGGCACCGACGGATTTGCCATCGACTGCACCGACGGCACACTCCGCATCGCCACGGGCGGCGGCAAGGGAGCCGTCTACGGCACCGTAGACCTGCTCGAGCGATATCTCGGTGTAGCCTACTACGCATACAACGAGTATACCGTCACCCCGCAGCCTACCCTCCGCCTGCCTGCCCTGCACCGCGCCGAGACACCTGCGTTCCGTTTCCGCCAGAGCCAGAGTTACTGCGCTGACGATGCCACCTACTACGACTGGTTCCGGCTGAGCAGCCATGACGAGGTGTTCGCCGACAACCTGTGGGTACACACCTTCGACCGTCTGCTGCCCGCCTCCGTGTACGGCAAGACCCATCCCGAATACTACTCCTACATCAACGGCGAGCGCCGGCCGGGCAACCACAGTCAGTGGTGCCTGACCAATCCGGCCGTCTTCGACATCGTCGCCGCAAGGCTCGACTCCATCTTCCGCGCCCACCCCGACCGGCAGATGATCAGCGTCAGCCAGAACGACGGCAACAACACCTACTGCCAGTGCGAGGCGTGCCGCAAGGTCGACGAGTACGAGGGCTCGCCCGCGGGCAACATCATCCGCTTCCTCAACCGGCTGGCAGAGCGGTTCCCCGACAAGCAGTTCTCCACGCTTGCCTACCTCTTCAGCATGCACCCGCCAAAGCATACGCGCCCGCTGCCCAACGTCAACATCATGCTCTGCGACATCGACTGCAAACGCGAAGTACCGCTCACCGACAATGCCTCGGGACAGGACTTCATGCGGGCGCTGAAGGGATGGTCTGACATCTCCGACAATATATTCGTGTGGGACTACGGCATCAACTTCGACAATATGGTCGCCCCCTTCCCCAATTTCCATATCCTGCAGCCCAACCTCGAGACCTTCCACCGCCACCACGCCACGATGGTCTTCGAGCAGGTCAACGGCCAGCGCGGCACCGACTTTTCGGAGCTGCGTGCCTACATGCTCGCCAAACTCATGTGGAATCCCTACCAGGATGCCGACTCGCTCATGCAGCACTTCCTCCGCGGATACTACGGAGCGGCCGCACCCTATCTCTACCGCTACCGCCAGTTGCTCGAAGGCGGATTGCTGGCCTCGGGCGTACCGCTGTGGATCTACGACTCGCCCATCTCCCACAAGGACGGCATGCTCAACGACCATCTCGTCAAGGCCTACGACGAGCTCTTCGACCAGGCCGAGCGAGCCGTCGCTGCCGACACCACACTCCTGCGCCGCGTGCGCACCGCCCGTCTGCCGCTGATGTACAGCAAACTCGAGATTGCCCGCACCCGTGCGGGAGGCGATGCCGGGGAGCGGTGCCGCAGTCTCGACGAGTTCCAACAGACGGCCGACGCCTGCGGCGTGACCCAGCTCAATGAGCGCAACAACCGCGTCGACGACTACTGCGGCCTCTACCGCCAGCGCTTCATTCCCCGTGCCAACACCAACAAGGCAGCCGGGGCGAAGGTCATCTGGACCGAAGCCCCCGCCGACCGTTACCTGCCCATCGCCGAAAAAGCCCTCACCGACGGGCTCTACGGCGGAACGACCTATGTGGAGAGTTGGGTAGGATGGGAAGGACGCGACGCCGACTTCACCCTCGACATGGGAGAAAAGAAGTCCGTCACCACCGTCACCACCGATTTTCTGCACCAGTTGGGTGCCTGGATACTACTGCCCCGCAGCGTGTCATACGCTTATAGCGCCGACGGCAAGACCTACACGGATATGGGCACCCACACCTTCGCCGAAGACCGCGACGTGTCGGTGAAGTTCGTGCCCGGCACCGTTACCCTCCCCGCCCCCGTCGAGGCCCGCTACATCCGCGTGCAGGTCAAAACCCTCGGACTCTGCCCCGCATGGCACTACGGTGTGGGACACCCCGCATGGTTCTTCCTCGATGAGGTGACCGTGGAGTGAGGCGTAGCCCCGTAGGGGCGATATGGTGCAGGATAGGGGTTTACCCCTATCTCAAACGAATGCCACAAAAATAGCCCCTGTAGGGGGCGCATATTTCAACCGTTACGAAAATAATTGAATTATGCGCTCCCTACAGGGGCTGTTTTTATTGTCGTTTTAATGATAGGGACAACCCCCTATCCTATACTATGTCGCCCCTACGGGGCTTTTCGGTTTTGTGCGTCCTTTTCATTCGGTTTTGCGCACCCTTTTCATTCGGTTTTGCGCACCCACACTTGCGTTCTACTTCCACAACATCTTGCGGGTCGTGCCGTCGGCACACTTCACAATATATATATGGCCCTTGACGGGTGCCTCCACACGTTGGCCGCCGATGGTGTACATGCCGGTGACGGCGGCAGAGGTGACGGTATCGGCCGACGGACGGGCGATGGCGGTGGCGGTGCCGTCGTAGGTCACGACGGGAGCAATGGCCATGGAGAGCGGGTCGTCGGTGTTGGCTACCCACTGCCAGGTGCCAAGACCTTCGCCGTAATCGTTCTGGTCTTCGAGATAGTGCCATGCGGTGTTCTTGGCACCCACGCTGCGGCGGTGGCAGAAGATGGCGATATCATCGGCGGTGTAGGGCGATTCCTCCAGCGTATTGTTGGGGAACGGACCTACCACGACAAAGAATTCCTGACCTTTGGCGAGCGAGACCGTCCGGTCGAGATGGAAGACGGTGGCGAGATAGTCGTCGTCGGCATAGCGCAGGTCGGACACCTTGATGCCCGATGTGGCCAGCACCTCGCCGGGTTGTCCGTCAGCGCCGACGGCATTGACGGTCAGACGGATGACAGAGTCGGGCGACGCAGTGGTCACCGAGGCGAAGAACACGCTCACGCTGTCGACCGTAGCCGGAGCGAGCGGGGCCTTGTACTTCTCGGCGAAGCGGTCGATACCCAACCAGTTACTGCCGGCGTAGTTGCCGTACCAGCCGAGGGTCACCTGCTCAAGGGCGGAGTTCTCGTCCATGGAGATGTTCCATACGTTCTGTGCGCCGCCGGCCTGCACGGCATATTGCAGGATGTCGTTGGACTGTCCGGCAGCGTTCTTGGCGGTCAGTCCTACGCTGAAGCAACCTTTGTCGACATAGGTGACGGTCGGGTTGCGCTCGGTGCTCGAGGTGATATTGGTATTCTGGAATACCCAGTTCCACTCCGTAGGATTGCCCGTAGAGAGGTCGCGGAAGGTCACAGGCACGCCCGTAGGAATGAACACACCGACATAGGGCGACTCATAGCCTTCCTCGGGCAGACCGATAAGGGCCGTGGGCGCTTTCTGCGAAACGACGACAAAGCCCTTGCGCTCGGCCGTGTCGCTCTCGTCGCCGCGACGCACGGTCAGCGTCACGTCGTAAGTGCCGGCAGAGGGATAGGTCACTACCGGACTGTCTGCCGTAGAGGTAGCGACATTGCCGCCCGTGAAGGTCCACTCCACGCTCTCGGGATCGCCCGTAGAAGCATTGACAAACTGTATGCTGTCGCCCTCAAAGATATGTATGCTCTCGGCAGCCGTCTTGTCTTGTTGCACAAGGCGGAAGGCATCGAGTGCCAGGTCTTCGCCGCCGAAGGGATAGTCGAAGACAAACTGCACGGTCTTGCCCGCATAGGCGGAGAGGTCGAAGGCGAACTTGTTCCAGTTGGGGGTATTGTAGGCCTGTTCCTGTGCCCAGTCGAAGACATTGAGCAGTGTGGTGGTCTCGCCGCTCTCCACATCGGTCACGCCGAAGGTCCACTTGCCGTAGACGAGGAAGTTGGCCTCGAAGTAAGCGTAGAACTCCACCTGACTGTTGTCGCGCACCTCCAGTTGGGGGCTGACGAGTTGTGTCGTGCCGCTGCCGGCGGTGTAGGGTACATACATAGAGGTGACGTCGCTGCTCTTGATGGCAGAGAATTTCTTGTTGGCCAGACGCCATCCGTTGCCGACGGTCCAGTCGGCAATCTCATCCTCGGAGTCGAACTCCTGGTCGTAGTAGGCCACGGCACCCTTGTCGGTAGTGAAGGCAGCCTTGAGCGGTTCGTTGATGACAAAGTCAGCCTTGACGACCGCACTCTCGGTATTGTAGCCGCGGGTCATGACGTAGAGCGTGCAGGTCTTGTCGACGGTGAGGGTTGCAGTCTTGCCCTCGACCACGATGCTCTCGGTGTTGTCGCTGTCGATGAACTCCTCCTCGCTCTTGGCCGTCGTGGAGTACCATACGGTGACGGCATTATCGTCGTCGGTGGTCACGGTGACAGTGGCGGGAGCGTCAAAGGTGCCACCCATCGGGGATACCACGGGAGTCTTCAGCGGATCTTTGGCCACGACGGTGACCTTCATCATGGCCTCGCCCGGCTGATATTCGTCGTTGCCGGCAAAGGTGGCGGTGATGGTGACGGTCTTGTTCTCGGTGACATACGAAGAGGCAAGACTGCCGTACTCGTCGACCGAGCAGACGCTCCAGTCAGACGACTTGTAGGTGACGGGCGAGAGTTTGTGGGGATTGAGCAGGTCGGCATACCCGTCCTCGCCGCTGACCAGACTGATACTGTCCTTGTAGAAACCCAGGTCGGCACTCTTGCGGATGACATATGCGGCTTCTGCCACCGCGCTCTGCTCGTCGCCCACGGCAGTGGCGGCGCGCAGAAGGGTGGCCGCCGATACGGTCACGGGGGCGGTATAGGCCACACGCGTGCCTCCGGCTACACGCGGATTGGTACCGTCGGTCGTATAGTAGATGGTGTATGCCCCGTCGGTCAGACCTTCGGCCGTCATCGTGACGGTCTGCGGAGCGTCATACGTACCGCCGACGGGAGAGAAGGTCGGCGCGGGAACGGAAGAGGTGACAGGCTCGTAGTCTACCTCTACCTTCTTGATGTAGATGACACCCTTGCTCTCGGAGGTGGGGTCGATGGCAATCTCGAGTTTGCCTTCCTGTCCGCCGTCGGCGGGAGCGAAGGCATAGTCGGTGAGCGTGCCTGTGAGCGCAGCCGTGGAAGACGTGCCGCAGAGGTAGGCGGCATCGCCCACCTTGACACTCAGATTGGCCGTGTTGGCATCCTTGGCCGTGCGGCACTGCACACGCACGGCAGTGATCTTGCCGGCGAAAGCCGAGGTCCAGAGCGAGGTGTGGGTCGAAGGTTCGCTCGCACTGCCGATGGTCTGTCCGCCCTTGGCGACATAGGCATACTTCATGGTACCCTCGGAGGCGATGCTCCAGGTGATGCCGTTGAGTTCGGTCGTGTAGACATCCTGCTCCACGTAGGACGTGCCGAAATTGTAGAAGCCCTGCGCACCAGCCTCGGTGCGGCTCTTGTTCCACTCAAACGACCACGTGTCGGCCCATCCCGTCAGCGGCAACAGCGCCAAGAGGAAGGCACACAGAAAGCGTAGCATTCTTTTCATACTGCAAAAATTATTTGTTAATATAATGTAAGTCTGTTTTCGGCTTGTCTTTTGTCTTTGGACAGGTCAGGTATGGACAGGGCCATACAACACGCGAGTAATTGTCGGCAAAATTAGCAAAAATATGCCAATTGGCAAGCAGAAACCATCGTTTTATTGAAGTTTACAGGCATTTCACATCATATTTCCGTCACCGCATGCATCTTCCTCCGTCGCGGACACAGACCCGCTCCGCCGCAAAAATACAGGCCCGTATACTTTGGCGGATAACGGTCTTTTGCTATATTTGCATACGATATGGTAAGATTGTTTCTATCTCTTCTCATCGCCGTCATATCGGCAACGGTATGCCGTGCTGCAAGCGACGGTGTGGCCGACGAATTCAAGAAGTTGAGCGGTGTCGACGACAAGGCCCTGATCCGCCAGGCCTACACCTACATCGAGAAATGCCAGTACGACAGTGCGCTCATCTACTACTCCGCCGTGGCCAACCGCTACGACGACAACGCCAGCCGCAAGACCGCCGACAACGCCGTCAATGCCTTCTACAACATCGCCATCATCTACATGGTGGGCTACTACGACTATGCCAAGTCGTACGAATACCTGCTACAGGCGCAGGAGTTGGCCGAGAAATTCCAGCTCGAAGACCATCTTCCCAACATCTACAACTCCATCGCCAACATACTCCAGGCACCTGCCATAGGCAACGGCGATGTCGACAAGAAAGAAATCGCGGCCCTGCTCCGCAAGGGCTACTACGGGTCCCTGCACACAAAGGACTTCGAGGGAGCGGCCATCGCGCTCTCCAATATGATGCAGACCGGCTTCTCCTCGGCCCACCCCGATCCGCTCGACCGCGAGATCAGCATCTACCGCTCCACCCGCATGCCCGACGACCTGCAGCGCAAGGCCACCCTCATCCAGTGCCGCGCCTACCGTCTGTACTGCAAAGGACAATACGCCGAAGCCGTCGCCCTGCTGAGACAGACGCTGGGTACCGTCGCCGACTCGCCCATCGCCTACCGCACCAACCTCTCCACCTACACCTGCATCACCGACATCTACACCACCATGCGCGACTTGCCCGCCATTATCAGAACATCGGAGGAAGCCATCGCCCTGGCCAAGCAATACCATGCCGACGACTACATCACCGAGTTCTACGGCACGCTCTTCAAGGCCTATGCCCAAACGGGTGACTCCGCCATGGCCCAGCACTACGAATACCTGTACCTCAAAAACGGGGAGCGGGTCTTTGCCAAAGGCAATCTGGCCTCGGTGAGGGGCGTGGCCTTCCAGCACGAACTGACCAAGGCCAACGAGCAGGTGAAGAGCCTCACCCAGCACCGCCGCCTGCAGAACATTCTCCTTGTCTCGGCCCTGTCGGTACTGTGCGTCATCGGCGTACTGCTCTTCCGCCTCTACCGCGCCTACGCCAAGATACGGCAGACCAACCGCTACCTCTACGACAAAAACCTCGAACTGCTGGCCCGCGAGAAGAAAGTCCGCGCCGAGCGCACCGCCGCCAATGCCGCCATTGCCACCGCCACACAGGAGTCCCCCGACACCGCCAAATACAAGGGCAGCCGCCTCTCCGACGAGGACTGCCACGACCTCTTCCTGCGCATACGGCACGCCATGGAGACATCCGACGCCATATACCAGACGGGATTCAACATCGACAAACTGAGCGAGCTCGTGCACAGCCGCCCCCGCTACGTCTCGCAAGCCATCAACCAGGAGTCGGGCGACAACTTCAACGCCCTGCTCAACGACTACCGCATCAAGGAGGTGTGCCGGCGCATCAACGAGGACGAGACGTACACCCGCATGACCATCGAGGCCATCGCCACCAGTGTCGGCTTCAAGTCGCGCACCAGTTTCGGCGCCCTCTTCAAGGCCATGACCGGCCTTTCGCCCTCGGCCTACCAGCATCTGGCACGCGAAAACAAAGCGTAGCACACCGCTGCAACCGCAGCGTCGCACCTACACCGCACCTACATCAACACGGCAAGAATACCGCATCATTACTCACAATAAGTCATCGGAATGTCTTAAAACAAGACACTCCGATGACTTTTTTCATGTTTCAAGACACCTACCCGGAAAAATTGCGCACCGCTCCCTCATACATTGTCTACCTTTGCCGGCGAGAAGAATAGAAAAGCGAAAAAGGAAACACACGAAAAACACACACGGCAACATCCACGTCTGCCACACCTGCAAGTCCCGGACTACACCGGCGACTTATTGCACCATCCGAATCAAAGACCTACAAAAAAGACATGCTTATGAGAAAAATGACTACACTTGCGACGGTGGCACTCACCGTCTTCGCCATGGCAGGGTTGGCATTCGCCGACAACGCCGACGGACTGCACCTTCTCCCGCACAAGAAAAACGTCACCCCTCTGGAAAGCGCCCTCACAAAGTCTTCCGGCGAAGTGACACCACTGAAAACGGTCTCCACCAAAGCATCCGGCAAGACTGAGTCCATACTCGTCGACGAGGATTTTTCCAAGATGACCACCGGTAGTGTCAATGCCCCCGACACCACCCAGATGCTCGCCTGCGAATGGACGGGCTATTCCCCCAACGGCGTATACATCGACAATTCACTCACCAGCGACGGCACATGGCTCGGCCACCAGGTATACTCCGCCGGAGGCGCAGTGGCCATCAAGACCTACAACCCGCAGCAACCGGCCTACCTCTGCACCCCGCTCGGCGACTACTCGGGCAACATCACCGTCACCCTCAAGGCCAAAGCCATCAAGGACGTGATACGCACCGACGCAGGGTACCTATACGGCACGGGCAGCGACCTCACCATCAAAGCCTGCACTGGCGGCACCGAAGGACAGAACAGTGCCAACACCGACGACGAATATTATAACGTGCGCCTCTATGAGAGCCAGGGATGGCAGAAGATCACCTACACCTTCAAAAACTACTCCGCCGACAAGGACGGATTCATCAAGTTCTTCACCGAGGGTGCCGTCGTGCTCGACGACATCGAGGTGACCACCGAGGCATCGTTCCTCGCTTCGCCGAAGGACCGCGGCATCACCGACTTCCAGAAAGACAACTTCACCGTAGCATGGGATCCCGTGCGCAAGGCGTTCAACTACTACATCGACCTCTACACCCGCGACTATATCTCCGACAAAGACACGACCTACGTTGCCGACTTTGAGGACGATACCCTGCCCGGGGGCTTCGAGAGCACATCGACAACCATCGCCGACAACGAGGGCGCAGACAACTCAAAGGCCCTTGTGCTCAAGGACGGCGAGACACTCCTCACCCCGACCAACGGCAACGACTACCGCCAACTGCACTTCTACATGCACGTTGTCGACCCCACAGCCGCCCAGTACGGCAGTGACGCCCGCTTGTATGTGAGCGGCGACATCACCTTGGAGTACAAGGCCGACGGCAGATGGAACGAGATCGGCTACTTCAGCGCAAGCAATTTCTACACCACGGGCAAGGACATTGTCCTCGAAAATGAAGTCGAAGACCTCGGCGCACTCCACGCCACACAGTGGCGCATACAGCCCAACGGACTCAACGACGGTGCCTACGTCGTGATAGACAACGTGGAAGCCACCGTTCTCCCGGCCTTTGAGTACAAGATGGTAAACAGCGCCTACGGTATAGAAGACCTCAGCGACGACTACGCCGTGACCGACATGACGAAAAACACGGAATACACCTTCACCGGCCTCGACTCGCTCACCGAGTACTGGTACGGCGTGCGCACCCACTACGTATTCCAGTTCTCCGACCGCAACTACACCCACGCCCTCGGCGTAGCCACCCCTGACGCCAAGGATCCGACCGATGTAGACAACAGCGGCACGTTCACCGCCAACTGGAGCGCCGTGCCCAAGGCTACAAGTTACACCGCCACCTGCTACGGCTACACACTCGCCGCTGAAGACAACGATGAGTATCCAATCCTGGAGGAAAGTTTCGACAAGGTCGACGCCAGCGTCACCGAGGCTACAGAATATACCGATGCCGACCCGCTCGGCAACACTGACCAGACTGCACTCGACGACTATACCGCCCTGCCCGGATGGCTCGGCAAAGACAACACCCTTGTACAGGGCATGATCGGCGCCGAGGGCGACTACTACAGCACAGGCGGCGTCATCGCCACTCCGGTACTCGACCTGACCCACGACGCTACGGCCAATCTGACGATGAAAATCTACGGCGATGCCGGTGACCAGATCATCGTCTACGTCGACGGAACACGCTACGGTGTCACCATACCCGACGAGGGTGTCATCGACGCCACCTACATACTGCCTGTCAAGGGCGACCGCACCCGCATCAACTTCTGGTCAGCCTCCGACGCTCCCTTCGCCATCGACTACATCAAACTGACACAGAGCGTGAAGAAAGGCGAGCAGGTACTCACCCAACTCGCTACCGGCACGACCGAAGGCAACACATCAACATCATATACCTTCACCGGCCTCGACGCCTATCCGTTCGACCTCTACGCCTACGACGTGGTCGCCCACTACAAGTACAGCGACTCTGAGATTGCCACCTCGCTCAAGTCTTCCGACCTGAAGATTGTCGATCTCAACGGCACCGCCACCGCCATCACCACACAGCAGACCAAGGGCGATGTCAAGGAAGTAGCCCGCTACACCACCGACGGCCGCCAGGTATCGGCTCCCGTCAAGGGCATCAACATTGTCAAGATGAGCGACGGTACGGCCAAGAAGGTCATCGTCAAGTAAGACATATTCAAGTAAAGTGTACATATCATAGGAAAAGGAAGTAATGGTTTCCACCCGGCACGCATTGCCGGAAAAAGACAAGAGACAAGCTCCGTGAGGAGTTTGTCTCTTTTTTCATTTCCTATGCACTAAAGCCTTTCTATGTCCGATTGGCATTTACCCGCATCATTCCTCCACGCGCCACGCCGAAAGACAGAGGGCGAGCAGCGGCAGGTAGTCTTTCATGCGCAGACGCAGCCGGTCGAGGATACGGCGGCGGCAGCGTCCCACGGTCTTGACACTCACGCCGAGAGCCTCAGCCACTTCCGCTTGGTTTTTGTTGCCAACAATGGTCTGCTCAAACACCACGCGCTCGTCGTCTGACATCCCGGCCACGACAGTCGCCAGAAGACTGTACATCTCGTCGAGCGTATACACGCTGTCGGGCGACTCGGCATAGAGGGGCGTACGTCCCAACGTCTGCTCGGCATAACCGTCGACAAGACGACGGTGCGCCAAATGGTTGAGACACCCGTTGCGCACGCTCGTCCGAATATAGGACAGCAAGGCATCGGCCTCCACTGCCACACCGCCGAAGCGCCGCCACAACGACACAAACACCTCCTCCACAATATCCTCCCTTGCGCTGAGGTCGTCGACATAGCGCTTGGCAAAGATGCAGAAAGGAGCATAGTAGGTGTCGTAGAGCCGACGGAAATCTATCTGCCCGTCGGGGTCAATAAACGAGGTATCCATAATTCATCAACGTACGTTTCTTTCATTGCGCGCACCGCTGCAGGTGCGACATACAGCCATACAAAGGTAGTGCGAAAAAGCAGAACATACTGCCGCAACGAAATATTTTTCCTTTTTTTCGTCTTCAACTGTCCTTTTTTGTCTGCTCGGTTGTCTTATATATAGAGACACCGAAAAAACGCAGTATCTCCACCTCACTATGAACAGACAACAAGACACCTCAGAGCAAACCCTCCGCAAGGCCGAAGCCCTCGCACAAGACATCCTCGAGATGGAGTCCGTCGACACCGACGCAGCCTACCGCCGGGCAGAAACCGCCATACGCCGCAGCCGCCGCACGGCCATCATCGGCCGGTTGACCCGCTACGCCGCCCTGCTTGCCCTGCCCCTGCTCATGACCACCCTCATACTGTCGTACCTTCTGATGCGTGGCGACACAGACAGTCGCATGGTGAGCGTCACAGCCTCGGCAGGATCGGTGATGCGCTACGAACTGCCCGACCGCTCCGTAGTATGGCTCAATGCCGGGTCGACCCTCACCCACCCCACCACGTTCAGCGACGGCCGACGCGATGTGACGCTCGACGGCGAAGGCTATTTCGAGGTGGAGGCCAACAAGAAGAAGCCCTTCTATGTGAACACACCCGGCGGACTGACCGTCTATGTCTACGGCACACGCTTCGACGTGGCAGCCTACAACGACGACGAGGCCGTGGAAACCGTACTCGAACGCGGTGCCCTCAACATCATCACGCCCGACAAGAGCACACTGCGGCTCAGTCCGGGAGAGCGCGTACACTACGACAAGCGCACTGGCGTCTGTCAACGCATGACGGCCGACGTGTACGAGATGACGGCATGGAAAGACGGCAAGCTCGTCTTTCGCGACACACCGCTCGACGTGATCTTCAAACGGCTTGAACGACACTTCAACGTAGACATCATCTTCCGCAACCACAGCGGCCGCACACCCAACTACCGGGCCACCTTCCGCGACGAGTCACTGCCACAGATACTCGACTGTTTCGCCCGGACCACCTCGATGAAATGGGCGATTTCTGAGCCTCAACAACAATCTGACGGTACTTTCCCGCACAAACGGGTGACCATAGACCTCTACTGACCAAGACCAGAAGAACCATCCAAAAAGAACATACCTGAACATCGACAAAAAACCTTACCAGTCATGCTACACCACCCACCGCAAACCTAACCCACAATAAGTGATGACAAAAAAGGCGGACAACGCTTGGAATGCTGTCCGCCCCGGGCCCCGGCAAGGGTCCGAAAATAATATACCTTATATTACTATCAACCACAAATGTATGAAAAAAAACATTCATCCGTCGCATTTTCCGAAAGAAAATGCGCAAGAAAACCTTTATCATGACGCACGGCGGAAGCGGGGACACCATTTTCTGCCAGCCGCACTGCTGGCCGCCGCTCTCATCGCCGGTCCGGCTGCATCGGCACAGAACACCCGCACGCCGATACAAGCCAACAACATCACGGTAGAACAGGTACTCAACCGCATAGAGAAGAATTCCGACTACGCCTTTCTTTTCAGCGACAAGAGCGTCAAGAAAAACCGTATGGTCAGCATCAAGACCCGGTCGACACGCATCGCCGACATCCTCGATGAAATCTTCCAGGGCACGAACACGACCTACCAGATTGTAGACAAGCAGATCATCCTTTCCTCCAAGAAAGCCCGCCCGACCCGCCACACCGCCACGCCTACAGCGCCTCAAGGCAAAAAGACCGTACGCGGACAGGTGACCGACGAGAAGGGCGAACCGGTCATCGGTGCCACCGTCCGCGTGAAGAGTACAGGCGAAGTCACGGTGACCGACATTGACGGCAACTTCCAGATATCCGCTCCGGAAGGCACCAAACTTGAGGTGTCCTACCTCGGCTATCAGCCCAAGACGGTCAATGCCGACAGAGACAACGTCAAGGTCAGCATGACGCAAGACGAGAAGACGCTCAGCGAGGTGGTCGTCACCGCCCTCGGCATCAAGAAGGAGACCAAGGCGCTCACCTACAACGTGCAACAGGTGACGGGATCGGACATCACGGGCGTGAAGGATGCCAACTTCATGAACGCCCTGGCCGGAAAGGTGGCGGGTGTGAACATCAACGCATCGGCAGCCGGTATCGGCGGCGGCGTGAAGGTGGTCATGCGCGGTGCCAAATCGATCTCGAACAACAACAATGCGCTCTACGTCATCGACGGTATCCCCATGCCGAGTCTGCAAGGCACGCAACCCACCGACTTCTACGCCGGTATGGGACAGTCGGGCGACGGCGCGTCGATGATCAACCCCGAAGACATCGAGTCGATGTCGGTACTCAGTGGAGCAGCCGCGTCGGCCCTCTACGGCAGCGACGCACAGAACGGTGTCATCATGATCAAGACCCGACGGGGCAAGGAAGGCCGCACAAGCATCACCTATGCCAACAACACGAGTTTCTTCTCGCCGTTTGTCACCCCCGAGTTTCAGAACACCTACGGCGCAGCCACCGGCGAGTTTGCCAGTTGGGGTACGAAACTCACTTCGCCCAGCGCCTACGACCCCATGGACTTCTTCCGCACCGGATACAACGTGGGCAACTCCGTCAGTCTCTCTACTGGTACGGACAAGAACCAGACCTTCTTGTCACTCGCATCGACCAACGCCGAAGGACTTGTACCCAACAATACGCTCGACCGCTACAATATCGCCATCCGCAACACCAGCGACCTTTTCCACAACAAGGTGCATCTCGACCTCAGCACGATGTACATGAACATCAGCGAGAACAACATGGTATCTGAAGGACAATACATGAACCCCATCGTACCGGTCTACCTGCTGTCACCGAGTTACAGTCTCGACACCTACCAGATGTATGAGGTATACAACGCCTCACGCAACTTCAAGACACAGTTCTGGCCTTGGGGCACGGAGCAGATCGGTATGCAGAACCCCTACTGGATCATCAACCGCGACAACCTCTCCAACCACAAGAACCGCTTCATCGCCAGCGGCGGACTGACGTGGGACATCGCCAAGGGCATCAGCATCGCCACGCGCGCCAAGATAGACTACACCTCGGGACTCTACGAGAAGAAATACTCGGCATCGACCGACGGTGTGTTCGCCGGAAAATACGGTTACTATCAGAAGAACGACGAGACCACCCGACAGATCTACGGCGACGTGATGGTCAACATCGACAAGTATTTCGGCGACTTCTCGCTCACCGCTGCCGCCGGCGCAAGCATACAGGACATCGACTACAAATACTACTCCGTAGGCGGCGACCTCAACTCGGTAGCCAACAAGTTCTCGTTCAGCAATCTCAACGTATCGAGCCTTCTGCCTACCAGCACGCTCTATCACGACCAGGTGCAGTCGATATTCGCCACCGCACAGTTGGGCTGGAAGAGCCGCCTCTACCTCGACCTCACCGGACGCAACGACTGGGCATCGGCCCTCTCCGGCACATCGACCACAGCCGTGGCCTATCCGTCGGTAGGTCTGACGGCCATCCTCACCGACCTTATACCGGGACTGAAATCCGGCGTTCTGTCCTTCCTCAAGGTCAGAGGCAGTTACAGTGAGGTGGGCAACGCTCCCATGCGCCACATCCCCAACCAGACCTATCCTTTCGCCTCGGGCACTCCGGCCACCTCGACCACCTATCCCAACAATGATATCAAGCCCGAACGCACCAAGGCATGGGAGATAGGTATGGAGACACACCTGTGGCGCAACAAGGTCAACCTGAACGTGTCGCTCTACAAGACCTCCACCTACAACCAGCTCTTCAACCCGACCCTGCCCAGCACCTCGGGCTACAGTTCGATATACATCAACGGCGGACAGATCGACAACAAGGGTATCGAACTCTCGCTCACGCTCAACCAACCGATCGGACCGGTAGACTGGTCGTCGACCTTCACCTATACCATCAACCGCAACAAGGTGGTCAAACTGCTCAAGCCTACCACACTGTCCAACGGACTCACTATCGAGCAGGACCATCTCGACCTTGTCAATCTGAAGAACGTCAAGTCGATGCTCACCGAAGGCGGATCGATGGGTGACCTCTATGTCACTTGTCTCGCCACCGACGAGAAGGGATTCATCTACGTAGACTATCAGACCAACGAGGTGAAACGCGACGAAACGGCCGGACCCTACGGCGACGGCTACATCTACGCCGGCAATGCCGCCCCAAAATACACGATGGGCTGGCGAAACTCATTCTCATGGAAGGGGCTGACGCTCGGTTTTCTCATCAATGCACGCATCGGCGGTGTGGGCGTATCGCTCACACAGGGGCTCATGGACAAGTACGGCGTATCGCGCACGACGGCTGCCGCCCGCGATGCCGGACACGTCACCATCAACGGCGGTCCCGTCTCTGCCGTACAGAAATACTACGAATATGTGGGTGTAAACTCGGGCGCCAACTATGTGTACGACGCCACCAACGTGCGGTTGGCCGAACTCACTCTGGGCTACGACGTACCCGTCAACCGCTGGGTATCGTGGATCAAAGGGCTGAACCTCTCGCTCACCGGACGCAACCTGCTCATGTTCTACTGCAAGTCGCCCTTCGACCCCGAACTGACGGCCAGCACCGGAACGGGATTCGACGGCATGGACTACTTCATGCTCCCCAGCATGCGCCAACTGGGATTCTCTGTCAGAGTAAACTTCTAAGACGGGCACTAACCTAAAAGACACTACACGATGAAAAAATCAGCACATACATACTTGCTCGCCGTCCTCATACTGATAGGATGCGCGACGCTCGGTTCCTGCACCGACGAGTTCGCCAAATGGAACACCAATCCCAATGAGGCTACCAAAGAGGACATGGAACACGACAACCTCAAGACCGGCGCCTACTTCGCACAGATGGAGCGCAGCGTCTTCATCGTCGGCGAAAACCTCGGCGGACGATACCAGCAAGACCAAGCCCTCGAGGGCGACCTCTTCGCCTCCTACTTCGCCACATCGACCAGTTGGGGCAACACGGCCTACCACAACGACCACTACGCCCTCTACTCCGAATGGTACGACTACCCCTTCAACGATGCCTACGAGCGTATCATGCAACCGTGGAAACAGATACACAACGCCACCGACGCCACATCGCCGGCACGCGCTATGGCCACGGTGGTCAAGGTGTTCGGCATGAGCCGCATCACCGACATGTACGGTCCGATACCTTACAGCAAGTTCGGACAGGACATACATGTAGCCTACGACGCCCAACAGGAGGTCTACCGCCAGTTCTTCGCCGAACTCGACTCGGCCATCTCCACCCTCACCGAGTATGCCGACAACAACACCGACCTCTACCTCGCCGACTACGACAACGTCTACCAGGGCAACGTGCAGAAATGGGTGAAGTTCGCCAACACCATACGTCTGCGACTGGCCATGCGCGTGTCCTACGTCGATGAAGCCACTGCCAAGACCCAGGCACAGGCAGCCATCGCCAACAAGTACGGACTGATGACCAGCGCATCCGACGATGCCGCCCTGCACCAGAGTTCCACGCTCGTCTTCAAGCATCCGCTTTGGGAGATCGGCACAAGTTGGGACGATGAGCACATGAGCGCCACCATGGACTGCTACCTCAACGGATACGCCGACCCGCGCCTCGCCGTCTACTTCCAGCCGGCCACCGCTACTGGCGAATACCGGGGCGTGCGCAACGGTATGCCGCGACTGCAAAAGCCCACCTACCAGACCAACACGTCACGGCCCAACTTCTCGCAAAACTCCGACATGAACTGGATGCGGGCCGCCGAAGCCTACTTCCTCATGGCCGAAGCACGTCTGAGATGGAACATCGGAACGATGACACCGCGCCAATATTATGAGGAAGGCATACGCGCCTCCTTCTCTTCCTGCGGACTTGCAGGGGCTGACACCTATATCACAAGCACCGCCCTGCCGCTCGCCAAATACACCGATCCGGCCAACGACCGTGAGACCGATGTCAGCGGGATGCTCTCCATGCTCCCCGTAGCCTGGAACGAGACGGCCGACGACAAGACCAACCTTGAGCGCATCATGCTGCAAAAGTGGATTGCGCTCTATCCCGACGGACAGGAAGCATGGAGCGAAATGCGACGCACCGGCATGCCGGGCCGCGTACACATCTACTCCTACCAGTACCAAAGCGAGGTGGCCGACGGCGAACTCATCAGCCGACTGAAATACCCCACCACGGAGTATTCCAACAATGGCCAAAACACGCAGAACGCCCTGCAACTGCTCAAAGGCAAGGATTCTGCCGGCACACGCCTCTGGTGGGACGTGAAGAGATGACGGAAGATGCCGTCACACATTATTATACATATCATATAAAAGATTGAAACATGAAAAAGATAAAATATCTCTTCGCCACCCTGGTCATGGCCGGACTGACTGCCTCCTGTGACACCGATGTCGAAAACAAGGTGATACAGAACCCCAAGACCTACAGCGAACAATACTACAAAAACCTGCGCGACTACAAGAAGAGCGACCACGAGATCTCATTCATGTGGTTTGCACAGTGGAGCGCACAAAACTCTATGGCCGTGCGTTTCAACGGTCTGCCCGACTCGCTCGACATCGTCTCCATCTGGGGAGGCGGCATACCGCCGAAAGAGAACACCCAGCTGTGGGAAGACCTCCGGTTCACCCAAAAGACCAAAGGCACAAAGATGCTCTATGTGGCCATCACCCGACTCGGTGCCGAGGACGACTCGCACGACTTCAAGAAGGTGCTCAACGAGGCCCTCGACATGCCCGAAGGCGAAGAGCGCGAGGCCAAGATACACAAGGCCATCGAGATGTACGCCCTGTACTACGTCGACCAGGTGTTCGAGAACGACCTCGACGGTTTCGATGCCGACTACGAACCGGAAGGCGACATGCTCGACGGCGAGTATTTCGTACACTTCATGAAGACACTCGGTCTCTACATGGGCCCCAATCCCGACCAGACCAAGGAGGAACGGCTTGCGCTCATCCGCGCCCGCTACGGCAACGAACACAACGACACCGAAAAGATACTCTGCGTGGACGGCAGTTCGAACACGGGCGTCGAGCCCTACGTGAACTACTACCTCGTACAGAACTACGGCGGCGGATCGCCCAGGGAAATGAACGGATGGCCGGCCGAGAAATGTGTATGGTGCGTCAACTGGGGCGACAACTGGAACACCAGCGGCGAACAGCTCTACACCCAGGCACGATGGGAACCGGGCAAAGGGCGCAAGGGCGGATTCGGAGCCTTCTACGGACAGCGCGACTACTTCATACACAAGTACAACCCCGAACCGTGGTACCGCTTCAGACAATGTATACAAATACAAAACCCGGCCGTCAAGTAACAAACGAGTCGGACATACTATAAATCTTATATCAAAGACATGACAATGAAAAAATATATGGCTATCGTCCTCACCCTGGCGCTCGCACTCACAGGCTGCAAGGACGAACCGTCGTACGGCGATGCCGTATTCATGACGGGAACACTCAATACCAACACCATGCGGTTTGCCGTCGAAGGCGAGTCGTCGCTCGGCATCACCGTATCGTCGAGCACCAAGGCCGACGGCGATGTGCGCATAGACCTTGCCGCCGCTCCCGAACTGCTCGAGGCTTACAACAAGGCCAACAGTACCAAGTATGTGGCACCGCCCGCAGAAAGTTATTCGCTCGATGCCGACCACGTCACCATAGAGACCGGCAAGGCCGTCTCCACACAACTGCGGCTCTCAGCCAATGGCGACAAACTGCGCGAGGGCGAGAGTTACTGTCTGCCCGTCACCATCACCAAGGTGGAGAACGGCGGACTGCGCGTGATAGAGTCCTCACGCACGGCTTTCGTCGTCTTCTCCAAGGTCATCCGCACGCAGGTGGCCGAGATGAAGGGCAGCGCGTGGTTTGACATCCCCTCATTCAAGGGAGAGGACAGTCCGGTCTACGCCCTCGACCAACTCACGCTTGAGGTGAAGGTGCGGCCCTCGGCCCTCACGCCCGAGATTGCCGAGCGCTACATCAATCCCATCCTCGGCTCGCACGAGAGTCTGCTGCTGCGCTTCGGCGACGGCTCGAACATACCGTCAAACAAGCTCAACTTCGCCAAGGTGTCGATCGGTACCAACTACCATCCCGACAACAAGCCGCACTACGAAAGCACCTTCGAACAGACCTTCGAAAACGACAACTGGTATCACGTGGCCGTGGTGTACGACGGCACTAAGGTGAGATTCTACCTCAACGGCGAGTTGCAGATTGAGAAGAGTACCACGGGCGGACAGATCAACCTCGCCATGTCGTACGGCGGACACGGGTGGGACGACACCTTCGCCATCGGACGGAGTTACGGCACGCACTGGACCTACAAGGGCTGCATCAGCGAATGTCGCGTATGGAAGGTGGCCCGCTCGGCCGCCGACCTGCAAAGCAGCATCTGCTACGTAGACCCGACCACCGACGGACTGGTAGCCTACTGGCGGTTCAACGGCGAACTGCAAGACGATGGTTCGGTACTCGACGAGACCGGACACGGACACAACGCCGTGCCCTCGGGCAACATCACATGGCCCGACAACCAGCGCTGTCCGTTCTAATACGCAAGGCAGAATGCGTAGAACTCATAGAAACTACAAACGAAAAAACTGACAAGATGAAAAACAGACATATCATCCCATCCGTCGCACTGGCCTTGCTCGCCCTCACCGCTACAACGGGCTGCAGCGATGATGTCAAATACGATGTCGACGGCACCAACGACAATTGCGTGTACATCGCACCGCGCAATGTCGACAATCCCTTCGAATGTGAAGTGATGACCACACCGGCCGGCATATTCGGCCGCGTGGCCGCCGACCTCGACATCAAAACACAGTACCCCACAAGCGACAGTGTACGCGTGTCGGCCAAGGTCAATGCCGATGCCGCCCTCGTGGAACAATACAATACGGCACACACGACCGCCTACCGTCTGCCCTCGGCAGACATACTGCAAGCCATGAAGATCACCCCTTCGGGCGTGGGCGCAGGCAAGAACCAATCGTCCGTACCCGTGACCGTGGCACTCGACGACAAGAAAATAGAGGATTTCCGCGCTACCGGCAGTGAAGACCCAGACTACCTCATCCCCGTAAGCCTTCTGCTCGAAGGGCATGACGGCAAAGGCAGCGACCGCCCCTACGGACTGAGCGAGCGGTACAACACCGCCTATATCATCGTCAAGACCTCAAAGGCCGACTATCTCACCTCCATCATCGGCGAGAACGTCATCGCCAGCAACATCATCAAGACGCCCGCAGGGACATTCGGCGGCATCTCGGCCTCGGTGAAAATCAAGAACCTCATCGCCGTGACGGGCGACATGCAAGGTACGTTTGCACCCGACAACAGTCTCATAGCAGAGTACAACAGCAGTCACGGCACGGCCTTCTCTCCGCTACCCGACAACGTACTCGGCGCACTCACCATCACGCCGGCCGTCATCCGCGAAGGCGAGACCGAAAGTGAAGAGGGTATCCGCGTCAGCGCTCCCGACAACGTGGCGCAACAACTCGAAGGAACCTACCTCTTGCCCCTCCGTCTGAAGACCACCTTCGCCAACGGCGCAAAGATAGATGAGGACGATATCGTGTACATCACCATCGAGACCAAGTCGCAACTCATCAACGACGGGGCCACGGCTATCCCCGGCACCCTCGCCGACATCAGTACAGCAACCGTCATCGCCGCCGACAACCTCGACCCCGAAGGATACTCCAATCTCTTTACCGGCGGATGGGATGCCATGTGGCCCTTCCTCGAACAAAGGGAAGATGCATCGTTTGCCATCGACCTGGGCGAAGAAAAATCGCTCACAGCCTTCTACTCGATGTGCTACGGGTCAAGTGACACGGAGATGCTGTTCAGCACCGACAACGTCACCTGGACATCGGCCGGCACCACCAACGGACACCGGGCCATCTACGACAGCAGCTACAACCGCGCCTATGTACTCTACGGAGCCGTGAAATGCCGCTACATCAAGTTCCAGTACAAACTCGACACCACCAACTGGGCCTGGGACTATGGCTATGCCGGTGTATGGAATATCAACCTGTGGTTCAACTGACACCACTACGGCGGGAAATGCCAAACCCCGTCACTTACGACAAAGAAGAGTACACTTTCATTAGGTAAATAATAAATTTCTGTTCACGGGGCAGTCGCCGGGATGGCGGCCGCCCCGTCATTCTTTCTCCCCCGCGAATATGGATGCAAGTTTCATACGTTAACAAAATATAAATCGCAAGATGTAAGGAAAACCCTTCACATTATTTTATCTATATTTGCAACGTGAAAGACTGCATAGGCAGTTGCTGCCGTACTCACCTTATCGGCACACCAACGAAAAACCCAGTGATGCGAAACGCCTGAACGACAATACCAAGAACGATATCTTACGCTATACCCCGCCATCACGACTTGAAGAAAGCCAGACCCCGACGGACTGTCACCCCAATGACGCTCCACTCACTCACTGCAGTAAGAGGGACGAATATGCCCCGACCAGACGCTATTCCTTTGTCATTTTCAATACCAAACCTATAATATGACCAACTTTACCCGCAAACGCCTCATCCTTGCCGCAGGTCTCACCCTCTGCGTCATGGGAGCAAGCGCGCAACAGTTGCGCGAAGGCTACATCACTCCCGGTGACAATACCGGAAGCGAAATGTTCCATAAACTTGTGACCAACTGGACACCCGGAACACCGATTTCCGAAGACGACAACTTCTACATCTCCCGTGTACGTCCCCACTACCGTTTCCGCAACGCCGCCACACAGGTGCGCTCGTCGCTCACCAGCGAGAACGACAAGAAACTCCTGGCCTGGATACCGGTAGGCGACACCGACTTCAACGCACTGCCCAACGGCGTGTTCGACTCTGAAGTCTTCTCCATGTGGTCGTATGTCACCCACTACGGCGACTGGACAGCCGGACTCGGACGCATACCCGCCGCCTTCCTCGATGTAGCCCACAAGAACGGTGTAGCCGTATCGGGTGTGGCCAGCATCCCCAATGCCACCCTTTCGGGCAACTGGAAGACCATGCTCCAGAACCTCGGTACGGCGGTCGACGTAGACAAGGCCGCACAGTTCCTCCACTACTACGGTATCAACGGCCTGGGCTACAACTCTGAGTTCAGCGACTGGTCGGGTGTCACCGAAGACCTCCGCGACTTCCACGCCGACCTCGTCAGCAAGATGAAGGACATCGACCCGCTCTTCGAGAATGTATGGTACGACGGTACCAACGACAATGGTAACATCACCTTCGACCGCGGTCTCGGTTCACACAACGAGGAGACCTTCGGCGACAGCGAGAACAAGCGCACCTCACTCTTCTTCAACTACAACTGGAACTACATCGACCGCGCCGGATCTGTGACCAAGGCTGAAGCATTGGGCCGCGACCCGCTCGACCTCTACTGTGGTGTCAACATGCAGGGTGGCGAGCCCCGTGGTACATCATGGTCACTGCTGCCCGATGTACGCCTCTCCATCGGTCTTTGGGGTGCCCACTCCAACAATATGTTCTGGGAGAGCCGCGGCGAGAAGGGATCTTCTCCCGAGGTCAAGCAGAACGCCTACCTCCAGCGCACCGAGCGCTACTTCACCGGCGGTACCCGCAACCCGGCCAACTGCCCGGCTATCGTCGACCGCCACGCCTACAATGCCGACAACTACACATGGCACGGCATGTCTACCTTCATGACCGCCCACTCTGCACTGAGCTGGGATCTGGCCGAAGAACCGTTTGTGACCTACTTCAACCTCGGCAACGGTAAATACTTCAACCTCAACGGTGTCCGTCAGAACAGCAATGCATGGTACAATGTAGGCATGCAGGACTACCTGCCCACATGGCGCTGGTGGTTTGCCAGCAAACTGCTCGGCAACGCTGCTACCGACGTGCCCGCTACCGGTCTTGATGCCAACTTCACATGGGACGACGCCTACTTCGGCGGTTCCACCGTACGCATCTCCGGCACCACAGCCGACGAATATCTGCACCTCTTCAAGACTGAATACGGCCTGAAGAAGGGCGACGTAGTCACCTTCAAGTACAAACTGGCCGCCGGTACTTCCGACATCGACCTCGTGTTCTCCGCCAAGGGAAGCGAGACATCGGCCGTGAACTACACCATACAGAGCACATCGCAGAAGGCCGACGACGAGGAATGGCTCACCAAGACCTTCACCATCGGCTCAGACTTCGACGGCAAGGATCTCGCCCTCGTAGCCCTGCACTTCAAGAACGCCACCAACCTCAGCCTGCTCTTGGGCGAATTCTCCATCGTACGCGGAACAGCCGCCACTCCCGAAGCACCGGAAATCACCTCCGGCAAACTGCTCTACAACAGTTACGCAGGTATGGACGGAAAGGTCATCTGGAACATGGCCAACGACAAGGCCGCCGGAGAGCCCTGCTACAATGCCGACGTGAAGACCTCCTACTTCAAACTCTACGCACAGGAAGAAGGACAGGAGCCCGTGCTCATCGGTACCACCACATCATGGGCCGGCATGTACTTCGCCATCCCCGTCAAGGACAAGAATTCCAACGTACGTCTCGGTGTAGCCGCCGTATCGCTCGACCACAAGTCGCAGTCTGCCACCTCCTGGACTGACTATATGGCTCCTACATCTTACACCTACAGCGACGATATCGAAATCGACAAGACCACCATCAAGCCCGGCGAGAAGTTCACCATGGGCTATGTCGACAGCGAGCACGAGGCCGGCACATGGAGTCTGGTCGACGGCGACGGCAAGGAAGTATACACCGGTAGCGGCAAGACGGTGACCGTAGAAGACGGTATCAACACCATCGGCAGTTACACGCTCCGCTTGACGGGCAAGGTAGGCAGCGAGACCACCACCCGCGAGTTCCCCGCCTATGTACAGATCACAGACAACAGCGTAGGTGCTCTGCCCGAGATCTACACGCTCACAGCCAACGGCTCTGCAGATCCCATCAGCATCAAGGTAGGCGACAAGGTGACCATGAAGTACACCGGCCGCGACGCCGACGGTGCAGGATCACAGGGTATCGACCTCTCCGAGAAGCGCTACGGTGCCAAGTGTGCCGACCTCGACCTGGTAGGTGCCAAGTCGTTCTCGGTAGCCTTCTGGCTCAAGATCAACAAGCTCGCTTCCGGCGAGACCCAGCTCTTCTCCATTGCCAACAAACTCGACTCCTGGCCCAAGACCGACTGGGGCTGGATCTGGAGCAACATCAATGAGGACGGCTCTATCGGCAGCTTCACATGGCGCGGTAGCGATGCTACCAGCAACAACGAGATACGCTACAAGTACGCCAACTCCAAGTTGCCTATCGGCACATGGGTACACGTCTGCTACACCTTCGACTACAACTCCTCCGGAGCTCTCCGCGGCGAGTTCTACATCAACGGCAAGAAGCAGGAGCGTACAGGATGGAACCGTTCCACCAACGGTGACACCTACTACACCACCGATCCCGGTTACCAGTCCAACCCGTACAACATCACCGACGGACAGGTGCTTGCAGTAGCAGGTGACGCCTTCGGCCGCAACGGTATCGACGGAGCCGTAGACAACCTCCAAGTATGGGGCAAAGCCCTCACCGAAGAGGAAGTACAGGCTACCATGGGCACCTTCGACAACGCCAATCTGCCGTCAGACCTCGTTGCCCTTTGGGACACCGAGACACTGGCCGACGACGACTATACCTTCCCCGCAGTAGGTAGCAAGGCAGGCGTGAAGGCCGGTCTGCACGCCTACGAGGCTTCCGGCAACGAGGGTCAGGGACAGTTCGGATGGCTCGCACCGAAGTACACCTCCGGTTGTCCGTTCATCGCCGGTACATCCTACAAGGTAGAGACCACCCCGACATGGAGCGCTCCGAAGGCTGACCTGATCTCCGCATCGGGCACCGGCACATCGGGCGAGGCCGTACTCTCCTACGAGAAGGAAGGCGTACGCAACGTGACCCTCACCCTGAGCAACTCGCTCGGTAAGGCACAGCGCACCTTCACCGCCATCACCATCGGCAACAGCACAGGTATCGACGGCGTGAAGAGCGGCGACGTGAAGGCTTACACCGTAGGCGAAGACGTACTCGTAGAGTTTGCCGCCGACGGCAAATATACGGTCAACGTCTACTCCGTCAACGGACAGGCACAGGCCACCGAGACCGCCGAGATCACCGCAGGCGGCAACATGCAGATACATCTTGCTGCAGCAGGTACCTATGTACTCTCTGTCAAGAAGGACGGCAAGGTGGTACGCACCGTAAAACTTATGAGAAAATAACCGCTTTGATAGTGTAACGAAGGCGGCAGCACTTGCTACGGCAGCACCGACATCGCCGCAGGAGACTGCCGCCTTCATACCGTACTACTGCGGCCGAGTGCCCAGCGTAGATTACGGTTCACAAGACTTGTTTATTCCCTTAACCTAAACCAAGAAAAAATGAGAAAGAGACTTACCCTTCTCGCTTCGGCACTGCTTTGCGCATCCCTCGGATTTGCGCAGCGCACACCGACCCACCCGCTTGACATTCAAGACACAGGGTTTGACAACGTGCTCAATCTGATTGGCACATGGTCACCAGGTGCATTGCCCCCGGGCGTATCAGCCATGGACAACGAGTTCTACATCTCCCGCCAGCGTCCGATGGCCCGCATCACCGACGGCGACTATACCGCCGTAGAGGGTGTAGACCCCGAGCGCAAGATGTGTCTGTGGGTACCGCTCGACGACCCCACCTCATCATGGAAGGCCCTTCCCCGCTATTGTTTCGAAGGCGACAACTTCAGTCTTTGGTCATACGTCAACATCCACGGCAACTGGACAGCACCCTGGTTCCGCGTCACCGCCGGACTCTCCGACGTGGCCCACAAGAACGGTGTCAAGGTAGGTTGCGTGCTCTCTATTCCATGGGCACAGTCAGTATACCTCGACGGTAGCGACACCTACTCCAAGATATTCACCAAACTCACACAGCGCGACAGCGAAGACAACTTCATCTACCTCGACAACTTTGTGAAGTTCCTCCGCTACTACGGCATCGACGGTATCGGTGTCAACTCCGAGTTCTCCTCCGACTACGACACCATGTCGGAATTGCAGGATTTCTTCGCCCAGTGCCACAAGAAGGCCAAAGAACTGGGATGGGAATTCCAGCTGCACTGGTATGACGGTACCAACGACAACGGCTACATCTCCTTCGACAACGGTCTGGGATCGCACAACAAGAAGATGTTCGGCGACAAGGACAATATCGTCACCGATATGATGTTCGCCAACTACAACTGGTATTCTTCCACCCTCTCAAAGACTGTCACCTATGCCGAGCAGCTCGGCCGCAGCAGTTACGACTACTACGCAGGCTTCGACATCCAGGGCCGCGCACTGAAGAACAGCAACTGGTCGGCACTCGACAACAACAAGATCTCCATCGGATTCTGGGGAGCCCACTCACAGAGCCTCATCCATCAGAGCGCTACCGACGACGGTACATCTGACGTGGCCATCCAGCAGGCTTACCTCCGCAAGCAGGAGATGATCTTCAGCGGCGGCAACCGCAACCCGGCCAACCAGCCCGCACTCAACACCTTGTGTGACCTTGGCAACGCCAGCCTCACCAAGTTCCACGGTCTGGCCCGCTTCCTCTCCGCCAAGTCTACCATCCAGAGCGTGCCGTTCGTATCACGCTTCAACCTCGGCAACGGTCTCAAGTTCCGCAACGAGGGCCGCGTGACCTTCGACCACAAGTGGCACAACCTCGCCACACAGGACATCATGCCGACATGGCGCTGGTGGATCGTTGACGGCAACGAAAGCGCCACCAACGGCGGTCTCGTCAGCGCTGACCTCACTTGGGACGATGCTTACTTCGGTGGTTCCTGCCTCCGTCTGAGCGGTGCCACCACCCTCTCCCGCGTGAAACTCTTCAAGACCATGGTTGCCACGGAGCCTACCTACAATCTCTCCGTGACCTACAAGATGAGCAACGAGCTGGCCACACACGCCAAACTGTTTGTCGCTCTCCAAGACGACCTCACCAACTACAAGGAGATCGAAATCCCCGCCGCCCCCAAGTTCGGCGAGTGGACCACTTTCACCACTTCTCTCGAGAAACTCGGTCTGAAGTCGGGTGACAAGATTGCCATGATCGGTATCACCGTCGACGGTACAGAGAAAGACTACAACATGCTCATCGGCGAGATAGCCCTGCGCAACCCCGCACAGAAGTTCAACGCAGCGACACCTGCCATCCAAGACGTAAACATACTCCGCGGAAAGGGCAGCACAGTAGATTTCAAGATACGCTACGCCAGCAAAGACCAGACCGGTCTTGAGGTGCCCACCTACAACGACGAGGTCGACACTTGGTACTACGAGATCTACATGCAGCAGGAGAACCAGGCTTCCCAACTCCTCACCGCCACCACTTCATGGGCTGCCTACGTCATCGACGCTCCTCTTGTGAGCGGATATGAAGGCCGCCGCGCCCGCTTTGGTGTGTGCGCCGTATCTCCCGACGGCCAGCAGAAGTCTGACATCGCCTGGACCGACTACAAGGACATCCCCTACGACACGCCTTCTTCTGAGGTAGTCATCGACCGCCAGGTAGTGAAGCCCAACGAGACCTTCACCGTATCGCTCGAAGACGAGATGGCCGACGCCGCCCAGTCATGGACCATCACAAGCGCCAAGACCGGTGCTGAGTGCTACAAGACCACCAACGTGAAGTCGTTCACCACCTCTCTGCCCGAGCTCGGTGTCTACGACATCGTCGTGACCGACTCCAAGGGCACCACAACCACCCTCCGCGGCAAGATCCACGTCACCTCCGAGGCTACCGGTGCAGTACCTGCCATCAACAGTTTCTCTGTAGACAAGAGCACCGCCAAGACGGGTGAGAACGTGACCTACAACTACAACTACCGCGCCGGCGAAGGCACCGTATCACGTGCCGTGGCCATCAGCGACCCGAACATGCTCATGATTCCTGCCGAGGTACAGACCGGCAAGGTATACTCCTACGCCCTCTGGGTGAAAGCCAGCAGCTACGCCCACGACAAGCAGGGCACCAACCTCATCAGCAAGAACACCATCGCCGACGCATGGCCCCACAACAACTGGGGTGACCTCTGGGTACAGATCCGTCCCGAGTGGACCGGCAAGGCCAAGCACGCCGCCAACGAGGTATCCTTCAATACCTACGGTTGGACCGAGCACGACAACCCCAACGAGAGCATGATGTCTACCGGATACAGCCTCAACCCCGGCCTCTGGAACCACATCGTCATCACTCAGGATGCCAGCAACAAGCAGACCATGTACTTCAACGGCAAGAAGGTAGCCGAGACTACCTTCTCCGCTTCCTCACGCCGCGAGAACTCTACCGACTCACGTATCGACAAGACCGTAGCAGCCAACATCTTCATCGGTGGCGGCGGTGTCTACAAGGCCGGATTCAACGGTTGGGTAGACGAAATCCAGATCTGGAACAAGGCCCTCAGCGAGTCTGAAGTGCTGGAGTGCATGAACGGTTACGATACCAACAACGTACCCGAGGGCTTGCAGGGCTACTACACCTTCGAGAGTTACAATGCAGCCGACTCCACCTTCGCCAACTACGGACACGCAGGTGCATCCTACGTAGCCAAGATGGTACGCACCGTCGACGCAGGCGGTGAGAAGACCTCTGAGGCCTCCTACCAGAAGCAGGGTGCCGACAACACCACGACCGGTTATCCCGGCGTGACCGGTACGCTCGAGGTGAAGACCACCCGCAAACTCACCCTCAACGGTGCCCGCATCTCTTCAGAGAGCGACCAGGCCGCCGTTGTAGCCTACGCTACGCCCGGCACCTACGACGCTACGCTGACCCTCACCAACGCATGGGGTGAAGACGAGCGCACACTCACCGAGGCCGTAGAGATCACTGGCGATGCCACCGGCATCGACGAGGTGAACGGCGGAACGGAGTTCTCCGTATTCCCCAACCCGTTTGTAGAGAGCGTCAACTTCCGCTTTGCCGAGCAGGGCGCCTACGTTGTCAACGTGCTTGCCGCCAACGGCACACTGCTCCAGAGCAACGGCTTCGAGGCCGCAGCCGGACAGACCGTCAGCGTGACCGTCACCGCTCCCGCAGGTCTCTACCTCGTACAGGTACTCAAGGACGGCAAGGTATACAAGACCGTCAAAGTCATCAAGCAGTAACAGTCATCCCCCTTTGACCACAGACCATCTAATACAATAGCCACTTATACGGACGTGACCGGTGCAAGACAATAAAAAACAGGATTGCACACCGGTCACGTTCTCTGGGATTTTGAAAAATATACATTCACAACAAAAAGACATGAATAAATATTCTAAAGAAAGAGGACGGATACTTGCCAAGGCCGCCGTGGCCTTCCTCGCAGCAGGCGTACCCATGCAGTACGCCTCAGCAGCAGGCAACACCGCTCCCAACGCTCTCATCCAGCAGCAAGGCACACTCGTGCAGGGTACTGTCACCGATGAAAAGGGTGAACCCCTCATCGGCGTCAGCGTCACTGTCGAAGGTGTCAAAGGTGCAGGTGTCGTGACCAACATCGACGGACAGTACAAACTCACCGTCTCCAACAAGAACGCCACACTTGTGTTCTCCTACATCGGCTACACCGCCCAGAAAGCAAACGTAGGCGGCCGCAACCAGGTAAACATCGTGCTCAAGGAAGAGAACTCCATGCTCAAGGAGGTCGTCGTGACCGCCATGGGTATCAAGCGCAAGGAGACCTCACTGACCTACTCCACCCAGCAGGTGAAGGCATCCGACCTCAACCGCGTACAGGACCCCAACGTAGCCAACTCGCTCGAAGGCAAGATCTCCGGTGTGACCATCACCCCGAGTGCCGGTGGTGCCGGTGGTTCGTCGAAGATCCTTCTCCGCGGAAACAAGTCTATTATGGGTAAGAGTACCCCGCTCATCGTCGTCGACGGTGTGCCCATGAGCAACAACACCCGTGGTGAGGTAGGCAGCGGAGCCATGCTCGCCGTCGGTGCATCTGAAGGTGGCGACGCCCTCTCCATGCTCAACCCCGACGATATCGAGTCTATCAACGTACTGAAGGGTGCCAACGCCGCCGCCCTCTACGGTTCAGAGGCTGCCAACGGTGTCCTCATGATCACCACCAAGAAGGGACGCGAAGGCAAGTTGGCCATCAACTACAGTTCGAACATCACCTTCGACACTCCGCTCACCACACCAAAGATACAGAACGTGTACGGCGCTGAGGTCAACGACGAGGCCCACACGCTCGGCATCTATAGTTGGGGCGGCAAACTGGCCGACCGTTCTTCCAGCAACCTGCTCCTCGACGTGACGATGGGACAGGAGAAGTTCAACGGACAGACCAACACCGTACACCTCCGCAACTCGGCCAAGAACGACCTCGACGACTTCTACCGCACGGGCGTGACCACCAACAACTCTATCGCCCTCTCTGGCGGTACCGACAAGATGAGTTCCTACTTCTCATACAGCAACGCCCACTCCAACGGTATGCTCGAGAACAACTCCTACAACCGTAACACGCTCTCCTTCCGTCAGAACTTCAAGTTCTTCGACCGCGCCACCATCGACGTGTCAATGAACTACATCCAGACCAAGACCAAAAACCGTCCCGGTGGTGGTATCGCCATGAACCCCATCTACCACATGTACACCATGGCCCGCAATATCGACATCGACTACTACCGCAACAACTATGTCAATGCTTCGGGCAACTGGAACAGCGAGCCGCAGGGTCTCTACGTGAAGGACAACAAGACCGGTACCTACTCTTGGACCACACAGCGCGTTGCCCTCACCGGACCGATGCAGAACTGGGCTTACCAGGAGAACGGACAGAACAACCCCTACTGGCTGCTCAACCAGAACAACAGCGTACAGAAGGAAGACCGCTTCTTCGGCAATATCACCGGTACACTCGACATCTACGACGGTCTGTCGTTCCAGGCACGTCTCGGTCTCGACTTCACCAAGTACGAGAACGACTCCCGCCGCTACGCCACCACATGGATACCCTCAGGTATGGAAGACTACGGACGCTACTGGTGGGGCTACAACAAGACCACCGAGCTCTACACCGACTTCATGCTCAACTACAACAAGACCTTCGGTGACTGGGACGTGAGCGCATCACTCGGATGGGTAGGCCACACCACCAAGGGCAACACCAAGTCTTACGACAGCGGCAACGCCACCTACTACTACGGCAACCGCCAGCACCTGTCTGACGTCATCAACTACTTCTCTACCTCTGCCGGCGGCCCCGGCGCTACCTCTCAGAGCACTTCCTCCGACTGGAACAAGGGTGCCTTCTTCACCGCCCAGGTAGGATGGAAAGACATGGTATACGTCGACGGATCCTACCGTCGCGACTGGTACCGTGCCTACCGCCAGTTCAAGGACCGCGGTACGCCAGAAGACTACGGCTACTTCGGCTTCGGCGCCAACGCCGTTGTCAGCAACATCGTCAAGTTGCCCGAGTGGTTCAACTACATGAAGTACCGCGCCTCCTACTCTGAGGTAGGTAACTCTATCCCCAACCAGGTATACGGTTCGCAGACCATCAACTACGAGACAGGCGCCTACACACCTTCACAGTGGGCTACCTTCAAGGATCCGCGTCCTGAGAAGACCGCTTCCTTCGAGACCGGTCTTGAGATGTTGTTCCTCAACAACCGCCTCAGCCTCGACCTGACCTACTACAACGCCACGATGTCCAACCTCTACCTCGTGGGTACCAACGCCTCCGGCAAGTCTATCCCGATGAACACCTGTAAGATCCGCAACCAGGGATTTGAGGGCACCATCGGCTACAACTTCAAGCTCGCCCAGGGCTTCAACTGGAAGACCTCCTACAACATCTCCTACAACAACAACAAGATTCTCCGCACGGCCTACGACGAGAAGACCGGCAAGGAGAATGTCATCGCAAGCTATGTAGGCGGTGTACAGGTACTCTACAAGGAAGGCGGCAAGTTCGGCGACATGTACGTCACCGACCTCAAGCGCTACAAAGCCAATGACGCTGCCGTACTCAACGGTACCGCCAAGGAAGGCTGGTATGTACTCAACTCGCAGGGCGGTGTCCAGATGGACTCCGAGAACACCTACGGCAAGTACGTCGGCAACATGAACGCCAACTGGCAGATGGGATGGTCGAACACCGTCACCTTCAAGGATTTCACCCTCTCCTTCCTCATCAACGGACGTATCGGCGGCAAGGTGCTCTCCATGACCGAGTCGTTCCTCGACGGATACGGACTGTCGCAGCGTTCTGCTGACGCACGTCTCACCGCAGAGGCCAACAAGACCTTCGCCGATCCCGCCTACGGCACCAACGTGCTGGGTATCGAGCTCAACGACGGTAGCGGCCGCATCGTGCCCATCGAAGCCTACTACCAGTCTGTCGGCGGCGTATCTCCCCAGGACATCGAGCGCTACCTCTACAGCGGCACCAACTTCCGCCTGCGCGAACTTTCGTTGGGTTACACCTTCCGCGACCTCTTCGGCGCCAACCGCAACCTGACCCTCTCGTTCATCGCCCGCAACCTGTTCTTCATCTACAAGGACGCTCCCGTCGATCCCGACGTATCGCTCTCCACAGGTACAGGCCTCAGCGCATTCGAGGTGTTCAACATGCCGTCATCGCGTTCGTTCGGTTTCTCTCTGAACGTCAATTTCTAATCAACCATCACACACAAGAAGACAAAAAGATATGAAAAGATCGAAGATATTTTTGTATTCTGCACTGGCCCTGTCGGCACTGAGCCTGCAGTCATGCCTTGACTACGACACGCCCTCCGACGAGTTCCAGCAGAACCAGATTGTCGAGCCGCCGGTCATCGAAGTAGGCCAGGCCGACGAGATCAACTACATGAAGGAGATCAGCGAGGCCGGCTATACCGCTGCCTACAAAAGCCTGCGCTCCAGCCTGGGTACCGCCCAGACCGGTATCTACGGCATCCGCGGCGGTAAGGACGGCAACCTGCCCGCAGCCCACGCCTACCAGTTCCAGTTCTGCCTGGGCCCGGACAACTACGTGCAGTACAGTTGCGTACCCCACTCCGACTTCCCCTACTCCAACGCCGAACTGAAGTCTACCTACCACTTGTCCAAGGGATTCAACGGCGGCCCCGGCGGCGGCTTCTCGCTTGCCCGCCAGTGTCTCGCCCCCATCCTCAACAACGGTACGCTTGACTCCATCCCCGAGCTGAAGGCCG
The DNA here is from genome assembly GCA_963621665.1 of Akkermansia muciniphila. Classification (GTDB taxonomy): domain Bacteria; phylum Bacteroidota; class Bacteroidia; order Bacteroidales; family Bacteroidaceae; genus Prevotella. The sequence continues at coordinate 9,519 of CAVFEZ010000014.1, read as the reverse complement.
CCTACCTGTTGCTCTACAACTACGCTGCCATAGAGAATGCCGACCTCTTCGGTCCGCTGCCCTATGACAACTTCAAGGCCAACAAGGAAGAGTCTCCCTTCAAGTACAACGACGTGCGCACCATCTACTACAGTGCCGAAGCCAACATCGATACCTGTATCAATGCCTTCAAGCACTTCACCGAGCGCCCCGACTGGTACAAGGAAAAGGTCGTCAAGAACATCTTCTCCGGCCGTCTGCCCCTGCTCTTCGACAGCGAGATACTCAACACCGAGGGTCTTGAGGCATGGATACGCTTCGCCAACTCTCTGAAGCTGCGCATGGCCATGCACATCAGCAAGGTAGAACCCGAGACCGCCAAGAAGTGGGCCGAGGAAGCCGTCAAGGACGGTGTCATCGAGACCACCGCCCACGAGATTGCCCTCTTCCCCTTCGGCAGCGGCTTCGACCATCCGCTCACACAGGTATCCGAGTGGGGTGACTCACGTCTGAGCGCATCGTTCGCCAGCATGCTCATCAGCCTCGACCATCCCTACATCAAGTACCTCTTCAAGACCAACACCGAGGATATCGCCAAGGTCGGCAACAACGGTTCGGCTCCCGCCATCACCAAGGCCGGCACTGCCATCATCGGTATGCGCGACGGTACAGTGCCCGGCATCGGACAGAGCGCAGGTACCAACTCCTACATCTCGTTCAGCAAGCTCGACAACGAGTACATGAACGGTTCGTTCCCTCCCTGCTACTTCATGAAACTCTCTGAAGTATGCTTCCTCCGTGCCGAGGGCGCCCTCCGCGGCTGGAACATGGGCGGCTCCGCCCAGCAGTTCTATGAGCAGGGCATACGCTGCGGCAACCTCGAGGCCCGCAACTCTCCCAAGAACGAGTACAACAAATACGTCGAAGAATACCTCAATGTCACATCCCCCAAAGCGTATACATACGTAGACCCGACCGGAAACACCCCCGACATTGCCAGCGTCACCAAGATCGGCGTAAAGTGGGACGAATCGCTCCCGCAGGAGACCAAGTTGGAAATGATCATCACACAGAAGTACATCGCCAACTTCCCCTACAGTTACGAGTCATGGGTTGACCTCCGCCGTACCGGCTATCCGAAACTCTTCCCCGTGCTCAATCCCGAGGACGGTGACGGATCGCTCACCTCCGGCGACAGTTCCGAGTTCTGCTCCGGTCTGAACATCATCCGTCGCGTACCCTGGTTCTCTGACGATCCTCAGACCAAGGCCGACCTCGAAGAGACCGGTATTCCCGCTCTCGGCGGTCCCGACCAGCAGGGTACACGCCTGTGGTGGGATGTCAACGAGCCCAACTTTTAAAGGCATCGCTTGGTAATAAAGCCCTTGCTTTATAAAACGGGCAACGAACATCTCTCACTTTTTTCTACCGCTGTCTCCACAACGGGCGGCGGTAGAAAAAAGTCCAAAAGAAAAAAAACGAAAGCGCGACGGCCTTTGCCCAAGCGCCGACAACCAGTTCCAAAACCTAATACAACAAAAAACAACATGAACATGAAAGTAACTTTACCCGCCATCGCATTTGCATGCATGTTGGCAGGAACGAGCCTTCCAGCCATGGCCGACGACGTGACGTACTCACCTACCGCCACCGACGCCGTCTATGACTTCAGCGGTTTCACCGACACAGGTCTCGTCAACCTCTTCACCAAGGCATGGGAAGACGGCCAGCGTCGCTACCCCACTGCAGCCGAGTTTGCCGCAGCAGGTATCCAGCAGTCTGACATCGCCTTCATCCGCTCGCACGTGCGCAACATCGGTATCCTCAGCCGCAGCAACCGACTGATCTCCGACACCTACGAGAAGCGCGACCTCTGGATGAACATTCCTATGGACGAGGGCAAGGACGGTGATGTGGGCCAGCCCAACACCAAGTTCGCCTCCGACGTATACTCCATGTGGAACTACACCAACATCTTCGGTTCGTGGAACCACGGTCTCTTCTCCGCACCCGCAGCATGGACTGACGCAGCCCACAAGAACGGTACCGACATCTACAGCGGCATCAAGTTCTTCGACACCACCGGCGGACGCGACGGATCGGCCACAGGATGGATCGACTACGTCACCGAGACCGATGCCAGCGGCAACTTCCGCTACGTAGAGCCTATCATCAACTGTCTGATGTACTTCGGCTTCGACGGTATCAACTACAACTGGGAAGACTCCGGCTTCAGCGATGATGACATCGTGGATTTCCACAAGCAACTCTACGCTTCGGCCAAGAAGCACGGCTTCGACAACTTCCACTGCGGTATCTACACCTCTTACAGCGGTCTGAGCAATACTCTGGCCAACGCCCTCTTCGGCGACTCTGAAGGCCGTACCCACGACCTTATGCTCAACTACTCCAACGGTGACTTCTCCTACCAGATGAGCAACTCCGCCACCGTAGCCGAGAATGCCATGGGTACCACAGAAGGTCTCTACGCCGGTGTATGGATCGTATCCATGAACCGCGGCTGGACCCGCCTCAACGCCGACGAACAGTCGAAGAAGGTGAGCCTCTGCTTCTGGGGCGAGCACGCACAGAGCCGTCTGTGGTCGTACAACACCGGTGCCGACTCCTACGAGCAGCAGGCCAACTACCAGGCCCTGCAGGAGCGTCTCATGTCGGGTGGTAACCGCAACCCGCTCAACCGTCCCGCCATCAGCAACACAGGCAACGAGTGGGAAGAGACCTCCGACGGAGAAAAACCCCTCTCCAAGTATGCCGGTGTAGCCACTTGGATACCCGAGCGTTCTGCCATCCACGGCAACCTGCCCTTCGCCACCAACTTCAACCTCGGCAACGGCGACCGCTACTCCTACAAGGGAAAGAAGACTGCCGGATCATGGTACAACATGTCCAACCAGGACCGCGTACCTACCTACCGCTGGCTCGTAGTCGCTCCCGGCACACAGACCGTCAGCACCGACATCCAGCCTGAGTTCTCGCACGCCGACCAGTACAACGGCGGTACCAGCCTCCTGCTCACCGGCAAGGCTACCTCTACCGGTACCGACATCGTGCTCTACAAGACCGAACTCAATGTCAGCGCAGGCGGCGCTTACGCCAAGGTAGCCGTGAAGAACGGCAAGGAAGGCACCAACGCCTCCAACCTCTACGTCATCCTTCAGAAGAAGGACGGCTCCTGGATCGAGACTCCCTACGGCAACGTAGAAGGCAACACCTGGCAGGAGAAGAAACTCGATATCGCCGCCCTCTCACAGAGCGATGTCATCACTGCCATCGGTCTGCGTGTGAAAGGTTCCGACGACGCCTACAAACTCTATGTGGGCAAACTCGAGATCAACGACAACGTGAAGACCACTCCCTCCGCTGTCAAGGATGTCAACGTAGAAGTAAAGCAGGAGACCAAGACCTCCATGTCTGCCAAGATCTGGTGGGATGTCAACGCTACCGCACAGAAGCGTGCCGACTGGGATCTCGTCTACAACGACGAGGCCAACATCGACCACTTCGAGGTTCTCTACAAGAATGGCGAGAAGGGTGCCGTGTCTGAGGTTGCCCGCACCACCACATGGGCCTGCTACGTAGGCAACATCGAGTTTGAGAGCACCGACGACCAGCCGTATATCGGTGTACGCGCCGTCTCCACCGACCTCAAGACCTACTCTCCCGTAGAGTGGGTGAAGATAGACCGTGCCGACCAGTCCACACTCCCCGAACGCGTGGATGACTCCTACGGTATCTCTCAGATGAACCCCACCTGCGACGGTGCCGACATTGCCCGCCAGCAGCGCTACGTCACCTCCGTCACCACGACCGGAGCCGACCAGAACCTCGCCTACACCGCTACCGGCCCTGTTGCCGACGGTACCCAGTATGTCAATGCCACCGACCAGGTGCTGAAGGTAAAGCAAGGTCAGACCGTGAGCATGAACATCAAGTGTGCTGACTTCTCCGATGGTTTGAAGTGGTGCTTCGCCGGAGGATGGATCGACCTCAACGGCGACCGCGTCTTCAATCCCGACAACATCGAAGTAAACCCCACCGAGGGTGAGCGTCTCTTCTTCGCCGGTACGACACGTGCCGCTACTCCCGAGTTCCAGACCACGGGTGTCAACTGCACCTTCACCATTCCCGAAGATGCAGTCACCGGCAATAGCCGTCTGCGCATCGTCTTCTCCGACGCATGGTTTGCAGGAGCCTTCCTGCCCACCGGTCTCCACAACAAGGGCTTCTCTATGGACTTCGGTGTAGAGATCACCGGTACCAACCCCGAGCGTGAGGCACCCGTCGACATCCACGACCAGGGTACAGCCGAGCAGCCCGAGGGACTCGACGGCGAGTCTACCGGCATCCACGAGACTGAAAGCGCCGCATCGCGCGTCAGCGCCGAAGACGGAGCATTCACCTTCGAGAATGTCGACAAGGCATGGATCTACGACGCCAGCGGCGCCCTCGTACAGTACGCTGTAGCACCCACACGCATGGCCACCACCGGCTTCGCACAGGGTATCTACCTCGTCAAGATGCAGAAGGGCAACGTACTGCGCACCCAGAAGTTGACCGTAAAGTAAGGCTGACATAGATGAACCATAGCGGATGCACGCCATCCGCTCACCCCGGCCCGGAAGAGGGACAACGCACACGCAAAAAGTGCAGTTTCCCCCCTTCCGGGCTTTTTTTGTGCTTACGCTGGCTTATAGAACCCGTCATAACCTTGTCGTCACAGAAAAAAATTCATATATTTGCATCCAGCCATACCGCAAACCCTACACCTATGACTCTAGGCGGGTTCTATAAATTGCCTTTGATGGATTTTTGGATTTTAGCCGAGCAGATTTTTCTTTCTTTCTGAAGGAGCATAGCGGGCTATGCGACTGAAGAAGAAAGGGAAAGATGCCGGATAAAAACAAAAAGACACAAAGAGCAATCCGTCTAAATATAAATTTAAAAATGCGTGGAATTTATAGAACACGCCTCTACCGACCTTTATGACACTACCGACCTTTCACGCCCTGCCCCTGCTCTGCATGCTCACCCTACCGTCTGCCACCGCCGTTGCCCAACAGCAGCGTCCGGCCGACACACCCACCGACACCACGGCCACGCCCCGGCGCACCCGCGTGCTCGACATCCCCATGGGACAAGAGAGCGGAGGCATCACCAAGAACGCCCTCGATGTGCTCAACGGCAAGACCGCCGGCGTGAGCGTCACCACCGACGGTATCGACCGCATGGCCATGCTCAACAGCGTCCGCGTGCGCGGTACCACCTCCGTCATGGGCGGCAACGACCCGCTCGTCGTCATCGACGGTGTCACCACCGACATCTCTACCCTTTCCACTCTCTACCCCGGCGACATCGAGAGTTTCACCGTACTCAAGAATGCCGCCGAGACCGCCCAGTATGGATCACGCGGCGCCTCGGGTGTCATCGTCGTCACCACCCGCAAGGGGTCGGGACGCGGTTTTCAGATAGCCTACGAGGGAAGCGTAGGTTTCGCCTCCCCCTACAAACACCTCGACATGCTCAGCGGACCCGACTACCTCGCCACCGCCAAGCGGCTCGGTGTACATGCCAACGATGGCGGCTACAACACCGACTTCTACGATGTCATCACCCGCACGGCCCTCGTGCAGAACCACCACCTCGCTTTCTCGGGCGGTTCGCCTACGGCCAACTACCGCGCCTCTATCGGATATATCGGGCACAACACCGTCATCCGTACCAAGGGCTACGACAATCTCGTGGCCAAACTCGATGCCACACAGACCGCCTTCGGCGGACGGCTCACAGGACAGTTCGGCGTGTTCGGTTCCTCCTCCAACAACCGCGACATCTTCGACACGCAGGCCCTCTTCTACTCGGCCGCCTGCCAGAACCCCACCTATCCGCCGGGCCGCGACGCTTCCGGCGCATGGACCAAAAACCAGGCGGCCTACCGTATCAATCCGCCCGAGGCCGTGCTTGCCGAGAAGAACGACCAGCGCGAACTCTACTTCAACACCCATCTCCGCCTCGCCTTTGACCTCGGCAGCGGACTGACCCTCTCTGCCCTCGGGTCTTTCTCCCACACCTCGGCCGAGACGGGACAGTTCTGCCCCACCTGGGTGTGGGCACAGGGTAATGTCGTGCGCAGCGAAGCCAAACGCCAGGAGTACCTCGGCAACGTCACCCTCGCATGGCACCACACCTGGGGGCAGCACTCCGTCGAGGCCAACGCCAGCGGCGAATATCAGAAACTCAAGCGCACGGCCTTTGGGGTCTACGCCCGCGGCATCACCACCAACGCCTACGGATACTATAATATCGGTGCCACCGTGTCGCGTCCCTACGGCGGCACGGAAAGTACCTACGAGGACCAGGCACTCGCCTCGGTCATGGGGGCAGCCTCCTACACCTACGCCGACCGCTACACGCTCTCGCTCACCACACGCGGCGACGGTTCGTCGCTCGTGGGCGACAACCATACTTGGGGTTTCTTCCCGTCAGTATCTGCCACGTGGGATGTGCGCCGCGAGGCTTTCCTTGCCCGTGCCGGTTGGCTCTCCACCCTCAAGATACGCGCCGGCTACGGACGCGCCGGCAATCTCGGCGGCATCTCCGCCTACACCACCGAGGCCAACTACCGGCAGACGGGTGTCGTACCCGTAGGCGGATCGCCCACCGTCACCCTCGGACAGGTACGCAACAACAACCCCGACCTGCAGTGGGAGACCCGATCCACGGCCAACATCGGCGCCGATATCGGTCTCTTCGGCGGGCGCATACTCCTCACCGCCGAATATTACTACTCGAAGACCACCGACATGCTCTACTCCTACGACGTGCCCGTGCCGCCCTTCGCCTACGACAAACTGCTGGCCAACATCGGTTCGATGGAGAACAGCGGTGTCGAACTGGGTCTCGCCGTCACGCCCATACAGCGGCGCGACATGGAACTCAACATCAATGTCAACGTCTCCTTCCAGCGCAACCGCCTCCTCTCCCTGAGCGGCACCTACCGCGGCATGCAGATGTCGGCCGCCCCGGTGACGGCCATCGGGTCGCTCGACGGAGCCGGACAGAACGGCGGCGACAACAATCACGTCGTCTACCAGATTGTGGGCCAGCCGCTCGGCGTCTTCTACCTGCCCCACTGCCGCGGACTCTACCTCGACGACCAAGGCACCTACAAGTACGACATCGAGGATCTCAACGGCGACGGCAAGATCGACTTCGGCGACGGTGGCGACCGCCGCATCTGCGGACAGGCCACCCCGAAGGCTACGCTCGGCGCAAACATCAGTTTCCGCTACCGTCACGTCTATCTCTCGCTGCAGATGAACGGGGCTTTCGGACACAAGATCTTCAACGGCACCGGACTGGCCTACTCCAACATGTCGTCCTTCCCCGACTACAATGTGCTGGCCAGCGCACCCGCCAAGAACATCGTCGACCAGAACATCTCCGACTACTGGCTCGAGCGCGGCGACTACCTCAACTTCGAACATCTCACCCTGGGCTACGACGTGCCGCTACGCAGCCGCATCATCCGCTCGCTGCGCCTGTCGTGCAGTGTCAACAATCTCGGCACCATCTCCGCCTATAGCGGACTGACCCCGATGGTCAACAGTTATATCGTCAACTCCACACTCGGCATCGACGACAAACGCGCCTATCCGCTCTACCGTACTTTTTCTGTAGGCGTAGGCATACAGTTCTGACGGCCGTCCTCCCCCATCCACCCACCCGAAAAAACGCTTTCTCCCATGAACAGACATAACATCCGCCCGCTCATCGCAGCCCTCACCCTCGCCGTCTGCCTCACGGCCTGCCTCGACGAGCATCCCAAAGACCAGGCCGGCGAAGATGCCGTATACACCAGCGCATCCGAGGTGTACACCAATGCCGTCGCCTCGCTCTACAACTACTTCGGCAGCCACACCGAGTGCGAAGGACTGCAGGGCACCTGCCGCGGCATCTACGACTACAACACGCTCACCACCGACGAGGCCATCAACCCCATACGCGGCGGCGACTGGTACGACGGCGGCCTGTGGCAAAACATGTACGACCACACCTGGACGGCCACCGACACCGACCTGTACAATGTATGGAAGTACCTCTTCCGCACCATCGTCCTGGCCAACAACTCGCTCAACGCCATCTCCACCCACGCCAGTCTGCTCACCGACAAGCAGCGCACCGCCTACGAGGCTGAAGTGCGGGCCGTGCGGGCACTCTTCTACTGGTACGCCATGGATATGTTCGGCCGCATACCGCTCGTCACTCAGGACAGCCGGCACATAGAAGGCATCACGCAGAGCAGCCGAAGCACCGTCTACCGCTTCATCGTCGACGAACTGCAGGCCGTGCGGCCCTATCTGCCCACTGCCAACAGCACGCATCCGGGCGAACACTACGGACATATCACCGCGCCCGCCGTCGACTTCATGCTCGCCAAACTCACCCTCAACGCCGAGGTCTATTCCGACGACGACTGGACCGACGGCAGACGGCCCGACGGACGCGACATCCTCTTCACCGTCGACGGACAACAACTCAACGCCTGGCAAGCCTGCCTCGCTTTTTGCGAGCGCATCACCGATGCCGGCTACCTGCTCGAGGAAGACTACACAGCCAATTTCGCCGTACACAACGAGGGCTCACTGGAAAATATCTTTACCATACCGCTCGACAAGATGCTCTACACCAACGAGTTCCACTACCTCTTCCGCTCACGCCACTACGCCCACGGCGGAGCCTATGGCGGATCGTCGGAGAACGGCACCTGCGCCACCCTCTCCACCGTACACGCCTATGGCTACGGCACCGACGACGAGGATCCGCGCTTCGACCTCAACTTCTATGCCGGCAAGATCTCCGTCGACGACACGCCCGTCATGCTCGACGACGGCACCCAACTCGAATACCAGCCGCTCGCCGTGGAGAAAAACCTCACCGCCAGCCCCTACAAGCAGACCGCCGGAGCACGCATGAAGAAGTATGAGGTCGACCGCTCGGCCTACTCCGACGGACGTATGCCCGACAACGACATCGTGCTCTTCCGCTACGCCGACGTACTGCTCATGCAAGCCGAAGCCCTCACCCGCAGCGGCGGCGACGGCAGCGCCTATCTCGATGCCGTGCGCAAGCGTGCCGGTGCGCCTTCGGTAGCCTGCACCCTCGACAATATCCTCCGCGAGCGTCTCCTCGAACTCGTATGGGAAGGCTGGCGCCGCCAAGACCTCATCCGCTTCTCCCGCTTCACCTCCGCCTACGACCTGCGCACCCCGACCGACAACGAGGCCTCCGGCTACACCACCGTCTTCCCCATTCCCAAAACGTGCATCGAACTCAATCCGCTCTTCAAACAAAACCCGGGATATTGAGGAGGGGAGAACGGAAAAGAAATTATCGGCGTTTGGTGAAATTATTGATGTTGGGTAAAATTATCGCAAATGGCGAGTCCCGTAGGGACGACAGAGTATGAGGGCACTGAAAAACCCGCCCTATATTGAATCTCCCTATGTCGGCATACCATTA
>CAVFEZ010000013.1:0-45475 GCA_963621665.1 Akkermansia muciniphila | reverse complement strand
GTCAGTATTCGGCCTTGAATACCGTAGTATTCGGGCCAAACCACTGCAGTATTCGGGCTGAACTACTGTAGTATTCGGCCTTGAATACTCGAGTCTTTCGGCCCGAATACTGTTACTTGATTCAATTTTCGGATTTGCCATTTGGCTGATGTCCCCTTCGGGGGCATACATTCAGACTTAAATCCGAAACTTAAATTATAAGTTTCATTTCCCGACCAGCAGTTGGCGGGCAAATTCCCACACGATGATGCCGGCCGTGACGCTCACGTTGAGCGAGTGCTTGGTGCCGAACTGCGGTATCTCGATGCAGCCGTCGCTCATGTCGACCACCTCCTGGTGTACGCCTTTCACCTCATTGCCCAGCACCACGGCGTAGCGGCGGTGGGGCTCGAGGGCGAGCCGCTGGAGTTTGGTCGAGCCTTCCACCTGTTCCACCGAGTAGACGTATACGCCCTCGGCGTGCAGTTGCGTGACGGCTTCCGTAGCCGAGGCGAAGTACCGCCACGCCACGGAGTCTTCTCCGCCCAGTGCCGTCTTGTGTATCTCGGGGTGGGGCGGGGTGGCCGTGATGCCGCACAGGCAGACCTGTTCTACACGGAAGGCATCGCAGGAGCGGAATACGGATCCCACGTTGTAGAGCGACCGCACGTCGTCGAGAATCACCGTGAGCGGCAGTTTCTGCGCTTGGCGAAACTCCTCGAGCGTGAGACGCTCCATCTCTATTGTACGTAGTTTGCGCATAGTATTGTTTTTAGTGTGCAAACTTAGCAAAAAAATCCGACATACGGGTGGTTTGTGCAAAAGCCCCACAAAATGCGGACATTTTGTGGGGCAGTGTTTACATCATCATTTCATGCTATCATCATTTCACTACAAACTTCTTGTTGCGGGTGATGTAGATGCCGGGTTTCAGTCCGGTGAGCGGTTCACCCTTCTTGCGTACCATCACACCGTTGAGGTTGTACACATCGCCGTCTTCCTTGGTGACGGTGGTCTCTTGGATGTAGGTGGCCCCGTCGACCCCGAGCGACAGCATCGACAGACTGGTGCCCGGGGCGTGGAAGTAGCCGCGGAAGCGTCCGATACTGATATCGTCGCTGTCGACAAAGTAGAACTTGTTGAAGGCGATGTAGTAGTTGCCGTCGTTGCCCGGCATGAAGACGGGCGAGTAGGTGCCTACGAATGTGAGGCCGGTCACCCGGTCTTCTGGCGTGTCGCCCTCGGGCTGTTCTATCTTTGTGGTGCCCAGCGTGTAGAGTACGGTGGGCGCGTCGGTGGAGAGATAACTGTTGATGGTGGTCGGCTTGATGAGGTAGGGCACGTTGGCTTCCATGCTGGTCACGGTGTTGAACTGGAGCGTGTTGCCGTCGAACGAACCCAGGCGGGCCACCTCGGTACCCTTTCCGAACACCTCTTCGGGGTTGGGTACGGCGCAGGGCAGGCAGATGGTGTTCCACTCGTTCTTGTAGAACGTGCGGTAGAGCGTCACCTTGGCACTCTCCAGGGCTTCGGGGATATAGTCGGTGCTCTCGTTGAGCAGTACTGTCGGCGATATTTCCCGGAACACCACGTCGATGGCGGTCTGTCCCTCTACGGTCAGCGTGTATGGCTCGGCGGTCTCTACAAAGGTGTCGTTGATGCGGTAGCCCGACAACTGGTAGCCGTCGGCGGGCCGGGCATCGAGCACGATGGCGGTGCCGTAGTCGTAGATGCCCGAGGCGGCGTCGACGGTGCCCTCGTCGGCGTTGCAGGTGACGTTGACCTTGTAGGCTTCAAGGGCAAACACGGCCGAGATGTTGAGCGTACCGCGGGCCTCCGTCTCATACGATGTGTCGTAGGAGAGGATTTGTCCGGTGGCGTTGTCCTTCCAGTACGAGAACTTGTGTCCGGCGGTGGGCACGGCCGTCAGCACGATCGTCGAGCCGTAGGTCTTGGTGCCGGCCACAGTACCGGTGGTCTCTCCCTTCAGCATGGCCTTGCCCGACACACCGTCGGCGGCGTCTGACGATACGGTGACGTTGCCGTAGTCGGCCGACGGGTAGACGGTGACATTGTAGTGTACGAGTCCGTCCTTGAAGAGCATCCAGCGCACCTGCTTGCCCTCGGCACCGTAGAAACCCTCGGTGTCCTTGATGCTGTCCGTGCGTACCTGCAGGACGTAGAAGCCGTTGTCGGTGAGGCTTTGCGTGCCGATCTTGAAGATGCGGCCGCTGCCCTCCACCTGACTGACGGGCAGGTCGGTGGTCTGCACCTTGCCCTCGTGACGCAGTTGGATGTCGTCGCGGGTGAAGGTGGTGGCGTCGATGTCCTTGTTGAACGTCACGGTGAGTTCCCCGATGGGCGCTTCCGCGATCTGGTCGTCGTCGGGCACGGTCTCTATCTTCTCCACGTCGAGGCGCACTTCCGGCATGGGTTCAAACTCCACGATGTAGTGGCGTGTGCCCGGCTCGGTGTTGAGGTCGGCGATGTGCAGGCGGTAGTCGAGCATCGGGTCGATGCCGTCGCGCATGGTGTAGTCGGTCGTCCAGAAGTTTTCTGCGTCGAGCGCCTCGCCCGTATCCTCGTTGGTGATGCCGATGATGTTGGCATACTTGCCGGCGGGGTTGGCCACCGATGTGTAGAACCACTCCTTTTGCGGTACGGTGACCGATATGCGGTAGCGGCTGTTGCCCAGTGATGTGATCTCGGTGGCGTCGCTGAGTGCGACGAGATCCTCGTCGGTGCCGTTGGAGAGATAGATATGGTCGGGCTCGTCCTTGCTGTCGGCCACATCGTTGGTGATCCATGCGCGGTAGACAGTGTCGCCGACCTTGGCGTTGACGCTGTGGATGAGCTCGTGTATGGTCACCTTGTCGAGCAGCGTGAGGTCGGGGTTGCCGTAGTCGGTGACGTGGGTGACGCTCACGTCGTAGTCGGTGAAGTGGCCGAGGAGCGACGAGGTCAGTCCCCAGGTGGCGTATGACGACTTGCCGGCTCCGATGGTGCCGAACTCGGTGGCGATGTCATCCGACAGGGCCATGGATTTCTCGCCGCCGTTGAGGCTCGAGCTGACAATGGCGAAGTCTACCGCCAGTCCCTTCTCGTTCTCCACGATCTTCGGTTGCTGGGTGAGCATGCGCACGTTGTTGGCGTCGCCGTTGCCCTTGTTGTGTATGAGCACGGAGAACTCGGCCGGGATGACCGGTTCCACCACATCGACGGTCAGCGGATTGTCGCCGTAGATGTCGCGCTGCATGAAGTAGGTGAGGTCAAGTTCGGGCGACGGTTTCACCTGCAGGCTCACGGGGTAGAGCGAGCGGTTCTGTACGGTGGATCCGTCGTTGAAACTCAGCGTACCGCCGAAACTGTAGGTCGTGAGCGTGTCGGGGGCGGCATACTTGGTCGGTATGAAGAGGAAGGTGGCCACGCCCTTCTTGCCGGCGGCCAGACTCCACTCGCCGTCCTTGTCGCCCGTAAAGCCTTCGATGCTCTCCACATTGATCTGCATCTCGTGTGAGGTGGACAATGCGCCCGTAGCCATATTGGTGGCGTTCACGTTGACAAGGATCTCTTTGAGGTCGCTGCCCGAGCCGTTGTCTATGGTCAGTGTGCCGCGGAAAGCCTGGCGGGTGAGCACCAGTTTCTGGCTGATCTCCAGTTTCACCTCGGCGCAGGTATTCTCGGAGGCGGTCTCCTGGTACTGCAGCCAATCTTTGCGGGCCGAGTACATCAGCTCTTCCATGTCGGCGCAGCCGAGATTCACCATGGCCTTGATGCACAAGTCACGCAGTTCTTTGATGCTGGCGATGGAGTCGGTGTCGATGATGTTGTCGCTGTCGTACTCCATGCCTTCCGTCTTGCGCCAGTAGTTGCGGATGCGCTCCACATAACTGCGCAGGGAGAAGTCGTATACGTTGGCCCGCTTGTTGGGCATGAGCGAGGTGAGGTAGGCACCCATGCCCTCACTCTTGTCGCTGACCGTGGTGCTCTCGGGTATGGTGTTGAGGTCGAAGTCCCACAGGTCGCCGTCGTCGCGCATCAGCGAGAGGGCGTAGTCGATGTCAGAGAGCGAGTGGGTCAACTCCGTGTAGACATCAGTCGAGTTCATGGCTTCGGGAGCGCCCGTAATCTGAATATTCTCGTCTCTGAACGAGGCAAAGTAGGCCATGAAGATACATTGTTTCAATCCTGATGACTGGAGCAGGGCGGGCAGTTTGCCGGACGTGGTCTCCGCTTTGGTCATGGCGGACCGGTCACGGCGTGTACGGACTGACTTGATGTCAAGTGCATCCTCTATCATTGGTCTGACTGCATTGTATGCCATACAAGCGAGTCCGGCGGCCAGTTTGGTCTGTGGTATTTTCCCGATGACATCACCGACGCAGTCGCCGATAAATTTCGTCACGGAACGCTTTTCGTCGAACATGGAACTGATGGCAGGACCTATGCACGGCACCATCTTTATTGCGCCGCCCGTCTTTTTGGAAACGTATCCGTTGATGGCATCTTCAGTGTATTCCATCAGTGGGTCTGGACAAAAACACTCGCAGATGGCGCAAGCCAGTTTCTGCAGGGCGGCCGTGTTGGATGTTCCTCCTGTACCGGCGGTGTAGGTGCCGGGTGTTCCGATAAAGCCGGGTCCGTTTCCGATGCCAGTGTTCACATTGACAGAGATGGTACCGCTATTGCCAGAAGGCTTGCTACATGGAGTATTCTTCATGGCCCAGTTGATGGCCTTCACGATAGAGGCGTATTTGCTGTCGGGACCGCAGATCCAGGAATACTGCGTGTTCATCCTTCCGGAGCATTCGGTGCCGCTGTCGGTATCCTTGGGCCGTACGACGGTACGTTTGGCGTTGCGGGAGAAGTTGGCGTCGTTGTAGTCCTCCTCGTGCATGACGAGTATCGGTATGACGTAACTTTGCTCGGGGGCGAGACTGAAGCCGGAGTATTCCACCATAGGCTGGAATACAAATCCCTTGGCTGTCGGCGGTGTGTACTGCACGTCCTCGGCGGCAATGAGGCCACGGTTGCGCAAGACGACGTTCATGAGCGTACTCTTTCCGTAGTCTATCTCCTCGAGGCGCAGTGTGTCGGGAGCGGTAATCTCCACTACGGGCACCGGCACTTGGGTCTCGTAGGTCACCTTGGTGACAATCTCATATTCGTCTTCCACCTCGGTCTCCTCCACTTCCCAGGTCACGCTGATGGCCTGATAACTGATCGTGGCGAGATGCTCGGTGGTCGTGCCCGGGCTGACCAGCACGTTCTGGCTGTAACTGTCGTGCTTCGGGGCAGTCACCGAGAGATGGTAGTAGCCCTCGTTGATGTTCTCGAAGAGCAGACTGCCGTCGTCGCCCGTCACGTCAGACATCACCAGTGCGCCGGTGTTGTAGTCGGTGAGTTTCACGGTGGCACCGCTCACATAGGGATGCTCGCCGTCCTTGTTGCCGTAGATGGTGTTCTCGTCCTGCACCTTTACACGCAGGCTGCCCTGCTCGTCGCTCACCACCTTGACATTGAAGTGTACCTGCTTGCCGTCGCCCTTCTCGCAGTTGATGGCGATGGTACCCTTTTGTATGATGTTCACGTCGAAGTCGGCGGCATTGAAGCGCAGCATGACGGTGGCACTGTCGCCGGTAGCGAGCGAAGGCATCGTCGACGGTGTGGCCAGACTGACAAACGATGACAGGGCCTGCGGCAGGTCGACGGTGATCTTGCCCGTCTCGGCCAGTCCCGTGTTGGTGATGGCGATGGGGTAGAGGCGCGACTTGCCCTTGGTCACGGTGGTGTTGATGCTGTTGGTCTCCACCACGAGTGTCGGGGTGTGTTCCTGCGTGTAGTTGTAGGTCATCACGTCGAGCGAGGCACCCTCGTCGGTGGTGATGGAGAAAAGCAGGCGGTCCCAGTCGCTGCCATCGGATACGGCGGTCGGCAGGATGACGTATCCGAGAGATGCCGAACCGTTGCCCGACAGCACGCTCACGCCGGTGAATGTCACGGCGTACTTGCCCGGGTCTGCACAGGTGGCCTTGACGTTGTGTAGGTCGAGGTCAGACATGTTCTTGAGTTCTATCGTACCCTCGAATGGTTCGTTGACATACAGTTTGTTGGTGATGTAGGCCGTGGTCTTGCGGCTGAGGCCGTAGACCTTGAACGAGCCGGCGGTTGTGGCCAGTCCCTCGTCGGGCATGCACACGCCGTAACTGAACTCGCCGCCCATACCCGTCGGTATGGTGTAGGTGGCAGTGAAGTTGCCGTCGTTGTCGCTTGTGGCGGAGAGCACGGTGCGCGATCCGGCGTAGACCACGTATGCCTCAATCTTGGTGTCGGCTGCCGCCGTGCCGCTGTTGCTCTTCACGGTACCCGACAGGATGACGTTGTCGCCCATCAGGTACTTCTCCTTGTCGGAGGTGATGGTGTAGGTGTATGCGGTGGTCACCTTGATGTCGGTCACGGCAGTGTTGTTCAGCGTCTGCAGTTCCGCTATGTTGCCCTCGGGATTGATCTTGGCCGTGATGGTATAATTGCCCGGAACGGAGGGAGCGGTCAGTTGTCCCGTGATCTTGTAGACATCGCCTGCGGGAATGGCCTTTTCGGTCTGCAGTATGGTGGTCGCGCTTCCGAGGGTCAGTTTTATGGGGACGGAGGCGGGCAGAGGCTTGGCGCCGATATTGTTGACGGTCACCTCCACACTGACCGTACTTCCGGCTTCCACTTCAGTAGCCGCTACGGGCTTTTGCATTTCGGCGTCGGGCAAGGTCTGGTCAGAGATGAGCATCCATACCGATCCGGGACTGTATCCGTCGGCGCTGGCCACGACAGACAGGGTGCGGTTGCCCTCGCTCTCGTCGTTGCTCAGGGCCGTGAATGTTGTGGTGACGCTGGCCGATCCGGCCGGTATGGTGACCGTCTTGGCATACTCCACATCGGTGGCCGTGGTGCTGAGGCTGACGGTCAGCGGGGCAGAGGTGTCGTCGTTGCGGCTGACGGTGAGTGTCGCTCCCTTGGCATCGCCCTCCAGGAGGGTGGTCTTGTCGGAGGTGACGTAGAGCGTCGGGCCGTCGTTGTCGTTGATGGTGATGGTGTCAGACACCGAGGTCTGCTTGTTGCCGATGGCCGAGCAGCCGCAGTCGGTGATGTAGACGGCAGCGGTAAACTTGACCTTTCTCGTGCCGTCAACCTTCTGGTTGTCTTTCACGCCTATCGGGAAGGTGGCTTCCTCTACGCCCGCATCCATGGTGATGGTGCCGGTGTAGTACAGGTCGTTGTTGCCGTCGTCGCTCAGTTTGAGCGTGATCTTGCTGTTGGTGGCCGAGGTGCGTTTCACGGTGGCGTAGACGGCATTGTAGCCTGCGCCCTCGCTCACCGTCTTGGGCTGGAGGGTCATCTCGATGGCAGGCACGTCGTCGTCATGAAGAATGAAGAGGACGCTGGCCGGCAGATGGTGGTCGGCCGACACATTGAGCTGTATGGTCTCGTCGTTGGCCGGAAGATTGTCCTGTACGACCGGTATCTCGATGACGGCCGATGTAGCCCCCGCCTCGAAGGTGTAACTCTGCGGCAGGCGGAAACGCTTCGACTTCTCGATGCTGAAACTCAGTTTCAGGTCTTCGCCCTCTATGCGGTAGGGCACGCTGACCGTCGCCTTGATGGTCTCGCCCTCGTTGTACTCGCTCTTGTCGAGTTTCACGGTGAGCGGCAGCAGCTCGTTGTCTTCTATGCTGAAGGTGGCGGTCATGTCGTCGGGATAGCCGTTGGCCTTGGTCACGGTGACGGTGGCCTCCTGGTAGGTGTTGACGATATTGTTCTCGGGTACGGTCACGTCGAACGACGCGGCCGACTGTCCCGACCGGATGGTCACCGATGCGGGTACGGTCACATGGTCGGGCAGCGTGGTGCTGACGGCGAAGGTCTCGTCGAGACTGCGGTCGCCGCTTCGCTTCAGGGTCAGACGCATGGTCTGTCCCTCCTTGACGGTCGTGGCGGGCAGGGTGAGGAAGAGCCGCTTCTGCAGGTCGGCCGTGCCGCCCGTGGCGGTGTTGTTCAGCCGGTCGGCGGCATACTCGCCCGTGCTGCTGTTGGGCTCGGCCACCACCTTGGCGGTCACCTCCCCTTCGAGTCCGATGGTCTCAGAGAGGGTGAACGTGGCGCTGCGGGCCGTATATCCGCCCTTGAGCAGCGTGTTGTCGAAGTACACGTTGCCGATGCAGACCGACTCCTCGGTAGAGGTGCTCACGAGGTAGACCTTCTCCATCCATCCGCTCTTGGTGTCGGTGTCGCCGACATTGGACACTTTCCACGTCACGGTGGCCGGCTGTCCGGGGATGAGCGTAGACGCGCCGAGGGCCACGTCGCTCACTTCGAGGTCGGGGCTCGACTCGCGCTGTATGGTGTAACTGCCGTCGGTGGAGCCCGTCTGTACGTTGTCGCCCTTGCGGTTGGCGATGACCACGTCGGAGAGCGTGATGGCGTGTACGGTCTGCGGGTCGAGTCCGGTAGGCACGGTCATGGGGAAGTTGACCAGCGTGCCGCCGCTTCCCCCGACGGGCTTGTTGCTCAGGTTGGCGATGACCACGGTATAGCGGTTGCTGCCCAGTGCCTTGGTCGTGATGGTATGGCCGTTGGTGTTGCGGCTGTCGGTCAGCGTGGGCTGTGCACCCGAGGTCTTGGAGAAGGGCAGTTGTATATTGAACTGCACCGCCACCACCTCGTCGACATTGTCCATGCTGACGGGTATCATCACGTTCTTGCCCTGTCCGCCGGTGAGGGCAGCCACCGAGAGCGTGTTTTGCGCTCCGGCGGCCACACTGATGAGGCAGAGCAGTGCAAGCAGTATGTATTTTCTGATGTTCATATCGTGAATGGTTCGTTGTTTTTGTTATTTTCTCACTACTTTCCTGCCGTTGACCACATACACTCCCTTGGTGCCGATGCGGGTGAGCCGTCGGCCGGAGAGATCGTAGACGGTGTCGTCGCCTTGCGGCAGACCGACTTCCTCTATGCCTGTGGCCGTGCCGTCGACGGTCAGCCGCATGGCTTGGGCCTGCGGGTCGGCAGCCGTAGCGCGGACAATCTGTGCCGGATAGCCGAGACGGAGCAGGCACTGGCGGCCCGTGAGGGCATCGCCTGTCGGACTGATGATGACGACGCGCACGCCGGTAGCGGTGTTGCGGGTGATCATCTGGTAACGCTTGCTGCTCAGCAGCAGCCGCACGTCGCTGGCCTTGACACCGTGGAGGGTCATGTCGATGGCCGCCACCTCGCGGGTGGCGTCGAGCCACAACCCGCCGTCGGCAATGCTCAGCGAACCGTCGGCGATGGCGTTGTCGCTCGACAGCGGTGCGAAGGTCTTGGTCGCGGTGCTCTCCTCGTCGGTGATGAAGAGGTTGACCGTGGCCACGACATCCTGCACATTGATACCGCCGTTCTCGTAGGTGTCGGCCGCCAGAAAGTTGAAGTTGCCGCTGTGCGTGCCCACGATATAGTTGAGCGTCTGCTGCGCGTCGAGCACGTCGACCAGACCGTCGGCATTGGCATCGCCCTTGGTCCAGTGGAGTAGGGCGCGGAGCCGGGTGTAGGCCGCCGCTCCCTCGATGGGCTGCACGACAAACTCCGTGCCTTGGGCGTAGGTGTAGTCGCCGCTGAGCGAGTAGCGGTAGGCCTCGCCGTCGTAGATCATCTTTCCGGCGTAGTTGTTGCCCGAGGCCGTGAGCAGTTGCAGGGTGGGATGGGCGTTGAAGTCCTGTGCGCTATGGTCGTAACTGATGACCGACCCCAGCGCGATCTCCGACGATATGTCGCCGATGCCCCAGGTCTGCAGCGTGATGGTCTCCAGACTGCGCGTGCTGCACTGGTAGCCCAGGTTGAGGCTCGTGATGGTGGCGGGCAGCGGCTCGGCCAGTTCGGTGAACAGACAGCGGCTCATGTTGAGCGAGGTCAGTGCCGTGAGTTGCCGGCAAAAAGCCGGGAGATCGCCGATCAGGGCATTGCTGCTCAGATTGAGCGAGGTGAGGTGGGGCAGGGTAAACCCTTCGGTGGGCAGCGTACCGTTGAGGCCGAAGCCCGTCAGATTGATGGCCGTCACGTTGCCGTCATCGTCGAAGGTCACGCCCGGCCAGGCCGAGGTGGTGATGGCATTGTTGTTGATCTTCCATGCGGTGGTCCATGCGCCGCCGTTGGTGGCATTGTAGAGCACCTTCAGCGCCTCGTAGTCGGAGAGCGACATGTAGCGGCTGATGATTGATACGGCGTAGCGTGCGCTGCTGTTGTTCGACTCGTCGGATTCGGCCACATTGTTGTTGCCGTCGGCAGCCACGAGATAGTAAGCATCGCCTGCGCTGGCTTCGGGACTGGTCACGGTGAAGGCCGTGGTGTACTCCTCGCCCGGGGCGAGCGCGCCGCTATGGCTTGTCGAGGCCGCCCCGGTCAGCGATCCGTCGGCCGAGGCGCTGTACCACAGCATGTCGGTCCAGTAGTCGCCGGTGCTGCCCTTGCCCGTGTTGCGGATGACGGCCGTGACGGTGAACGCCGTCTTGGCCTTCACCTCCTCGGGGACGGTCACCGACACGACGGTCAGGTCGGGGCGGTACTTCACGCTGAAGGTGCGTGTCTCGCTCTCGATGCTCTCGCCACATTCGCCGTAGGCAGTGACCTTCCATTCGTAGGTAGCGCCTTCGACCACGGCGATGGTCTGCGATGTGGCTGTGGAGTTGTATTTCACGCCGGCGGCCTCCTCCTCGCTGGCTCCCTCATCGGTGCGGGTGACGAGGAGCGTGTAGCCCGTGGCCAGCGATCCGAGACTGTTCCAGCGCAGGGTCTGCTGGCCGGCGCTCAGGGCGCTGCCCGTGGCCGGCGACGAGAGGGTGAACGTCTGGTTGCTGACGAGCGGCCGCACATTTATAATATAGGTATAGGAGTAGAGCACGGCACTGCCGAGGCGTACATCCACATGATAGGTGACCTTGTCGGTCGCCGACCCGCCGTTCTCGAGCGTCATGGCCGGCAGGTTGCCCGTGCCGACAGCCTCGTAGCCCGTGACGGTACATCCGGCGGCGACGCTGGCCGTCCACGCTACCGTCACCTGACTGTCGCTGCTGATGGCGGTCAGGGCTTCGGGCTGGGTGGTGGCACCCGAACAGATGGTCTGCCCCGTGTACTTGCCGATCTCGGCGGTATTGATGACGGCGCCGTTGACGGCTATCTGCACGTTCTCAGTGCCGAGCGAGGCGATGAAGGCCGTCACCTGTTGCAGTTCGCTGTCTACGGCATTGGCCGTGAAGAGCAGCGTGGCGGCCGTCTCCTCTTCGCAGACAAAGGTCATCTTCACCTTTGCAGCGGTCAGTTTGTCACCCAAGGTCCTGATCAGGGCGAGGGAGTCGGCCTCGGTGAGCGTGGCCTCGAAGGTGTCGCTGCCCTGCACCCTGACGGTGATGTCGCCGTCGGGCTTGCACTGGCCCAGCAGGTCGATGGCCTCGTGCAGGGAGGTGAAGTTGCGCGGGCCGGTGGCCGAGGCGTTGACGGTATAGTCGCCGTTGGCCGTCCAGGTGCTCGAAGGATTGATGACGATGGTCTGTTCGGCGGTGACGGTCTTGACCACTCCGTGGGCGGTGAGCGTGACGTTGTAGGTGCCGTCGGTGGAGTAGATGTGCATCGGGTTGCGCTCGGTGCTGGTGGTGCCGTCGCCGAAATCCCACTCAAACGACTGGGCCGACGTGGTGCTCATGTTGGTGAACTGCGCCCGGTTCATGTAGCGGTCGACGGAGAAGAGGGCCTGCAGGCCGCTCTCGTCGAGGGTGGTCACCGACAGGAGTCCGTTGCGGCTGGTGAACGCTTGCGCCGTGCCGTCGGTGAGCGTGGCGGTGATGTCGCCGAACGTCAGGGTGTAGGTGCCGTCGTCGAGGTCGGCATCAGTGGTCACGGGGATGCGCAGCAGCACACCGTTCTTCTCGCTGATCTGTGTGCCGCCCGTGAGCGACACGGTCAGTGTGGTGTCGCTCTGGCTGGCCGATACCGTGTAGGCCGAGGTGCGCAGGGTGGTCTGTATGCCCGCCACGTCGGCCTGTACGTGCGGAGGCAGGGCGAGGGTGAAGGAGAGGTCCTTCACGTTGCCGGTGTTCTCCATGTAGACGGGCAGCAGGGTGGTCTGCCCCTTGTAGGTGTCGGTCGTGGTGGCGTAGAGTGTGTAGCGGGCCTTGGTGTCGGTCGACGGTTCAGAGGGCGAGGAGGGCGTAAAGTCGTAGTGGGCCACGAGGGTGATGTCCTCCGTACCCATCACCGACAAGTAGGAGCGGCTCGTTGTGGCCGTCTCGCCGCCACGGGTCCAGTGGCTGAACGTGTAGTTGCTGTAGTCGTAGGCGTAGACGGCGAAGGAGGCCCCTTCCTGCACCTGCATGCCGCTGGTCTGCGAGAAATAGCCCGCCCCCGAGGGGTCGGCCGTGAAGTACACGCGGTGCTTGGTCTTGGTCTCGCTCGGCTCCGACGGGTTGCCGGGCGAGTAGCGGTAGTTGGCCGTGAGGGTCTCGTCTTGGGTGGTGAAGGTGTAGGCGTAGGAGCGTTCCGTGCTCACGATGTTACCTTCGCTGTCGGCCCAGTTGAGAAACGTATAGTTGCTTTTCGTCGGGGCGGTGAGCGTGATTGTGACGCCCTCACGATAGGTGTAGTTCTCCGTAGACCCCGCGTCGGCGGGATTGTAGACCACCTTGAGATGGCCTACGTTGCACGCCTCGTAGTGGGCGGTGAGGGTCACGTTCTTGTTGGAGGTGGTGTAGGCGAAACTCGAGTAGTCGCTCACCGTGGTGCTGTCGTCGTCGGTCCAGCCCATAAAGCGCCACCGTGCGTCGGCCGCCGTGGCCGACACCGTCACCCGGGTGTTCACCGGGTAGTAGCCGGTGCCCTTGACGGTGGCAGCCTCGGCGGGGACGGCCTTCACGCTGAGGCGGTAGCGTGCGTTGGGTTCCGCCGGACTGTCGGGATTGAAGTCCTGTCCTCTCGCCACCACGGTCAGCAGCAGGGCGAGGAGGACAAGCAGATATCTGGTGTTGTTCATTGCTTCACGATTTTCTTGTGGTTCTGGATGTAGACGCCCTTGGCGGAAGTGTCTTTCACACGCACGCCGCTCAGGGTGTAGATGCTGTGGTCGTCGGTCGCATTGCTGCCGTCGGTGGCGTTGCGGATACCGGTCGGCGTGTCGAAGAGGAGGGTGAAGCGGCCTTCATCGGTGCCTTGTCCGGCCGAGAAGGTGTAGGGCATCGAAGGTACCTCCTGTCCGTGGTCGCAGAGGCGGGCGTTGAGGTCGCTGCGCTCGATGTCGAGGGTGTAGGTGCCGTCGGTGGGGAAGTACATGCCCAGTTGCACCTTGCCGCTCTGGTGTGCGCCCTCGTTGATGGCATAAATGTCATCGCCTGCGTGGGTGTAGATCTGCGGTGTGCCCTCGTAGGCGAGCATCTTGCTGGCGTCGTTGTCGGCGCAGAAGGCATCGCTGGCGGTGGCGTTCACCACTACGCGGGTGCGGTCGGCGGGCGTACCCTCACCGCTGAGGGTGATGTCGATGAGGCGGCGCTGGGCGGTGGCCGGTGTGCGCTGCTTGGTCAGTGTGGAGTGGTCGATGGTGTTGGTGATCTGTCGTCCGTCGGGTTGGAAGGTGATCTGGTCGACACCTGTGGGCTTCTGTACAAAGAAGGCCTGGAGGGGATAGAGGGCCAGTTCGTCGTCGGCCACGCTGTAGGCCGTGAAGGTGGATTTGTCAGTGTCCCACACGGTGATGGGGGCGGTGTAGTCCATGTGGTAGATATCGTAGAAGCAGGGGTAGGGATTGCCTATGAGGTTCCATCCGGCATCATTGCTCACGGTAGAGGCATACTCCTCGAGCGGTTGTACGACGGCGGTGCTGCGGAAGATGTCGTTGTGGGTCTCCTCGGTGGCGGGCATATCAACATAGGTGTAGTTGCTGCTCACACGGAAGATATAGCCTTGACCTTCCTTGAGGGTGGCATCGTCGGCCACGTCTTTCCAGTTGCTGCCCGAACCGTTCTCGGCGCGGCTGGCGGAGTCGTAGTAGCGTATGGCCAGGCCGGCGGTGCCGCTCGTGATGTCGCTGCGCTTCACGTCGAAGGGCATGCAGACGTAGTACCAATAGCCCGAGTTCATATAGTAGCCGATGGTCGTTGCGGTGGAGGTCATAGCATTGCAACGGCTGAGCATTACAGGAGAAAAATTTCCTAAACTGAAGTACTGGGTATACTTGCCCAATGCTTGAGGATTGTCACCATTGACAATCAGTTTGGTATCGCCTGTGGTGTTGCTGGAATTGTATGAGCGGTAGAGCGTGAGGTCGGGTGAGTTGGGTATGCGGCTGTTGCTGGAGAGTTCGAGTTTGGAGTAGAGGGCGATGCTCTTCACCTCGTTGGGGTTGACATCTACCGAGGTGAACTTGCTCCAGTAGTCGTGCAGTTTGTAACTTACGGTGGCGTACTCCGGCACGTAGAGGGTGATGCCGGAAGTGGTGTAGAACGGTGCGCTGGCCACTGACGGTGGAGCGGGCGCATTCACGTAGACACGCTTCAAGGCCGATGGATTGCTGTAGAAACAATTGCTACCGATGCTATTTACCGATGCACCGATGGTGACTTCCTCCAAGGCCGTACAACCATAG
Source organism: Akkermansia muciniphila (assembly GCA_963621665.1). Classification (GTDB taxonomy): domain Bacteria; phylum Bacteroidota; class Bacteroidia; order Bacteroidales; family Bacteroidaceae; genus Prevotella. The sequence continues at coordinate 30,843 of CAVFEZ010000013.1, read as the reverse complement.
AATGCTGAAGAGGGAATATAAGAGATATTATCGCTGAGGATGACCTTTTTGAGGGATTTGCAATATTCGAAATTCGAATAATTACTGCCCATGCTGATGATATTGGGTAGAATGGCCTCGGTCAGTGCCTCGCAATGACTAAATGCGTAGGAGTAGATGTATTTCGTCTTGGAGAAGTCTATCGACGGTAAGGCGTAGCATTGTTGGAATGCGTAACTATTGATGGTGACTGGTGCCAATCCTTCCACCTTTTGGAGAACGTAGCAATATCTGAAAGCAAGACTTCCTACCGTTGTGACATTACCACATCCCGTCACCTCTCTCAGTGAATCGCAATCATAGAAACAACCCTCAGGTATCGTCTCGATACTGCCACCCAAGTCGGCAGTTTCCAGATAGTCGTTTGCTTGAAAAGCGTACGTACCGATGCCCCTCATGCTCGACGGAAGCACGAGGCTTGTGAAGGTATTTCTATAAAAAGCGTAACTGCCGATACTGTCGCATCCGTCGGGCAGGGTCAGCGGACCCAGGAGGTAACGGTCGTAGAACGCTTTGTCGGCGACGGTCTTCAGTGTGGGAGGGAAGGTGACGAACCGCAGGGCGGTCTTGGCGAAGGCGCTGGCCGGTATCTCGGTGATGTCGGCCCCCGAAAGGTCGATGGCGTAGAGGCCGGTCATGTTGTTGATGGTGTTCCAGTCGTCGGCGTTCATCTTGCCCGAGAGACGCAGATATTGCATGTCGGGTAGGGTGTTGACCTTCGAGAGGGACTCAATGCCCAGGGTGCCGGCGGCAGCGAGGTGGATGTCGATGTACTGGCTCTCAACGGATTTCAGACAGATATTGCTGAGGGTCATGGTGTGGGTATAACTGCTGGAAGTGTAATAACCTTTGTAAAAGCCTATCTGTATTGTGTGCTCACCCTCCTCCAACGTGAGGAAGTGGCGTCGGTAATTACCCGTATAGGTATCTTTCCCAAATAAAATACCGTCAAGGTACACCCGGTTTTCGTCGCCGTATGAAGAAGAAAGTCCCGACGTGAAATCATAAAAAAGTGTCATCCTGCCTTTGGCTTGCACTTTTAGGGTGATACCCGAGAATGTTTTATTGGCGGATGCGTTCGTACTGGTTGCCACGCCGTCGGCCACGGTCCAAGGGTAGGTCGCATCGTTGGACAGTTCGGTGAGCGTGATATCGTCAGATGTGGTGACGAGGGTACTCAGGTCGGCGTCGATATCCGCCAGTGCCTGTTGTATGCCCACGGTCATGAGGGCAACAAAGAGGAGAAGGTACTTTTTCATGCGTGTATGTGTTTTTGTTTTGTTTTTCGTGAAGTGAAAAGAGATACTGCGCCGTTTGCGCAGACCTTTGAGGTAGAGGTAAGTGACGATGGGTATTCTTGGGGCGTGTCCCCGGGTGCAGGGTATCCGTCACTTGAGGTGGAGTGGGGCGGCGGTACGTCCGTCAATAGTTCTCTTCTTCGTAGGAAGGGTAGGAAGAACTTTCCCCCCAGTTGTCGTTCAGCCATTGGTCGTCCCATATACTGTTCTCGTTGGACCGTGGCGTGGGCTTCCCGTGTTCGCTGGCGTTGCCGCCACCGGAGATGGTCACCATCAGCGACTCAGCCATGACGGTCACCATACGAATGCCGGGGGCTGTGTAGTGTCTTTTCTTGTGTTTCATATCTTTTCGGTTTTTTGTTTTTGCTGGGGTAGCGAGGTGTGGTTTTTCAGTGACCCAATGCGCCGTTTTGATGGTGTGGTTTATGGCGGTGAATCCGCCGTTTTGAAAAGGATTTTATCACACATGCAAAGTAACGAAACCGCCGATGAAACGGGTAGGATATTTTTTTCAAAAAATGGCCAATTCCTTACAAAATGCGGAAAATAAGGGGTTTCGGAGGGTAATCCATTGCCCCTGTAAGGGGCGCATATTATAGGATAGGGGCTTGCCCCTATCTCAACAAGCTACGCAAAAAATGCCCCTGTAAGGGGCGCATATTTCAATATTTTCGTAATGGTTGAATTATGCGCCCCTTACAGGGGCAACGCTTGAGATAAACGCGTAAAAACGTAGGGCCGAGGCCCTACGCTACAATCTGTCGTCCCTACGGGACTCTTTGCTTGCGATTTTCCACCTTCCCTGTTTCCTTATTCCCTATTCCGCCTCCTCTCCCATCTGTCGTCCCTACGGGACTCTTTGCTTGCGATTTTCTCCTTGTATTCTTATTCCCTCGTTTCCCTCCTTTTCCCCGATGAAATGGGCAAAAATTGAGGATACCTCCATTCTTGTGGATATTCCTCTGTCTTTTTATTGCTTGATTCCAATAAAAAGTGTACTTTTGTCACAGATTGTATACTTTCTTGATAAAAATGCGGACCGTTCATCCGCCATAAACCCAAAAACCAAGTCCTTATGAGAAAAAGAACCCTACACCTCTTCCTTCTCTTCCTGACCGCGCTGCTCTTCGCGCGGCCTGCCCAGTCACAACCGACATCACGACCGCTCGCGCCCGGCGACAAGGCCGACGCCCTCACCGCACTGCTGCATGCCGGACGGTCGGTGGCCCACACCGGACCGCTCGGCACGTTGCACGCCCGTAGCGGACACTTCCGCCAGATCGTCACCCCGCGTCTCTCCACATCTACGGCGGGCAAAAAAGCCCCGCACCTCTTGGCCGACACCGGGGCCGGAACCGAACTGTGGGGCGTGGTGCTCGCCAGCGACTCGTGGAGCGACATCGACTATTGGGACTATCCCTACGGCATCTATGGCCTGGCCAAGGGCGCGACATCGCTCTCGCCGTTTGTCACCGATACCTACGGACTCAATATCAACGGTGGCGGTGCCTTCTATGATGACAAATTTCATGGCGTCAACTACTACGAGTATGACGGCACCTTCTATTATGCCACTTATGTAGAGTACACCACCGACACTTGGGAGGCCACCGACAATTCCAGCCAGTATGCCTACGACGATGATATCGTGGCCTACGCCACCGCCTACGACAATACCTCCGGCACACTCTATGCCCTGCTCCGCGCCGATGCCTCAGACAAGATGAATGTCGGCACGATAGACTACTCGTCGCTCTCGTCGCAGGTCATCGGAGAAGCCGAGCGCATCTATGTGGCCCTCGCCGCAGGTACTGACGGCACGCTCTACGCCATCGGCAGCGACGGCAATCTCTACCGCCTGTCGAAGACCGACGGCACATCGACGCTCGTGGGCAGCACAGGCGTGAAGCCCGGTACCAAACTGCAGAGCGCGACCGTAGACCAGGCCACCGGTACGATGTACTGGGCCGCGGTGAAATCGGACGATACTTCCGCCCTCTACACGGTCGACACCGCCTCGGGTGCCGCCACCAAGGTGATGGACTTCTCCGACAACGCCGAGATTGTCTGTCTCTATGCTCCGATGAGCACCAATCCCGCCGCCCCCGCTGCGGTAGAAAGCGTGGAGGCCCTCTTCGAGGGTACATCGCTCACGGGTACCGTATCGTTTGACCTGCCCACCACGACCGCCGCCGGCGATGCCCTCTCGGGCAGTCTGGCCTACACCGTGACCGACGGCACCACGACCGTCGCCACAGGCACAGCCGCCGCTGGCGCACACGTCGATGCCCCCGTGACGCTCGCCGCCGCCGGAAAGCACGAAATATCGGTGGCTGCCGCCAATGCCTCGGGACAAGGCAAGAAAACCACCGTCCGCACCGAGTGGATCGGTCCGGACGAGCCCCTTCCGCCCTCGGAGGTACACCTCACCATCAGCGACAAGGGTCATGTGCTGCTCACATGGACACCCGTGTCTGAAGGTATGAACGACGGTGCGGTAGACCCCACCCACGCCCTCTACACCGTCACCCGCCAGACAGACGGCAAGGTGGTGGCCGAGAACATCACCGACACCTGCTTCGAGGAAGACATCGACATCACGACCTACACCCCCTACAGTTATGCGGTGAGCGTCGTCTGCGACGGCATCGCAAGTCCGTGGGGCGCATCGTCGAATATCGTCAAGGCCGGAGCCGCCTTCGAGGTGCCCTGGACAGAGGATTTCAGCAGCACCTCGGCACTCAATATCTTTGAGACCCTCAGTGTCAACGGACATGGCGGTTGGCGCTACGGCTACCAGTTTGTCAGCAACCAGACCGACCGCTACGGACGCTACGCCTCCGACGCATGGCTCATCACACCGCCCGTACATCTGCTCGCCGCCCGCGCCTACTACCTGCGCTTCTCCGTCTGCAGCGGCGAGGAGTCGACGCAATGTGTTGAGGCCGCCTACGGACAGGGCACCGACCCGACGGCTTATACCCGTGTGGTAGACCCGATGGATGTCAACTCGCCCATGACCTATATTCCCGTAGAACAACTCGTGCGCATCGATGCCGCCGGCGACTACCGCTTCGGTATACACGACATCAGCAAGGCCGGAGCCGCCGAGACCCGCATCAACCGCATCGAGGTGGTGGCCGGACCGCTCTATACCGCTCCCGACTCCGTGACCGCCCTCACCGCCACCGCTGCCCCCAAGGGCGAACACCGCGCCACGATAGCCTTCACCGCCCCGACACGCACGTTCGACGGACAGACGCTCGCCTCGCTCACCAAAATTGAGGTGGTGCGCGACGACAGTGTGGCCGTGGCCACCGTCAGTCCGGTCCAGCCGGGCAAGGCATATACCTGCACCGATGCCACGGCCTCGCTCACCGACGGTTGGCATACCTACACGGTGACCGCCTACAACGGCGACGGTCTCGGTCTGAAACGCACCGTCCGCACCTATGTGGGCATCGACGTGCCCCAGGCACCGCGCGACTTCGCCATCGCCGACCAACTCGACGGTACGGCCCTCTTCTCCTGGCACGCTCCCGTGACCGTCGGCGTCAATGGCGGATATGTCGACACCACCGCCGTACGCTACAATATATATACTGTGGGCGACGAGGAACTGATACCCGTAGCGCAGACCGCTGACCGCTCGGTCACCGCATCGGGCATACCGCAGACGGGCGCACAGGGCGTGATGGCCTATGCCGTCAGTGCCACATCGACCGCCGGCAGCGGCGACTATGCTGCGCAGTACATCATCGCCGGCGCTCCCTACACCGTGCCCTTCCATGAAGGATTCCCCGAGGGCAATCCCGAAAATGCCTTCTGGCTCTCTACCAATACCGGCAACGGCACGTTCGGCACATACGACAGTATGTCGGCCGACGGTGACGGCGGATGTGCCGGATTTATCCCGAATGCCGATGGCGACAGCGCCGCCTTCACCAGCGGCAAGATAGCGCTCGGCGAGACAGGCACACCCGTGCTGACCTTCTCCTACTACGCCATCGCCAAGGCCAAGGCCGCGCTCACCGTGCGCATCGCCACGGGCAACTCCCGTCAGAGTACCGCCCTGCGCACCATCGACTATCGCACCGTCTCGCGCGACGGATGGCAGAAGGCCGCCGTCGACCTCTCGCCGTATGTAGGCAAGGGCTACGTCACCCTCTCCTTCTGCGCCAAGGCCGAGGATGGCAATATGCCCGTTGTCATCGACGACATACGCATCGGCGAACTGCCCGCCCACGACGTGGCGGCCACGCTCACCGCTCCGGCCCGCATCAATATGGGTGCCAACGGCGAGTTTGTGGTCGGTGTCGACAATATGGGCTCTACTGATGCCCGCGGCGTGAAGGTATCGCTCTACGCCGGCGACGAGGTGGCCGACGAGCAGACCGTAGATGTGCCCGCGTTCACCTCACAGGAACTGCGCCTGCACTTCCGTCCCACGCCGACCAGCAAGGACAGTATCGCCTTCCATGCCGTGGCTGTCTATGCCGAGGATGCCGACAATACGAACAATACCACACCGACGGCTGTCGTGGCTGTCGTGCGCCCCTTCTATCCTACGGTCGGCGATCTCTCGGCCGTGCAGACCGGCAACGATGTATCGCTCTCCTGGAGTGCGCCCGACCTCAATGACGGCACCGTGACCGAGACGTTCGACACCTACACGGCCTTCTCTATCGCCAATGTAGGCAACTGGACCCTCTTCGACGGCGACGGTGCGAAGACCACCTCCATCTATGGCGCGTCGACCTGGCCCCACTCGCAGGAACCCTACGCCTATGTGGTCTTCAATCCCACGGATGCCGGACTCGATCTGACCGGCCTGCCCAAGTACGCCCCGCACTCCGGTTCGCAGTACATGGCCGCCTTTGCCTGCGACTATACCAAGGCCCCGCTCGGACACAACGACGACTGGCTCATCACCCCCGAACTCTCGGGCAAGGCACAGACCGTCTCGTTCTACGCCAAGTCGGTCAACTCGGAATGGTGTACCGAAAGTTACGAGGTGCTCTACTCCACCACCGATACCGACACGGCCTCCTTTGTCAAGGTGGCCGAGGGCGATCTCGGTGACGAGTGGACCGAAATCACCGCCACGCTGCCCGCCGGAGCGAAGTACATGGCCATACGCTGCGTGTCGAAAGACCAGTTTATCTTCATGGTCGACGATGTCACCTACCAGGGCATCATGCCCCAGATCACCGGATACAATGTCTACCGCGACGGCCAACTCCTCGCCACCGTACCGTCAGGCAGCACCGCCTACACCGATGCCGGAGCAGGCAGCGGCGACCACGACTATGTGGTGACCGTGGTCTACGCCGACGGCGAGTCGGCCGCATCGAATGTCTGTCATGTCGTGTCGACCGGTATCGGCGACGCTACCGTCGGACAAGTGTCCGTCTGCGGCGGCAAGGGCGTGATACGCATTGCCGGAGCCGAGGGCCATACGGTGCGCGTCTACGCCACCGACGGCCGTCTCGTAGCCTCCGCCGAGGGCCAGCAGAGCATGACCGTTGCCGTCAGCGCAGGACAATATCTCGTCAGTGTAGGCGGCAAAACCGACAATGTGATCGTAAAATGACGGTAAACGACACGGATATACGGTTGTTTATTCAGAAAAAATAGGAAATTCTTGTGCGTATGCGGAATAATTAGTAATTTTGCATCGTTCAGTGGAATGAGGGGCTCCGAGAGGGCTCCTCATTTTTTAATAGTGAAAATCACCGTATGATAAACAAGAACACCGTAAAGGAAATCGTCGACGGATGGCTCGACGGCAAGGAATACTTCCTCGTGGACATCGACATTAGCACCGACGACCGTATCGTCGTCGAGATCGACCATGCCGATGGCGTATGGATCGAAGACTGCGTGGAACTGAGCAAGTATATCGAGGAACACCTCAGCCGTGACGAGGAAGACTACGAACTCGAAGTGGGGTCGGCCGGTCTTGGCCAGCCTTTCAAGGTGCCCCAGCAGTACGTCTGCTGCATCGGCAAGGAAGTCGAAGTGCTCGAGGCCGACGGCAAGAAAGTGCGCGGCATCCTCAAGAGCGTCGACGGCAACGCCTTCACCGTCACCGTACAGGAGAAAGTCAAGGTAGAAGGCAAGAAACGCCCCCAAGTGGCCGATGTCGACCACACCTACGAGATGGACAAAGTGAAATATACAAAATATCTAATCAATTTCAAATAAGGCTATGGCAGCAAAGAAAGCAGATGAGGGCATGAACATGCTCGACACCTTCAAAGAATTCAAGGAGACCAAGAATATCGACCGCACCACACTCGTGAGCGTGCTTGAAGAAAGTTTCCGCAACGTGCTCGCCAAGATATTCGGTAGCGACGAAAACTTCGATGTCATCGTCAACCCCGACAAGGGCGACTTTGAAATCTACCGCAACCGCATCGTTGTGGCCGACGGCGAGGTGGAAGACGAAAACAAGCAGATCTCCCTCACCGACGCACAGAAGATAGAAGCCGACTTCGAAGTGGGCGAAGACGTGTCAGAGCGCGTGGAGTTCTCCAAGTTCGGCCGCCGCGCCATCCTCAACCTGCGCCAGACCCTGGCCTCGAAGATACTCGAGCTCGAGCACGACTCGCTCTACAACAAGTACAAGGACCGCGTCGGACAGGTCATCGCCGGCGAGGTATACCAGGTATGGAAGCGCGAGGTGCTCATCATCGACGACGAGAACAACGAACTGCTCCTGCCCAAGTCTGAGCAGATACCCTCCGACGTCTACCGCAAGGGCGAAACCATACGCGCCGTCATCGCACGTGTAGACAACGAGAACAACAACCCCAAGATCATCCTCTCGCGTACCAGCCCCATGTTCCTCCAGCGTCTGCTCGAGGCCGAGGTGCCCGAGATCAACGACGGACTCATCGCCATCAAGCGCATCGCACGTATGCCGGGCGAGCGTGCCAAGATCGCCGTCGAGAGTTATGACGACCGCATCGACCCCGTAGGCGCCTGCGTCGGTGTCAAGGGTAGCCGCGTACACGGTATCGTGCGCGAACTCTGCAACGAGAATATCGATGTCATCAACTACACCGCCAACACCAAACTCTTCATCCAGCGCGCACTCAGCCCCGCCACCATCTCCAGCATCAGCATCGACGAGGAGAACCACAAGGCAGAGGTGTACCTCCGTCCCGAGGAAGTGTCGCTCGCTATCGGACGCGGCGGACTCAACATCAAGCTGGCCTCCATGCTCACCGAGTACACCATCGACGTGTTCCGTGAAGTACAGGAAGGCGAAGAGGAGGAAGACATCTACCTCGACGAATTCTCCGACGAGATCGACCAGTGGGTCATCGATGCCATCAAGGCCATCGGTCTCGACACCGCCAAGGCAGTCATCAACGCTCCCCGCGATATGCTCGTAGAGAAGGCCGACCTCGAGGAAGAGACCGTCGACAGCGTGCTCAACGTGCTCCGCGCCGAATTTGAAAAATAATCCCCCCCACGGAAGGGCCGCGCCAGTGCGCGGCCATTCCGGTATATATCCAAATGTATCCCACGGAGACAAACGGAAAGACGACCACACAACGAAACAAAAGAAAACGTATCACGAAGAAATAGACAATGAGCATCAGGTTAAACAAAGCATTAAGTGAATTGAACATCGGACTCCAGACGGCAGCGGAGTTCCTGGCAAAGAGAAGCGATTTGGGCGAATTCAAGTCTGAACTGAGTTTCAAACTCAACGACGCCCAATACAACGCCCTCGTCGCCAATTTCCAGCAGGACAAGGAAGTGCGTTCTCAGGCAGAGAAACTCTTCCAGAAGAAACCTGCGAAGACCACCAAGCCGCATACGGCCGAGAACAAGGAAGGCCGCTCCGGCCAGCCCCTCACCTCGACACTGAAGCAGCAGTACAAGCCGCTGGGGAAAATGGACCTCAGCGCCTTCGAAAAGAAGCCCGCCGCAAAGGCACCTGTCGCTCAGTCGTCGCCCGCCGCTACACAACCCAAGGCTGCTGCCGTCAGCCCCGTAGCGGAAAATCCCGCCCCCAAGCCCGCAGCCCCCGTGGCCGCCGAACAACCCAAGCCCGTACAGCCCGCCGCTCCGGTTGCCGCACAACCCAAGCCCGCCGCTCCCGTAGCCAGCGAGCCTAAGCCCGTAGCACCCGCCGCCAGCGAGGTGAAGCCGGCCGCACCCACCGCACCCGCAGCCCAGCCTGCCGCTCCTGCCGCAACAACGACCGCTGCCCCGGCCACTCCCGCTACCGAGGAGAAGAGCCAGACGGCCGTCTTCACCACCAGCGCCGAGAAGAAAATCCTCGGAGCCACCAAGGTGAACATCCTCGGCAAGATCGACCTCGCCACCCTCAACCAAAGCACCCGCCCGAAGAAGAAATCGAAGGAGGAACGCCGCAAGGAGCGCGAGGAGAAAGGCCAGCAAGGAGGCGAGCGCAAGAAGCGCGAGCGTATCAGCAAGGTACGTGTCGATGTCAACGCCGCAGCCAACCAGCAGGGCGGCGGACAAGGCGGACAGCGCAACAACAATAACAACAACAATAACAACGGCGGAGCAGGCAAAAAGAAAAACAAGCAGCGCAACCGCTCGCAGAAGCCCGCTGAGGTCAACGACGTAGACGTAGCACGTCAGGTGAAGGAGACCCTCGCCCGTCTGACCAACAAGCAGAACCAGAACAAGAAGGGCGCCAAGTACCGCAAGGAGAAGCGCGAAGCCGTACAGGAACGTCTCGACGCAGAAATGCGCGAGGAGAGCAAGGACAGCAAGACACTCAAACTCACCGAGTTTGTGACCGTCAGCGAACTGGCCAACATGATGAACCTGCCCGTCAACAAGGTCATCGGAACGCTCATGAGCGTCGGCATCATGGTGTCTATCAACCAGCGCCTCGATGCAGAGACCATCAACCTCGTGGCCGACGAGTTCGGTTTCAAGACCGAGTACGTCAGCGCAGAAGTACAGGAAGCCATCACCGAAGCCGAGGACGACGAGAACGATCTCGAGTCGCGCGCTCCTATCGTCACCGTCATGGGACACGTCGACCACGGCAAGACCTCACTGCTCGACTATATCCGCAAGACCAACGTCATCGCCGGTGAGGCCGGAGGTATCACCCAGCACATCGGTGCCTACAACGTCAAGTTGGAAGACGGCCGCCGCATCACCTTCCTCGATACCCCGGGACACGAGGCCTTCACCGCCATGCGTGCCCGCGGTGCCCAGGTCACCGATATCGCCATCATCATCATCGCTGCCGACGACGCCGTGATGCCCACCACCAAGGAGGCCATCGCACACGCACAGGCCGCCAACGTGCCGATGGTGTTCGCCATCAACAAGATCGACAAGCCCGGAGCCAACGCCGACCGCGTGCGCGAGGAACTCGCCGGCATGAACCTCCTCGTAGAAGAGTGGGGCGGCAAGTACCAGTGCCAAGAGATCAGCGCCAAGAAGGGCGTGGGCATCAAGGAACTCCTCGAAAAGGTGCTCCTCGAAGCCGAAATGCTCGACCTCAAGGCCAACCCCAACCGCAAGGCTACCGGATCTATCATCGAGTCGTCGCTCGACAAGGGCCGCGGCTATGTCTCCACCGTGCTCGTGTCCAACGGTACACTGCGCGTGGGCGACAACGTGATCGCCGGAACAAGTTACGGACGCATCAAGGCCATGTTCAACGAGCGTAACGCCCGCATCGAATCGGCCGGACCCGCAGAGCCCGCCATCATCCTCGGTCTCAACGGCGCACCTACCGCCGGCGACTCCTTCCACGTGCTCGACACCGAGGTGGAGGCCCGCGACATCGCCAACAAGCGTCTGCAACTGCAGCGCGAGCAGGGACTGCGCACCCAGAAGCGACTCACCCTCTCGGACATCTCGCACCGTATCGCCCTCGGATCGTTCAAGGAACTCAATATCATCGTCAAGGGCGACACCGACGGAAGTATCGAGGCCCTCTCCGACTCGTTCATCAAACTCTCGACGGAGAAGATCAAGGTCAACGTCATCCACAAGGCTGTCGGACAAATCTCCGAAAGCGATGTCACCCTGGCCGATGCCTCCGATGCCATCATCGTCGGCTTCCAGGTACGTCCCTCTGCCGCCGCCCGCAAGCAGGCTGAGCAGGAGGGCGTCGAGATCAACACCTACTCGGTCATCTACGACGCCATCGACGACGTGAAGTCGGCCATGGAGGGTATGCTCGACAAGGTGAAGAAGGAAGTGGTCACCGGACAGGTGGAAGTACGCGAGGTCTACAAGATCTCGAAGGTCGGCACCGTGGCCGGAGCCTACGTCACCGAAGGCAAGGTACACCGCACCGACAAGGCCCGCGTCGTACGCGACGGTATCGTCGTACACACCGCCCCCATCAACGCCCTCAAGCGTTTCAAGGACGATGTCAAGGAGGTCGGCGTCAACTTCGAGTGCGGTATCTCGCTCGTCAACTTCAACGACATCCAGCAGGGTGACATCCTCGAGACCTTCATGGAGATCGAGGTCAAGCAGACACTCTAAGAATTTGAATATTGCCCCTGTAAGGGGCGCAAAATAGAAATGCCCCTGTAAGGGGCGCATATTATAGGATAGGGGCTTGCCCCTATCTTTCATAGCATATCTCAAACGTTGCCCCTGTAAGGGGCGCATATTTCAACCTCTTGCGAAACATTGAATTATGCGCCCCTTACGGGGGCAATATTTGTCGCATAGGATGAGATAGGGGCAAGCCCCTATCCTGTATTATGCCGCCCCTACGGGGCTGATTGTGTGTTGTCCCACGAATGGTTGTATATTGCCCCACGAATGGTTGTGTATCCCCCCCCCTACGAACGTACGGATATATTCCAACATTTTTATCACTTTACGCACGATTTTTATCCACTTATGCACGAAACAGCACCATTCGTTCCCAACCGGTGCTTTCCGCATTTGTACGGTTGACGGACAAACACTAACTTTGTAGAGTCGACAGTCAGAATTGCCCTCAACCACACACGCTCCTTTCGGCGGGTTCTGTATTGCGGAACCCGCTACCAAAACTCCAATCCCGAAACACCAAGAAGTTGCGCCCGACACACACCAGGGCATACCGCGATGAAAAAGATACTGACCACCATCCTCCTCCTCGTTTTCTCCCTTCTTCCCGTCATGGCCGATGACACTTTCGCTGAAATCCTGAAATACCTCAACGCGCAGTGTCCCATCTCGGCAGGCATCTCCGGCGAGTTGACCTCCGTCGCTTACGAGAAGGGAGATGTCAATTTCACCTACTCGCTCAACGAGCAGTACGTCAATCTCCAAAACCTCCGCGACAACCCCACCACAACCAAGGCCAACGCCAAGGTCACCTTGGCCAACAGTACCGGCGCACTGGCCGAACTTCTCAAGTCGATGGCTGCCGAGCATGCAGGCGCCACCTTCGTCTACAAGGGCAAGACCTCGGGCACCATCGTCCGTGTACACTTCACTCCCGATGAGGTCAACTATATGGCCACGCAGGAAAACCGCGATCCGCTGACGGCGCTACAGGCCCAGTGTGATGTCACCAACAACCAGTGCCCCATACAGATAGCCGAGGGCATGGTGATGGAAAGAATGAATATTGCCGGTTCCTATGTAGTGTCGCACATCACCGTCGATGAGCGCGTCATGTCTATCGCCGCCGCCAACCAAAACAAGGAGGCCATCAAGAAGAACATCGTATCGGCCCTCAATCCCAACGACCCCACCATGCAGGTGATGATGCAACTCTGCGTGCAGTGCAACAAAGGCATCAGTTACCGCTACGTCAGCAAGACCAACCCGTCACTCGACTGCTGCATCTTCATCACGTCCGCCGAGGTAGCACAAATCTATAGTAAAGTACAATAAGAAGATAAGTTTCCATATCATGTTGACTGACTCAAACAATTAAATTGCAATGAAGAGAATACTGACCATGGCTGCTCTCAGCCTCATGCTTGCCACCAGCGGTTTCGCACAGTTCAAGAGAGAGGTGTTCAATCATCTCGGTGTCAACGTCGGTGCCGGAACAGAAGGTATCGGGGTAGGGGTGGCCGCACCGCTTACCAATTTTCTTGAATTTGAGGCCGGAGTCAACTTCATGCCTGCCTTCAAACTCAATGGTGACCTCGACCTGAATGTGAAGGGCAGCGTCAATATCGAGGGCCAGCAGGTGGAAGTGCCCGTGTCTACCGTCACGGCCCATGCCGATTTCTCCCGTACCACCGTTCATGTGAAGGCCAATGTCTATCCCTTCGGCGGAAACAGCAAATGGTTTATCGCCGCCGGCTTCTCCTTCGGCGGTAGCAAGATCGCTAAGGTGGGCGGTCACAGTGACGAACTGCAAGCGTTTGTCAGTCAGTATCCCGATTACAAGCAAGCCATCTTGGATCAGGTAAGCGTGGCCATCTCTGACTACAACCTCAGACTCAACGACAACTGCAGTATCAATGGCGACATCCGCTGCAATTCCTTCCGTCCCTATGTCGGACTGGGCTTCGGACGTCTCGTACCCAAAAACCGTGTGGGCTTCCGTGTCGAACTCGGTTGCCAGTTTATGGGAACACTGAAGGTCTACCAAGACAACCAGCGACTGGACATCAACAAGATTATGTCCGAGACATCGGGCAAGGCCAAAGACGACATCTCCAAGTTTATCGACAACTGGAAATATTACCCCGTTCTCAAGTTACAGTTGGTGGGCCGCATTTTGTAGAGCATGTCCCAATTTGTAGAATACGCCCCTCCCCTGATGATGGTTGTTTGGTAATAATATCGCAAACAATCGTGAGTCCCGTCGACATTTCGCAAACGTGAGTCCCAATAAGGATTTCGCAAGCGTGAGTCCCGTAGGGACGGCAGTTTGCGAAATCCCTACGGTAACGCCCTAATCATTCAAAACATCCCCCTACGCAACACGTCATTTCTGCGTGGTCTCCACCGTTTTCCTACAAAGGCCTTGTACGACCCGTACAAGGCCCTTGTAGCAACCGTACAAGGCCCTTGTAGTATTTCGAAAGAAAAACTCTATCCCCTTATCCGTGTACGCACAGGACGGGCGTGGCCAAAAAGTAGGCTGAATATTCGGTAAATAGGGGCTTATTTCGTAATTTTGCAGTTTAAAACGGATGGACGGGAGCAGTCCCGTCTGCAAGATAAAAAATGGAACAGAACAACGAGAAAAACGCGTTTGTGCGCCAAGTGGCCGAGCAGAAATACGAGTACGGCTTCACCACCGACGTGCAGACCGATATCATAGACAAAGGACTCAGCGAGGATGTCGTGCGGCTCATCTCGCAGAAGAAGGGTGAACCCGAGTGGATGCTCGACTTCCGTCTCAAGGCTTTCCGCCACTGGCAGACCATGAAGCAGCCCACGTGGGGACACGTGCATCTGCCCGAGATCGACTACCAGGCCATCTCCTACTATGCCGACCCGCTGGCCAAGAAGAAAGACGAGAAGAAGGAGATCGATCCCGAACTGATGAAGACCTTCGACAAACTCGGCATCCCTCTCGAGGAGCGGCTCGCCCTGAGCGGCGTGGCCGTCGATGCCATCATGGACTCCGTGTCGGTGAAGACCACCTTCCGTCAGCACCTGGCCGAGAAGGGCATCATCTTCTGCTCCATCGGCGAGGCCGTCAAGCAGCATCCCGACCTCGTGCGCGAGTACCTCGGGTCGGTTGTGCCCTACCGCGACAACTTCTTCGCCGCACTCAACAGTGCCGTGTTCTCCGACGGTTCGTTTGTCTACATCCCCAAGGGCGTGCGCTGCCCCATGGAACTCAGTTCCTACTTCCGCATCAACGCCCGCAACACCGGACAGTTTGAGCGCACCCTCATCATCGCTGACGACGATGCCTACGTCTCCTACCTCGAAGGCTGCACCGCCCCGATGCGCGACGAGAACCAACTGCACGCCGCCATTGTCGAGATCATCGTCAAGGACAATGCCGAGGTGAAGTACTCCACCGTACAAAACTGGTATCCCGGCGACGAGCAGGGACGCGGAGGCGTGCTCAACCTCGTCACCAAGCGCGGCGACCTGCGCGGTGTCAATGCCAAACTGTCGTGGACACAGGTCGAGACCGGATCGGCCATCACCTGGAAGTATCCCTCATGCGTGCTGCGCGGTGACGGGTCGCAGGCCGAATTCTATTCCGTCGCCGTCACCAACCACTATCAGGAGGCCGACACCGGTACCAAGATGATACACATGGGCCGCAACACCAAGTCGACCATCATCTCCAAGGGTATCTCCGCCGGACACAGCCAGAACTCCTACCGCGGACTGGTGCGTGCCACATCCAGTGCCGAGAACGCCCGCAACTACTCCTCGTGCGACTCCCTCCTGCTCGGGTCGGACTGCGGCGCCCACACCTTCCCCTACATGGACATCCACAACGACACGGCCGTCGTAGAGCACGAGGCCACCACGTCGAAGATATCCGAAGACCAACTCTTCTATTGCAACCAGCGCGGCATACCCACCGAGCAGGCCGTCGGGCTCATTGTCAACGGCTACGCCAAGGAGGTGCTCAACAAACTTCCCATGGAGTTTGCCGTCGAAGCGCAGAAACTGCTCAGCGTGTCGCTCGAAGGCACGGTAGGATAGAAAAAACAAGACCCCTATGACTGTCAAAAAACTCATCACCCTCCTTCTCCTTGCCGTCTCGGCCGTCACCGTCAGTGCCGCCGACGACGAGACCCCGCGCCGCTGGGCCGTCATCGCCGGAATGAGCATCTCCTGTCCGACGGTGGGCGACCATGCCAAGCCCGACTTCTACACGGAGACCTTCTCCACGTTTGACTCGCCCGGTTCTGCGGTGATGGCGGAGTATTATCTGCCGTCCGACCATTTCTCCGTCTTGGGCGGTTATATGTCGGAGACGCTCGCATGGTATGACGGCGACGTGTCGGTCAAGATGCACAATATCACCCTCGGTGCCCGCTACTATCCCCTGTCGCGTCGGTGCGCCCTGCAACCCTATGCCGCACTGATGGCCTATGGCAATGTGGCCCAGCGCCAGAAGACAGGCAACTTCGATATGGTGTACGGCAACCAGGGCGGTCAAGGCTATAAGCGCGACTACACCGTCAGCGCTCCCTTCCTGAGCGTCGCCCCGACGGTAGGTTTCGACGTGTATATCCTCTCGTCGGTCGCCCTCGAGGTGCAGTACGGTTTCCCGCTTGCCGTGGATGGAAAGGCTGATGTCAGCACCACCTATTCCGGACATTCCGGTGCCTACAGCCTGCACTCCAATATGAACCGCCACAACGTCCAGGTCGCACTGAAACTATCCTTCCCCTTCCATGTCAGCGGCGAGGAGACCGCCAACTGTCTTGTTGACCTCATCCAGATGGCCTTCGGTATCTACGACGCTGATGCGACGGCCAAGAAGGAGACCAAGACCCAGCACCGGAAGAACAGTCTCCAGCATGCGCTCGACTCCTATTGACGGAAACAAGGACGGAAAATGTAAAAAGAAAAAAACAGAAAACGAAAGATATGTTAGAAGTTAAGAACCTCCATGCCTCCATCGCAGGCAAGGAAATACTGCGCGGAATAGACCTCGTCATCCCCGACGGAGAGATACACGCCATCATGGGCCCCAACGGGTCGGGCAAGTCCACCCTCTCTGCCGTCCTCACCGGCAACCCCCTCTATGAGGTGACCGGCGGCGAGGCATGGTTTGGCGGCAAGGACCTGCTCGCCATGAAACCCGAAGACCGCGCCCACGAGGGCCTCTTCCTCTCCTTCCAGTATCCCGTGGAGATCCCCGGCGTGTCGATGACCAACTTCCTCAAGGCCGCCGTCAACGAGAAACGCAAGTACCAGGGACTGCCCGAACTCAAGGCATCGGAATTCATGAAACTCATGAACGAGAAGCGCCGCATCGTGGAACTCGACAGCAAGTTTACCCGCCGCTCCGTCAACGAGGGCTTTTCAGGTGGCGAGAAGAAGCGCAACGAGATCTTCCAGATGGCCATGCTCGAGCCCAAACTCTCCATCCTCGACGAGACCGACTCCGGACTCGATGTCGATGCCATGCGCATCGTGGCCGACGGTGTCAACAAGATGCACACCCCCGAGACCTCGGCCATCGTCATCACCCACTACGAGCGTCTGCTCGACATGATCAAGCCCGATGTCGTGCATGTGCTCTACAAAGGCCGCATCGTGAAGACCGCCGGACCCGAACTCGCCAAGGAGATCGAGCAGCGCGGCTACGACTGGATCAAGGCCGAGGTCGACGGACAGGACTGACACCCTTCCTTTCCCCCTCGCTCCTAACGATACGACAAGACACAATAGGGCGAATTTCAGCCCACCGTAAAACCACAGAACAGATGGAAATGCAAAGCGAACAGCAATACATCGACCTCTATACCCAGTCGCGCGATCTGATCGCAAAGCACAGTGCCGCCGCCCTCAATGCGGTGCGCGACAAGGCTTTCGACGACTTCCGCCGCCTGGGATTTCCCACACGCCATGTAGAGCGGTACAAGTATACCGACATGCAGGCCCTCTTCGCCCCCGACTACGGACTCAACCTCCAGCGCCTCGACATCCCCGTCGATCCCTATGAGGCTTTCCGCTGCGATGTGCCCAACCTCAGCACGCAACTCTACTTTGTCGTCAACGACAGTTTCTACAACCGGCTCTTGCCCAAGACGGCTCTGCCCGAGGGTGTGGTGGTCGACTCGCTCGCGGCCTACGCCGAAGCCCACCCCGAGTTTGTCGCCAAGTACTACTCCCGTCTGGCTGCCACGGCCGACGACGGTATCACCGCGCTCAACACGATGCTGGCCCAGGACGGTCTGCTCGTCTATGTGCCCCGCCGCGTGAGGGTGGAGAAACCGCTGCAGATCATCAATATCCTCCGCTCTGACGTGCCGCTGATGGTCAACCGCCGCGTGCTCATCGTCGTCGAGGAAGGTGCCGAGGCGCAACTCCTCTTCTGTGACCATGCCGCCGACGACCGCAACTTCCTCACCACCCAGGTCATCGAAGCCTTTGTGGGCGAGCGGGCCGCACTCGACCTCTACTGCATGGAGGAGACCCACATCCACAATACGCGTGTCAGCAATGTCTATATCGACCAGCAGGCCGGCTCGCGCGTCAACCACAATGTCATCACCCTGCACAACGGCGTCACCCGCAACCGTCTCGACCTCACCTTCAGCGGCGAGGGAGCCGAGTGTTGGTGCAACGGTTGTGTCATCGCCGACAAGACCCAGCGCGTAGACAACAATACGCTCATCGACCACCGCGTGCCCCACTGCACCAGTCACGAGCGCTACAAGTATGTGCTCGACGGCAAGTCGGTCGGCGCTTTCGCCGGACGTGTGCTCGTGCGCCACGGTGCGCAGAAGACCACCTCTGAGGAGGTCAACCAGAACCTCTGCGCCACCCGCGAGGCCCGCATGTACACCCAGCCGATGCTCGAGATCTACGCCGACGACGTGAAGTGCTCGCACGGTTCTACCGTGGGCCAACTCAACGATGCCGCCCTCTTCTATATGCGGCAGCGCGGCATCAGCGAGCGCGAGGCCAAACTGCTGCTCGAACTGGCCTTTATCGGCGAAGTCATCGACAGTATCCGTCTCGAACCGCTGCGCGACCGCCTGCACTATCTTGTGGAAAAACGCTTCCGTGGCGAACTCAGCAAGTGCGACGGCTGCAAACTCTGCAAATAGCCACTGGCAAACTCTGCAAATAATCATTGACAAAATTGCCCACCATGTACGATATCGAAAAAGTACGCGCCGACTTCCCCATACTCTCCCGCACGGTCTACGACCGCCCGCTCGTCTACCTCGACAACGCCGCCACCACCCAAAAACCGCTCTGCGTGCTCGACGCCATGCGCGACGAGTATCTTAACGTCAATGCCAACGTGCACCGCGGCGTACACTATCTCTCGCAGCAGGCCACCGACCTGCACGAGGCTGCCCGCGAGACGGTGCGCCGCTTCATCAATGCCGGGAAAACGGAGGAGATCATCTTCACGCGCGGCACGACGGAGAGCATCAACCTGGTGGTGTCCTCTTTCTGTGAGGAGTTTATGCACGAGGGCGATGAGGTCATCATCACCACCATGGAGCACCACTCCAATATCGTGCCCTGGCAGTTGCAGGCCGCCCGCCGCGGTATCGCCATCAAGGTCGTTCCTATCGATGAAATGGGCGAAATTTCGCTCGACGACTACCGCAATCTCTTCACCGACCGTACCCGCTTTGTCAGCGTCGCCCATGTGAGCAACGTGCTCGGCACGGTCAATCCCGTGCGCGAAATGATCGCCATCGCTCATGAGCACGGCGTACCCGTGCTGGTCGACGGCGCCCAGTCTACTCCCCATTTCCGTGTCGACGTGCGCGACCTCGACTGCGACTTCTTCGCTTTCAGCGGTCACAAGATCTACGGGCCTACCGGTATAGGCGTGCTCTACGGCAAGGAAGAGTGGCTCGACCGCCTGCCCCCGTATCAAGGTGGCGGCGAGATGATCGAGAGCGTGAGTTTCGAGAAGACAGTCTTCGAGCGCCTGCCGTTCAAGTTTGAGGCCGGTACGCCCGACTATGTAGCCACCCACGGTCTCGCTACGGCCCTCGACTATGTCGACCGTATCGGTCTCGATGCCATCGCCGCCCATGAGCGTGATCTCACGCAGTATTGCATGGAACAGATGCAGACTATCGATGGAATCAGACTTTTTGGCACTTCTCCCCACAAGGATGCCGTCGTGTCGTTCCTCGTCGGCGATATCCATCACCTCGATATGGGTACGCTGCTCGACCGCCTCGGTATCGCCGTGCGCACCGGTCACCACTGCGCCCAGCCCCTCATGATACGCCTTGGCATACAGGGTGCCGTGCGTGCCTCCTTCGCCATGTACAACACACGCGAAGAGATAGACGCTCTTGTGGCCGGTGTCAAGCGTGTCAGCCAGATGTTTTGATTTTAGTGGACGCGCTTTTTGTTCCGCTCCGCCTCCCGTATACTCTCCAATAGTTGCCTATGTTGCGTACGCTTTGCACTCTCGTCATGCCGATACTCTTTTCCGTCGTGTGCCTTGCGGCGGGTCGGCAGAGCGATGTGGAGCGGGGCGAAGCATTGGCCGAGAAGGGAGAAACAGCCTCCTCGCTTCTCGTTTTGAACCATTTCATCGAGGGTTTTCCGCCTTCTGGAGCCACCCGTACCGACTCCGTGCTGCTCATGCGTGCCCTCATGTGCGGGGCATCTGACTATCACGCTTTGGGCAACAACCATCAGTCTATCTCCTACTACCGGCGTGCCATCGCCTTGGCCAAGACGCTCGGTGACCGCCAGCGGCTCGCTTCGCTCTACAACAGTGTGTTCGGCATCTATTTTTCGCGCCGCGAGTATGAGCAGGCCGCCGATCTTCTGCAGATGTCGCTCGACATCAACCTCGCCCTCGGTGACTCTTCCGCCATACGCAACAACTACAACAATTTCGGACTGATGGCCTCCGAGCAAGGCCAGTATGAACGTGCGCTCCGGCAGATAGACCTCGCCTTGGTCTATTCGCCGCAGGACGATCTGTTGGGGCGGTCGATGATACTCACCAACAGGGCCGACGTGTACTGCCGTCAGAACCGTCTCGCCCTTGCCGAGCGCGAACTGCAGACGGCCCTTGACCTGCAGACCGGACAGCCGTTTGACCACCGCACCGTGCAGACCTCGCTCAATATGGCCCTTGTCAAGGCCTGGCTCGGACACCGTGGCGAGTCGCTCGGCATGCTTCCGCGCATCTATTCGCTGCTTCCCCGTGTGCCGCTCGATATGCAGGCCAACTCGTATGTGCAGTTGGCCGAGATACACTTTTGTCTCAACGACTCACTGGCCGCCCTCCGAGATATACTCCATTACCAGGCACTCTCCGACTCCCTGCGCAACTCCAACAGTGAGGCCCAACTCCAGCAACTGCTCGTGGCCTACGATGCCGACCGCCTCAAACAGCGCAATGAGGGTCTGCAGCAGACGGTGGCAAGCCGCACTACACTCATCTATGTAGTGCTCGTCTTCCTCGTGGTGCTGGCCGTGCTTGTCGTGATGCTGCTCCGCCGGCAACGGACCGACAAGCGCAAGAATGCGCTCATCCGCCAGCAGCAGGACCGTCTGCTGGCCTACGAACAGGAGGAGCATACGCGCCGGCAGCGAGAACTGTCGCTCGAGATCGATCACAAGAACCGCCAACTCACGTCGTACACGCTCGACCTGGCCACCGTCAATGAGTTTCACCGCCGCATCAGCGACGATATCTCCGCTCTCCGCACGGCCAAAGGCATCCCTGCGGAGGTGGACAAGAAGATGGGCGAGGTGGTGCGCAGTCTGCAGCACTTCAACGACCAACCACTCGGCGACGATTTCCGGGTGTACTTCGATGAGGTGCATCCGGGTTTTTTGCAACGCCTCTCGCAACGCTTTTCCCTCAGCAAGTCTGATCTCCGGCTCTGCGCCTATCTCCATCTGGGCATGACCACCAAGGAGATTGCCGCCCTCACCTTCAAGGAGGTGCGCAGTGTGGAGTCCTCCCGCAACCGGTTGCGGAAAAAACTCGGACTTGCGCCCGAAGCCAACCTGCAGCAGTTTCTTGCCCATATCGCTACCGATGAAATGGCGTAAAACTGCAACCTTCTTTTCACTGCCGTAGTATTGCCGTACCTCTATATTTGATAGGTATAGGAGAAAATTGCTATTTTTGCGGCAGATTTATTTACAAAAAGTTGCTTATGGGAATAACTTTATTTCAGAATGGACGAAAGGCGCTGATTTCTGCAGCGCTGACACTGCTTTCTTCCGTTTCCGCCTTTGCGGCAACGGGCGACAGCATCTTCGAAGAGACCTTTGATTCGAAAGACGCTTTCAACCAGTGGACCATCGTTGACGGCAACGGCGGACGCTCTTGGGAGTACCTCAGCAAGAAGGCTTCCTACATGCTCGACAACCAGACCGGACTGCCCGGTGACGACTGGCTGATCTCGCCCGCCTTCCAACTCGATGGCGACAAGGTCTACGAACTTGAGTTCTATATGGGCATCATGACGCGCACGGAGAACCTGCGTGTGCTGCTCGGTACAAGCACCGACACGACCACCTTCACCAAGGTGCTCGCCGACTTCCCCAATGTGGTGAAGGCCAACTCGGGTACCAAGTATGCCAAGATATATGTACAGGCGTCGGGCGAGTTCCGTCTGGCCTTCTATGCCTACAGTGCCGCCAATATGCACCGTATAGATATAGACAATGTGCGTATCACCGAGGTATCGGCCAAGGGTGTGCCCGCTCATGTGGAAAACCTTGAACTGACGCCCGGCGACAAGGGTGCGCTGAGCGCTACGCTCTCGTTTGCCGCTCCCACCGTGTCGGCTGCCGACGAGGCCCTCTCCGGTACTGTCGATATCAATGTCTTCCGCAACGGCGGCGAGACGGCCGTCAAGACCTTCTCGGGCATTGCTCCCGGTGAGACCGTATCATGGACAGATACCGATCCTGAGCACGGCGAGAATACCTATAAGGTGGTGGCAAACAATACGGCTGGAGACGGTGAATTCGTGGAAATCGCCGATTTCATCGGTCTTGATGCACCGAAACCTGTTACCGACCTGACTGCCCGCGTCAATGCACAGCGCGGTGTGTCGCTCTCATGGACTGCGCCTACAACATCGGCCCATGACGGCTATTTCGATGCCACCCATCTCAAGTATTCCGTTTATCGCGATGGCGAGAAACTGGGTGATGCGGTGAGCGAAACCACCTTCACCGATGCCAATCCTGTCGACGAGGGACAGCGTGCGCTGGTCTATAGCGTCGTGCCCGAGGCCGACGGTGAGGTAGGCGAAAAGGCTTCCGCCTCCAGCGTGGTGACGGGCCAGCCGCTCCAGTTGCCCTACGCAGAGTCGTTTGCCAAGCAGAAGATGACCACTCCCTGGTCGCTCGATGCCGACGTGCATGACTTCGGTTGGACGCTCATGCCCGACGATGAAGACGGTGAATACGAGGAAATCACTTCCCAGGACAGCGACAACGGCATCCTGCGTGCCGAGTCGAAATATGCCGACGCCGGTGAGCAGTCGCGCTATGTCTCTCCGCTGCTCGACCTCTCCACGGTGAGCAGTCCCACGATGACCTTCTGGTTCTACTACGCCCGCAGCCAGTGGTACGATCCCGACTACGAGGGAGCCATCAACGACAATCTCCGCATACAGGTGCAGACCGACGGCGGTGAATGGAAGGATGTGGAGAACGCCCAGTTCTTCCTCAACGACAACTCCAACGGCTGGACCAAGTGTGAGGTGCACCTCCCCAAGCAGGAAGGATCCTTCTCGCGTATCGGTCTGCTGGCTACGGCTGATGCCGAGGAATCTGCCTACCGCAACATCTATGTCGACAACATCACCATCGACGAGTCTTCATATGCCAACGACCTTGCCCTCGACTCCTTCACCGTGGACAACCACCGTGTGAATATCGGTGAAACCGGTCATTTCCGCGTATCTGTCTTCAATCGCGGTACTTTTGCCAACAGCGATTACAGCGTGCTCATCTACCGTGACGGCGAAGTGATCGATACCTTGGCCGGTGTGACCGTAGAACCCGGCTGCAAGCAGTACATAGACTACAATGTCGCCACACGTCTGGCCGATGCACAGGTAGACGGCTATGTCTACTTTGCCGAGATTGACAATCCTTCCGACGAACTCGTCACCAACAATATCTCCGATGAGGTCGCATTCTCCGTGCGTCGTCCCGATGTGCCTGCCACCGACGGACTGCAGGGTGAGCGCGGTGCCGACGGCAAGGTACGCCTGACTTGGAATGCCGCACAGAGCGTAGCCGCCTCCGAAGGTGAGGAGATGTCGCCCGTGACCGATGACTTCGAGGGTTATACCCCGTTTATCATCGATGGAATCGGCGACTGGACTGTCTATGACGGCGACGGTGCCACGACCTTGGCTTCGCCCCGTATTCCCAACGCCTACGACCATGAGGGTGAACCGATGGCCTTCCAGGTATTCAACAATGTGGATGCCGGCACTTGGGTAGAGGACAACTATGACGATCCCTTCGAGGCCTACTCGGGCAACCAGTACCTCATCTGTCCTTCGGCCGACTATCCCACCGAGAACGATGACTGGATCATCACACCGCGTCTCGACGGCAAGGCACAGACCGTATCGTTCTGGGCACACAGTGCTACCTATGATCTCGAGTGGATACAGGTGCTCACCTCTACCACCGATAACCACCACGACAGTTTCGTCAAGATCAGCGACGGCGACCATATCTCCGTGCCCGAGCGCTGGCATCAGTACAGCATCACCGTACCCGAGGGTACTCGCTACGTCGCTGTGCGCTGCGTCTACCGCAAGACCCTGCTCTTCCTTGACGACTTCACCTATACGCCCTATGGCGGTGCCACCGACGGTTGCACGCTGCGCGGATACAATGTATACCGCGACGGACAGAAGGTGAACGTAGGTCTGGTGAAGTCGCCCGCCTACACCGACTCCAAGGCTGATGAAGGCAAGCACACCTATCGTGTGACGGCTGTCTACACTGAGGGCGAGTCAGACTTCTCCAATGAGGTGACCATCATGGATACCGCAACAGGTATCGGTGAAGTGACAGAAAACGGCGGTTTCAGCGTCGCAGAACGCTACAATGTAGCCGGACAGCGCATCGCTGCTCCCGCCAAGGGTGTCACCATCGAGCGTGCAGCCGACGGCAAGGTACGCAAGACGGTCAGCAAATAAAATAGCGAATGGAAATAATGCGCGTACAGAACGGTACGCGCACATACAATCAACAAAAAACGCCGGGTGCGGCACTCACGTGCAGCATCCGGCGTCAAACAGAAACCGAGGTATAGGGCCGACAACAGGTTGCCCTATATCTCGGCTTTGCATTTCAGAAGGGCGTGTATGAGCCACCCGATGACCAGCGCCCGCATCATGACAGGCATGTCTGCCGGGAGCACGGTCAGGAAGAACGCCACCTGCGCATTGATGATCAGCGCCGTCTGGCGGAGCGTGAACTCCTGTTCCATGGTCGACGAGTAGTGTCTGCGCACTGCCTCTGCTGCGCGAAGGGCGAGGCTGCGCACTTGTTGGAGAAGCGGGAAGGACGGCGCTGCGCTGTCCTGTCTACAGGTGATGTTCTTTTCCATATATATAAAAGTTTTGTGTGTTTGCTGTTCCGGACGTACCGCCGATGTATGCTGTGTGGGCGGCGCTGTCCGGTCTTTGTTTTCTCGGTTGCAAACTTACGGAGATAGTTGGAAATAACATTTCCATCTGAAAATACTTTTGTTAAACAATATTATATCCACATCCCCGTTTTAGGTTTGATGCCCCGTTATTCTTATCTTTTATTGTCAATAATGAAAAAGACCATGTTGGAATCCCATTACTATAAAGACCTCATAGAGGCCGGTTGCGACGAGGCCGGCCGCGGTTGTCTGGCCGGCAGTGTCTATGCTGCGGCGGTCATTCTGCCGCCCGACTACAACAATCCGTTGCTCAACGACTCGAAGAAACTCACTGAGCGCCGTCGCTACGCGCTCCGCGATGCCATCATGGAGGATGCCGTGGCGTGGGCTGTCGGGGTGGTCACTCCCGATGAAATCGACAAAATCAATATCCTTCGGGCCAGTTTTCTTGCCATGCACCGCGCTCTCGACGGACTGAAAGTGCGCCCCGAGGCCATCATTGTCGACGGCAACCGCTTTGTGCCTTATCACGACCTGCCCTATACCACCATCGTCAAGGGCGACGGCAAGTACCAGGCCATCGCGGCGGCGAGCATCCTGGCCAAGACTTTCCGCGATGACTATATGGACGGTTTGGCGCGCGAGTATCCGTACTACGACTGGGAGAAGAACAAGGGCTATCCTACGGCCCGTCACCGCGAGGGCATCCGTCTGCATGGCATCAGTCCCTATCACCGCAAGTCGTACAATCTGTTGGGCGACGGCCAGCTCTCCTTCGATTTCGGCGAAGGAGAGGGTGAGGCAAAATAATCTTATTATCGCAAGTCTACTACCACTATGCGCATGGACAAATACGGTCGCGAACTCGACCTCATCCTTCTGCTTACCGACAACAACCGTTATACGGCGCAGGAACTGGCCGACCGGCTCGGCATCACGCGACGCAATCTCTACTACTATTTCGACTATCTGCGTACCTGCGGTTTTACGCTTATCAAGAGCGGCGTGACCTATCGGCTTGACCGTGGCGGGGCGTTTTTCCGCCGGTTGCACGAGAATATCGCGCTCACCGAAGATGAGGCGGCCTACGTCTGCCGCCGTCTTGACATGACCGACCCCGACGGATTTATGTCGAAGGGCGTGCGTACCAAACTGGCACGCGCCTACAATCTCGCCGATGCTTCCACACCCGAAATACTGCGGCGTGTAGACCGCAACCTCACCGTCTTGCGCCGCGCTATCGCCGAGAAGTACATGGTGACGTTGCACGACTACTCGTCGCCGCACAGCGGGTCGGTGACCGACCGTGTGGTCGAACCTTTCATGCTCGGCGATGACAATCGTGACGTGCGTTGTCACGAACTGCGGACGGGGGTGAACAAGACCTTCAAACTGGCGCGTATCGGCAGCGTGGAACTGCTCGACGTACCGTGGCTGCACGAGGAAGAGCACCGCACGGTGTTCACGGATATCTTCATGTTCAGCGGCGAGGAACGCCTGCCCGTATCAATGCGGTTGGGACAGTTGTCGCACAACCTTCTCATGGAGGAATACCCCGCCTCTGCCGCCTACATACGCGATGACGCTGACGGACACTGGCTGTTCGAGACCGAGGTGGCCTCATATCTCGGCATCGGCCGCTTTGTGCTCGGCCTGTACCACGATATCGAAGTGACGGGCAGTCCCGATTTCCTCCGGTATTTGGATGAAAAAGTAGCGGAGATGGTGGGGAGAAGGAAGAAAACGTAAGCGTGAGTCCCGTAGGGACGTGAACGCAAGTAAGGAATCCCAGTAGAGATGTCGCAAGCAAGGAGTCCCGTAGGGACGACAGATTACAGGATAGGGGTTCTTGCCAAGGCAAGCGACAAAGTCGAGCGTACCCCTATCTCAATCGTTGTAACAAAACGTTGCCCCTGTAAGGGGCGCATAATTCAACATGTCGTGCGAATTTTACGGCACATTGCATTTTTTTATTCGTGAGATTCGTAAAATTCGTGGTTCATCATACCACGGGGCATGGTTGTATTAACCACGAATTTTACGAATCATACGATTTTTTTTGAATTATGCGCCCCTTACAGGGGCAATTCGTTGGGTATCAATAAAAAAACGTAGGGCCAAGGCCCTACGCTGTAATCTGTCGTCCCTACGGGACTCGTTGGTTGCGAAAATATTGTTTGCGGAAATTCGCCCCCTGCATTTGCGTTCACGTCCCTACGGGACTCGTTGCTTGCGTTCCGTCCCTGCGTGACTCGCCCCATTACAACAATGCCGCAATCTCGGCATCGAGGTCCTTGATCTGGGTGTCGCGCTTGTAGACGTTGGCGTTGCGGTCGAGGAGGAAGAAGGTGGGGATGCCCTGTACGTTGTAGTCGCGGAGCACCTTGCTGGTGTTGTCGTCGACGCGGACACTGATCCAGGGCAGGGCGGCGGTCTGTGTCTTCCAGAAATGTTCGTCGGGGTCGACGGATACCTGGTAGATCTCCAGTCCGCGGCTATGGTACTTGTTGTAGACATTGCGCAGGCTCATGATGCGCTCGGTAGAGTTGTCGCTGGCGAAGACGTGGAAGTCGAGCAGTACCACCTTGCCCTTGAGTGAGGAGAGGCGCTGCAGATTGCCGCGGTTGTCGCTGAGGGCGATGTCGATGATGCCGGTGGTATTGACCTTGCTGGCTTCGATGGTGCGGTCGGCCTGCTGGTTGCGCATGATGCGCACGTCCTTCATGCCTTCGATGGCGATATTGTGAAGATTGGTGCCGCGCTCGTTGCCGGGATAGAAGGTGTCCCAACTTGTGGCCACGGCTGCAAACACCTTGTTGTCTTCGGCGTTGTTGCGGGGATTGAAGATGAGGGCAGACTGTCCGCCGGCGGCGACGGTCTGGAAGAGGGCGAAGTAGGCGTAGGCCTTCATCGGCTCCTTGAAGATGTAGTTGACCTTGACGTTCTGCTTGTACTGTTCGAGCAACGTGAGGATACTGTCCTGCACGGCCTCTACACCCAGTCCGGGAGCGGCAATGGCGGCATTGATGCGTCCCTGGAGCTGCATCTGCAGGAGAGCCAGTTCGCGTATCTTGGCGCAGTCGTCAGACCCGCTCACCTCATAGCCGGTGGCCATAGTGGGGTAGGAGGCCTTGACGGTGACGGTCTCGATGGAGTCGATGGCGACGTTGATGATCTGTCCGGCAATGCGCAGACGGTAGAACTCAGGGGCATCGGTGGCCTTGCCGTCGAAGGTGAACGTGCCGTCTTCGCCGAGGCGTACGGAGTCGACCACGACAGGACCGTTGAGACTCATGTTCTCGAAATATAGTGTGGAGTCTTTGGCGTCGGTGACGGTGCCCTCCACATGGAACTTGCGCTCGTTGCATGCCGTGAACGCGATAACGGTCAGCATGGTGGCGGCGGTGGCGAGCACGCGGGTCAATGATGGTATCTTCATATCGTATGGTATAGAAAGTTTCGTTTATGGATTGCAAACTTACACATTTTTTTTCGTATTGGGGCATATTCGGCCAAAAACCACTAACTTTGCATGGTGAACCGTCCTCATGCGACAGGCATGGACGGTACTCATTTTTATATCCGATTTTCAACAATAACATTTTGGCGTGCCGTCACTGTAGGGGGTACGTCACTATAGAAAAACTCAAAAAAATATTATGGCAAAGAAAGCACTTTTGATGATCCTCGACGGATGGGGCATCGGCAAACATGGTGCAGGCGACGTGATCTACAACACGCCTACACCCTATCTCGACTATCTGACGGCTGTCAGCGCACACTCCCAATTGCTCGCCTGCGGCGAGGATGTGGGTCTGCCCGACGGACAGATGGGCAACTCCGAGGTAGGTCACCTCAATATCGGTGCCGGACGTATCGTGTACCAGGACCTTGTCAAGATCAACCGCGCCAGCAAGGACGGTTCCATCCTTCAGAACCCCGAGATTGTCAGCGCCTACAGTTATGCCCAGAAGACCGGCAAGAAACTCCACCTCATGGGTCTCACCTCTACCGGCGGCGTACACTCTTCGCTCGACCACCTCTTCAAGTTTATCGAGATCGGCAAGGAGTACGGACTCTCCAACGTCTACGTACACTGTTTCATGGACGGCCGCGACACCGACCCGAAGTCGGGCAAGGGTTTCATCGAGCAGGTACAGCAGTGCTGTGATGCCAACGGCGCACACATCGCCAGCATCGTGGGCCGCTTCTACGCCATGGACCGCGACAAGCGTTGGAACCGCGTCAAGGAAGCCTACGACCTGCTCGTAGAGGGCAAGGGCAAGCAGTCTTCCGACATGGTGGCCGCCATGCAGGAGAGTTACGACGAGGGCGTGACCGACGAGTTTGTCAAGCCTATCCACAACTCCACCGTCGACGGAACCATCGGCGAGGGCGACGTGGTCATCTTCATCAACTACCGCAACGACCGTGCCAAGGAACTCACCGAGGTGCTCACCCAGCAGGATCTCGCCGAGGAAGGCATGCACACCATCCCCGGCCTGCAGTACTACTGCATGACACCGTACGATGCCTCATTCAAGGGCGTACACATCCTCTTCCCCAAGGAGAACGTGCAGGACACGCTCGGCGAATACCTCTCCAAGCAGGGCAAGCGCCAGTTGCATACCGCTGAGACCGAGAAGTACGCCCACGTAACCTTCTTCTTCAACGGCGGCCGTGAGCAGCCCTATGAGGGTGAGGACCGTATCCTCGTGCCCTCTCCCAAGGTGGCTACCTACGACCTCAAGCCCGAGATGAGCGCACCTGAGGTGAAGGACAAACTGGTAGGCGCTATCGGTACCCAGGAGTATGACTTCATCGTTGTCAACTTCGCCAACGGCGATATGGTAGGCCACACCGGTATCTACAACGCTATCGCCAAGGCCGTACACACCATCGACAACTGCGTCAAGGAAGTGGTAGAGGCTGCCAAGGCCAACGACTATGAGGTCATCATCATCGCCGACCACGGCAATGCCGACAATGCCATCAACGCCGACGGTACACCCAACACCGCCCATTCGCTCAACCCCGTGCCCTTCATCTACGTCACCGACAACAACTCGGCTACCGTGAAGGACGGCCGTCTGGCCGACGTCGCTCCCTCCATCCTCCATATCATGGGTCTGGAGCAGCCTGCCGACATGACGGGTGAGAACCTGATCTCGGACAACAAGTAAGCGTGGCCCCTGTAGGGGGCGCAGATTGCAGGATAGGGCCTTGGCCCTATCTCTCTTAGGCATTATAAGCGTAGCCCCTGTAAGGGGCGCATAATTC
>CAVFEZ010000012.1:0-52710 GCA_963621665.1 Akkermansia muciniphila | reverse complement strand
TAATGGTATGCCGACATAGGGAGATTCAATATAGGGCGGGTTTTTCAGTGCCCTCATTATAGCGTAGGGGTTTACCCCTACGTGTTGATAGAATTATCAACGATGTGCCCCTGTAAGGGGCGCATAATTCAATATATTTCGTAACGGTTGAAATATGTGCCCCTTACTGCACACACAAAAAAAAGGGGGAACACGCAGACCATGCGTATTCCCCAGTGTTTCTTTATCAGCCCGGAAATCAGTTGAGGGCGTCGGTAACTTCTGCACCGGCCTTGAACTTGGCAACCTTCTTGGCAGCGATAGTGATCTTCTCCTTGGTAGCGGGGTTGATACCCTCGCGTGCGGGACGCTCGTTGACGCTGAATGTGCCAAAGCCGATGAGCTGTACCTTGTCGCCAGCCACGAGAGCCTCTTTTACGGTTGTACCAAATGCCTCGACTGCGCTCTTGGCCTGAGCCTTGGTCAGGTTGGCCTTCTCAGCCACCTTCTCGATCAGTTCTGTCTTGTTCATAATATTGCTTGTTATTGTTTGTTGTTGAATGACATATTGTCGTCCGCTCCCCTGCTTCCGTGTGACCGGGCGTTTCCGGCGGCCGTCCGTACGTTGTGCGGCGGTAAACGGCACAGGGAGTGGCGGTTGTGCAAATTTAGGAGTTTCCCCCCATAAATCAAACAAAAAACGGAAAAAAGTGCATAAAATTCCGTAAAAAGCCGCTTTGCAGCGGGGGTCTGGGGGACAAAGCGATATTTTTTCGTAATTTTGCCATCTGTAATTGCATTTACGGGGCTATGCCCCACAACTGTTCTGAACATACCCGATATGCGAAATATTCCCATTGTCACCCGCAATCTGCTTATCGCCAACGTGCTGGCCTTTCTGCTCTACACGATGGCGGGCCGCTTTGTAAACCTCAACGATCTTTTCGGTCTGCACTTCTTCCTGGCACCCGACTTCCAGGTCTACCAACTGTTCACCTACATGTTCATGCACGGCGGCTGGAGCCACCTGTTCTTCAACATGTTCGCCCTCTGGATGTTCGGCTGCGTAGTGGAGCGGACGTGGGGCCCGAAGAAATTCCTTGCCTACTATCTGGTGTGCGGCATCGGTGCCGGAATCTTCCAGGAGGCCGCACAACTGGTGCAGTTCTGGACCATCGCGGCCGACAGTCTGCCCGGCTTTTCTCCCGCCGACACCCTTGTTGTGGCCCGTGCCAACGCAGTGTTGCTCAACGCCTGGACGACGGTGGGCGCTTCGGGGTCGATCTACGGCATCCTGTTGGCCTTCGGTATGATCTATCCCAACGAGCGTATCTTCATCTTCCCCCTTCCGGTACCCATCAAGGCCAAGTGGTTTGTCATGCTTTACGCTGGCGTGGAAGTATACATGGCTCTGCTCACCTCAGGTGACGGCGTAGCCCATCTGGCCCACCTCGGCGGTATGGTCTTCGGCTTCTTCCTCATACGCTACTGGCGCCGCCATCCCGGTGTGGGGTACGGTCCGAACGTCGGACGGCAGTTCTTCGACGGTCTGCGTTCCTCGTGGGAGCGCCGTCGCGGATCGTCGTGGAACGGTACCTCATCGCGCGGCAATACCCAGTCTGCCCACCGTGACACCACCCGCAATGCCGACTGGGACTACAACGCCCGCCGCAAGGCCGAGCAGGAAGAGATAGACCGCATACTCGAAAAGATACGCCGCAACGGATACGACTCGCTCACCCGTGAGGAGAAGCAGCGCCTCTTCGACAGCAGCCGTAGATAAGTGACCTGTTTTTTTCACCGTCACTAAAGTCCGCCGCCGGATGAAGAAACTCAAGAAGTTCACCCTGCGTCTCATCGCAGGGGCCAATCTTGCCACCATACTCGCCATGGCCGCCGTAGGCTACAGCGACCGTGTCGACCCCGTGGCCCACCCCTTTGTGGGCAGCGTGGGCCTGGTGTTTCCCGTGCTGCTGGTGGCCAATTTCGCCTTTCTCGTCTTTTGGGCGCTCGTCAGCGTGCGCCGCACCCTCCTGCCGCTGGCCGGTTTTCTGGTCTGCTATGGGCCTGTGCGCACCTACTGTCCGGTCAACCTTCCGCACGAAGTGCCCGACAGCGGCTGCGTGAAGGTGCTCACCTACAACATCTACTACCTCGACACCTGGACCCATCCCGACAACCGCTGCGACATCGGCTATTACATCAGAGACCAAAAGGCCGACATCGTCTGTCTGCAGGAGATCAGCATGAACAAGGATAAGCAGTTTATCTTCTTCAGGGCGCTCAACACACTCTACCGCTACACCGACACCGCCACCGTTGTCCATGACGGCGACGGCGTAGCCATCTGGAGCCGTTACCCCATCATCGGCAAGGAGCACATCAAGTACTACTCGCCCGGCAATATCTCGGCCGCCTTCCATCTGCTCATCGAGGGCGATACAGTGGCCGTTGTGGTCAATCATCTTGAGACCACCGGCCTCTCGCTCGAAGACCGCCGCAACTTCCGCGACATGCTGCACGGCGACGTGCCCGCCCGACAGATGGGCGGCGAGTCGCGCCACCTCTTCCGCCAACTGGGAGCCGCTACCGCCCTGCGTGCGCCCCAGGCCGACAGCGTGGCCGCCTACGTCGACCGCTGGCGGCCCCGCAGCGCCATCGTCTGCGGCGACCTCAACGACAGTCCCATCTCCTACGTCCACCGCACCGTCGGCCGCGGGCTCACCGACTGCTACGCCGCCGTGGGCAACGGTCCCGGCATCTCCTACCACTACAGCTGTCTCTACGTGCGCATCGACAACATCTTCTGCACCGACGACTGGGAACCCCTCTCCTGTCGTGTAGACAACTCCATCAGCGCCTCCGACCACTATCCCGTGCTGTGCGTGCTCCGCAAGCGTCCCCGGCACTGACCCTGCGGCAAGAGGGGGCGAGTGTCGGCGAAACGTGTGCCTTTCAAGACAATACGGCGCGCAAAACCCAAAAAAAACGGCGTTTATGGCGATAAACGAGCCATAAATTTCCATCAGTCTGAAAAAAATACTATCTTTGCACGACTTGTTCGGAACATAAAATAAAAAATCATAAAAACAACAAAATGCAGAACAAAGGAATTGTAATTGCAACCGCCGTCCTACTGACGCTTGCAAGCATCTTCTACCTCTCCTTCTCTGTAGCCACACGCTACTACGACGGACAGGCCGCGAAGATTGAAGATCCCATCGCTCAGCAGGACTACAAGGACTCCGTGAAGTACCTCGGCATCTACTCCTACCAGAAGTGCCTCGAGACACAGATCGGACTCGGCCTTGACCTCAAGGGCGGTATGAACGTTATCCTCGAGGTCAGCGTGCCCGACGTAGTGGAGACACTCGCCGACCACAAATCCGACGCCGGCTTCACCAAAGCCATGAAGGAAGCCAAGGCCGAAGAGGAGACCAGCCAGAAAGACTTCATCACCCTCTTCATCGACGCCTACCACCGCACCGCTCCCGGTCACAAACTGGCCGAGATCTTCGCCACCCAGCAACTGCAGGGCCTCGTTTCGCCCACCAGTTCCGACAGCGAGGTAGAGAAGGTGCTCCGCTCTGAAGTGCAGAGCGCAGTCGACAACTCCTTCACCGTGGTCCGCACGCGTATCGACCAGTTCGGTGTCGTGCAGCCCAACATTCAGAAACTTGAAGGCCAGCAGGGCCGCATCATGGTCGAGATGCCCGGTGTCAACGACCCTGACCGTATGCGCAACCTCCTGCAGTCGAGCGCCAACCTCGAGTTCTGGGAGACCTACAACTCCGACGAAATCATACCCTACCTCTCACAGATCGACCAGCAGACCGCTGCCGCCCTCAGCGGCAAGACCGAAAAGGCCGACACCACAGCCGTGACCGACACCGCTGCCGTAGAGAAGGAAGCCGCCGCAGAGAAGGCCGCACAGCCCAAGTTCAAGGTGGCCGACAAGAAGACCGGCGCACAGAAGGTAACTGCACAGGAAGCCACCGCAGAGGCCAAGAAGCAGCACCCCCTCTTCGCCATCTTCCAGCCCACAGGCCAGGGCGCACTCAGCACCGTAGGTTATGCCAGCGTGCGCGACACCGCCGAGGTCAACAAGATCATCCACTCCGCCATCGCCAAGAGCGTGCTGCCCTCCGACTGCCGTCTGCTTTGGAGCGCCAAGCCCGCCGACGGACTCACCGTCAAGAACTACTACGAGCTGCACGCCATCCGCGTGACCTCCAGCAACGGACGCGCACCGCTTGAGGGCGATGTAGTGACCGACGCCAAAGACCAGTTCAACAACCTCACCGGACAGCCCGAGGTCAGCATGACCATGAACTCCGACGGCGCACGCCGCTGGGCCGCCCTCACCAAGGCCAACGTAGGCAAGGCCATCGCCATCGTGCTCGACGGCGTAGTCTACTCCGCTCCCCGTGTCAACGGCGAGATTGCCGGCGGACAGTCGTCCATCTCCGGTAACTTCACCATCGAGGACACCAAGGACCTGGCCAACACCCTCAAGTCAGGACGTATGCCCGCCCCCGCCCGCATCGTGCAGGCTGAGGTCGTAGGTCCTACGCTCGGTGCCCAGTCCATCCAGCAGGGATTTGTATCGTTCATCATCGCCTTCATCATCCTGATGGTCTACATGGTGGCCATGTACAACTTCATCCCCGGTATGATCGCCAACTGCGCCCTCATCCTCAACTTCTTCTTCACGCTCGGTATCCTCACCTCCTTCCAGGCAGCGCTTACCATGTCGGGTATCGCCGGTATGGTGCTCTCGCTCGGTACGGCCGTCGATGCCAACGTGCTCATCTATGAACGTACACGTGAGGAACTGCGCGCCGGAAAGGGTGTCAAGCAGGCCCTCAACCTCGGATACAGCAACGCCTTCTCGGCCATCTTCGACTCCAACCTGACCTCCGTCATCACCGGTGTCATCCTCTACGTCTTCGGTACCGGACCGATCCGCGGCTTCGCCACGACCCTGATCATCGGTATCGCCTGCTCCTTCTTCACCGCCGTGTTCCTCACCCGCATCGTGTACGAACACCAGCTCAACAAGGACCGCTGGACGAAACTCAACTTCACCACCGCCATCTCGCGCAATCTGCTGCAGAACGTACGGTTCCCCTTCATGGGTATCTGGAAGCGCACCTTCTCCGTGGTGGCTGTCTTCATCGTAGTCTTTGCAGTAAGTTTCGCTGTACGCGGACTGAGCAAGAGCATCGACTTCACCGGTGGCCGCAACTACGTCATCGCCTTCGAGAAGCCCGTACAGCCCGAACAGGTACGCGGACTGCTCGCCGAAGCCTTCCCCGGCTGCAACACCGGAGCCCTGGCCCTCGGTACTGACGGCAAGACCATCCGTATCTCCACCAACTACAAGATAGAGAGCAACAATCCCGCTGTCGACGACGAGGCAGAGACCATCCTCTTCAATACGCTGAAGAAGGCCGGTCTTGTCACCCAAAATGATGTCAAGGCCTTCAAGAACCCCGACATCCGTACAGGCGGCTCCATCATCACCTCTACCAAGGTAGGACCGTCGGTAGCCAAGGACATCACCTACGGTGCCATCGTGAGCGTCATCATCGCCCTGGCCGCCATCTTCCTCTACATCCTCGTGCGTTTCCGCAACCTCGCCTTCTCGGTAGGTTCGGTAGTGGCTCTGGCTGTCGACACCGTGTTCGTGCTCGGTATCTACTCCATCTGCTGGGGATGGCTGCCCATCTCGCTTGAGGTAGACCAGACATTCATCGGTGCCATCCTGACCGTCATCGGTTACTCCATCAACGACAAGGTGGTGGTCTTCGACCGTATCCGTGAGAACCTCCACCTGCATCCCAAGCAGGACTACTACTCACTCTTCAACGAGAGTATCTGCCAGACGCTGGCCCGTACGGTCAACACCTCGCTCTCTACGCTTATCGTGCTGCTCTGTATCCTCTTCCTCGGTGGAGAGAGCATCCGCAGTTTCGCCTTCGCCATGAGCCTCGGTGTCATCGTAGGTACCCTCTCGTCCATCTTCGTGGCCTCGCCCATCGCCTACCTGACCCTGGGACGCGAAGCCAAGAAGCGCGACGCTGCCATCGCCGCCAAGGCACAGGCCTAAGGCCATGACAGACTGATCACAAGGAAATACATTTTTCATAAAGTATCATATCCTTCTTTTTGGCCGCACCTCTGATGGTTTCAGGGGTGCGGCAATTTTTTTCCTGTGGTGATGATGAAAAAAATAAGTTGGTATGATTTTTTTTTATCGTCACGTATTGTTCCGCAATCTGTAAAACAGTAAAAACCACATCCCCATGCACAACGAGGAATTTCTCCTCCACAAGTTGGAGCACCGCGGCATCCGCCCCACGGCCACCCGTCTGCTTATCCTCTCCGAGATGATACGGGGCGACGAGACCGTCTCGCTGCCCTCGCTCGAGCGGCTGCTGCCCACGGTCGACAAGTCCACCATCTCGCGCACGCTGGCCCTCTTTCTCCTCCACCGTCTCATCCATGCCGTCGACGACGGTACAGGCACGCTCAAGTACGCCGTATGTGCCGACGACTGCGACTGCTCGGTAGAAGACGAGCATACCCACTTCTACTGCGAGCACTGCCACCGCACGTTCTGTCTCAAGCGCATTGCCGTGCCCGTCGTGCCGTTGCCCGACGGATTCCGGTTGACGGGCGTCAACTATGTGCTCAAGGGGCTTTGCCCGGAGTGTGCGTTGAAGGTGGAAGGGTAGAACGGAAAAATCCCCGTACCGTGAACAGTGTTCCGGTACGGGGATTTTTCTGTATGTTTTCTCTACTTTCTGGCCTTCTTGCCCCTTGCGGGCTTCTTTGCCTTTTTGTCTTTCACGGTCTTTTTGTCTTCGGCACTGTCGTGTGCCGTGCCTTTGGTTTCTTTGTTTCTGCTTGTATCGGCGAGGGTGAAGTCGAGTTGTTTCTTCTCGATGTTGGCCTGTGCCACCTTGATGCGTATGGGGTCGCCGAGTTGGTACTTGTTGTGGTGGCGGCGGCCTACGAGGCAGTAGTTGCGCTCATCGAAGTCGTAGTAGTCGTCGTCGAGGTCGCGCATGGGCACGAGACCTTCGCAGTGGTTTTCGTCGATCTCGCAGTAGATGCCGTACGACTGTATGCCCGAGATGTGGGCGTCGTAGACGTTGCCCACGCGCTCTGACATGAATTCCACGGCCTTGAACTTGATGGAGTCGCGCTCGGCGTTGGCGGCCACGATTTCCATCTCGGAGGCGTGTCGGCAGAGTTCCTCGCAGTGGTTTTGGTTGGCCGACCGTCCGCCGTTGGCGTAGCGGGTGAGCAGGCGGTGTACGATGGTGTCGGGGTAGCGGCGTATGGGCGAGGTGAAGTGGGTGTAGTAGTCGAAGGCGAGTCCGAAGTGCCCGATATTGTGGGTGGTGTAGGTGGCCTTCTGCATGGCGCGGAGGGCGACGATCTGTATGAGTCCCTGCTCGCGGTGTCCGGCGCAGGCGTCCATGAGGGAGTTGATGGAGCGTGCGGTCTCGCTCTTGGTGCCTTCGGTCTTGAGTTTGTAGCCGAACTTGCCGATAAATTGGCGTAGGGTCTCGAGTTTCTGCGGGTCGGGATTGTCGTGTACGCGGTAGGGCAGGGTCTTGGGCTTGCGTCCTTTCTTGACCTTGCCCACCGACTCGGCCACGGTGCGGTTGGCCAGGAGCATGAATTCCTCGATGAGTTTGTTGGCGTCTTTCGACCGTTTGAAGTAGCAGCGCACGGGCTTGCCCTTCTCGTCGACGTCGAAGTGGAGTTCTTCGCGGTCGAACTTCACGGCCCCGTTCTTGAACCGTTCGGCGCGCAGGCGCTTGGCCAGGCGGTCGAGGGTGATGAGTTCGGTGGCGTGCTCACCCTTGTATCCGGTCGGCGGAGCGGGCGGGGCGGGCTGTCCGGTACCGTCTGCTACGCCGTTGTCCTCGAGCAGGGCCTGTACTTCCTCGTAGGCGTAGCGGCGGTCGGAGCGGATGACGGTGTGTACGATGCGCGAGGCTCTGACCTGTGCGTCGTCGTCGAGGGTGAAGATGACCGAGTAGGCCAGTTTCTCCTCTTCGGGGCGCAGCGAACAGATATAGTTGCACAGACGCTCGGGGAGCATCGGTATGGTGCGGTCGACGAGGTAGACGCTTGTGGCGCGGCGCTGGGCTTCGCGGTCGATGATAGACCCTTCGGTGACGTAGTGCGACACGTCGGCGATGTGTACGCCCACCTCCCACAGTCCGCCGGGCAGCGCCTTGATGGAGAGGGCGTCGTCGAAGTCCTTGGCGTCTTTCGGGTCGATGGTGCAGGTGAAGGTCTGTCGGAAGTCTTCGCGTCCGGCCATATCTTCGGGTGTGATCTCGGCGGATATCTTCTCGGCGGCTTCCTCCACGGCCTTGGGGTAGCGGTAGGGCAGGCCGTACTGGGCGAGGATGGTGTTCATCTCCACGTCGTTGTCGCCTGAGGGTCCGAGGATGTCCACCACCTCGCCGATCATGTTGCGGTGGTCGGCGTCGGGCCATTCCTTGATGCGCACGACGGCCTTGTCGCCGTCCTTGCCGCCCTTGAGCCGTCGGCGGGGGATGATGATGGAGTTGGCCAGGTTGTTTTCCGGGGTGATGAGTACGGTGAGGTCGTGGTCGGAGGAGAGTTTGCCCACGAAGGTGTCCTTGGCGCGCTCGAGTATCTCGATGACCTGTGCCTCCTTGATGTGCTGGCGGCGGCGGGCCATGAAGGAGAAGCGCACGCGGTCGCCGGTGAGGGCCCACAGCGAGTTGCGCTCGGCCACGAAGATAGGTTTGCCGTCGTTGCCGTCGGGCAGGATGGAGTTCTTGCCGTTGGCCTTGCGCTGGAAGGTGCCTTCCTGCACTTGTCCGGCGGTGTTGAGCCGGTAGGCGTTGTCAGACACCTTGGTGAGGAAGTCGTCCCACGTCATGGTGTCGATGGTGTCGATGGCGAGCATCTTGGCGGGGTGGGTATCGAAGCCGAGGGTACGGAATATCTCCTTGTAGGAGTAGGTCTTGTCGGGGTGTGAGGAGAAGAGTTGTTCGAGCATCTCTTCCACCTGTGCTTTTTTCAGGCGGCGGCCTTTCTTTCCTTTTGCCATAGTGTTGTGGTGTAAGTGTGTCCGGGGTGTGGTATCTGTGTTGCAAATAAACGATTTTTTTTGCGTCCGGCGAATTTTTTTGCGATAAAAAAATGTGAAAAATCCGGTGGTGGCAGGCGTGGAATACCCGTAGGGACGCATTCCCAGTCGGTTGGTCGGTTGGGCAAAACATCGCAAAACGAAGAGTCCCCTGCAGGGGGCGCATCATCTGCTCTTTTGCGAGTTTTTTTGTTGATGCGGCTCCCTACAGGGGACTCTGTATGTCTTTTTTCTGTTTTTACGTTCTGTATTTTCTGTTCTTTACTCTTTTTTGTTCTTTGTGTTTATGCGATTTATATCACGCTCTTGGTTTTGGCTTTGGCGTTGGTGTCGCTTACCACTGTTTTTCTTGTTGACAGTTTCACTTCCGTATCATTGGTGCTGATGATGTAGTGCATCTTCATTTGAGGATTCTTGGCCATGAATTCTTCTATCTTGTCGGGTGTTTTTGAACTTCCGACAGCCAATCCCTCTATACCTTTGGAGGTTGCAATCACCTGTCCTTTGGCGTTGACGGCCTTGATCTGGCTATAGACCATTGCGCCGAT
Organism: Akkermansia muciniphila; assembly: GCA_963621665.1. Classification (GTDB taxonomy): domain Bacteria; phylum Bacteroidota; class Bacteroidia; order Bacteroidales; family Bacteroidaceae; genus Prevotella. The sequence continues at coordinate 43,035 of CAVFEZ010000012.1, read as the reverse complement.
GAGGTATGCGGATTCTGTGTATTTTGCGTCTTTCTTGAGGGTGCAGCGTACGATGAGGTCGCCTTCGCTGTTGGGTGTGGTGCTGGTGATGTCGATGGTCTGTCCGGTGATGGCCTCGGTGTGCTTTACGCCTGCGCCGTCGGTGTATTCTACGGTGGCATCGAGTATGGAGGCGGTTGTTTTTGGCAGTTCGACGGTGAAGGAGGCGATGGTGCCAGTCACGGTGTTGTCGGTCTTGGTGCTGTTGTCGTCATCGCTTGAGCAGCTGGTCATGCCAGTGGTCATTACGGTAGCCATGAGAAGAAGGGCAGCGGCCTTCAGTGCGGATTTCATTTTCATTGTAGTCTTCATAATCATTCGTTGTTTTTAGGGTTATTGTATGCTTCTTGTTTTTTGCTTCTTGCTATATTCGTGTATTCTTGTTTTGCTTCATTTTGTCAACCTTGTTGTCCGGACACGGCTCGCGCCTTATTGGGTTTGCGTATCCTTCGTTGTTGTCGGATGACGGGTGCAAAGGTAGGGCGGGCGGGGCAATGCTCCAAATTTTTTGATAACAATTTTTCGCAAAATGCTAAAATAAAACCCCGAAAACTTGCGGAATTCCGCCGGTTTTCGGGGTTTTTCTGTGAAAATGGTTTAATTTCGTGTTAACAAACCTTGAATTCCGGGATTGTGCGCCTACACATCCGCCGTTTGCTGCTCCTTGGCCTTCTTGCACATCTGCCGTGCCTGTGCGATGAGGCTTTCCAGTTCGTCGAGGGTATTGGCGCGGAGCATGGCGATGCGTGTCTCGCGGAAGTCGGGTATGCCCTTGAAGACGGGACTGGCGGCGATATGGCGCCGGGTGTGGAGTATGCCGCGGTACTCGTCGATGCGGTCTACGTTGATGTGGAGTTGCTCGAGGAGGATGTCTACCTTCTCGTCGACGGTCATGGGGCGGTAGTCGGTCTGGCCGTCGAGCAGGGCGCGCATCTCGCTGAACACCCAGGGGCGTCCGAAGGTGGCGCGTCCCACCATGACGGCATCCACGCCGTAGCGGTCGAAGGCCTGGCGGGCTTCCTCGGGCGAGGTGATGTCGCCGTTGCCGATGATGGGGATGTGTATGCGGGGATTGTCCTTGATGCGTCCGATGAGGGTCCAGTCGGCCTGTCCGGTATACATCTGTGCGCGTGTGCGTCCGTGTACGGTGAGGGCGGCGATGCCGCAGTCCTGCAGTTGCTCGGCAAGGTCGGGCATGACGAGCTGCTCGCTGTTCCAGCCCAGACGGGTCTTGACGGTGACGGGCACCTTCACGGCATCGACCACGGCGCGTGTGATGTCGAGCATGAGCGGTATGTTCTGCAGCATGCCGGCTCCGGCTCCCTTGCCGGCCACCTTCTTGACGGGGCATCCGAAGTTGAGGTCGATCACGTCGGGCCGTGCCTGCTCTACGATGCGTGCGGCCTCTACCATGGCCTCCACGCTGCGTCCGTAGATCTGTATGCCTACGGGACGCTCGTCGTCGCCGAGGGTGAGTTTGCTTACGGTCGACTTGATGGAGCGCACGAGGGCTTCGGCGCTCACAAACTCGGTGTAGACCATCGCCGCGCCGAACCGGCGGCAGAGGTGGCGGAAACCGATGTCGGTGACGTCCTCCATGGGGGCGAGGAAGAGCGGGCGGGGGCCGAACTCTATGTTGCCTATCTTCATGTGTGGCGTGACCGGCGGTTTATTCGAAATAGTAGAGGAAGGTGGCCACGCCGGTGAGGGCTTTCTTGGGGCAGTCCTTGATTTCGATGGCAAACTTGATCTGTGCCTTGGTCACGCCGCGGAGGTTTTCGATGGCCTGCAGGTCGGCCACGAGGCGGATGGACTGGCCCGACTTGACGGCCTGGCCGAACTTCATCTTGTCCATGCCGTAGTTGACCATCATCTTGAGGTTGTTCACCTCGATGATCTGGTTCCACAGGTAGGGCAGCATCGAGAGGGTGAGGTAGCCGTGGGCGATGGTCTGTCCGTAGGGACTGTCGGTCTTGGCACGCTCGGTGTCGACGTGTATCCACTGGTGGTCGAGGGTGGCGTCTGCAAACTGGTTGATGCGCTCCTGTGTCAGTTCCACATAGTCGGAGATGCCGATGTTCTGCCCCAGAATGGCGGCGAACTCGTCATAGTTGTTGATGATTCTCTTGCTCATTGTTTTTCTTCGTTATTTCAAGGGGGGGGAGGCTCGTCTTAAAAAGACAGAAGTCCGCCCCCAAAAAGTGTCAGTCACCGTCCTCGGCGTAGAGTGCCGGGGTGAGGATGTCGTTCCACTCAAACAGTTCTTCGTCGCGGAAGAAGCGGTGTATCTCCACCTGTGCGCTCTCGGGACTGTCGGAGGCGTGTACGATATTCTGCTGTCCGCTCATGGAGTAGTCGCCGCGTATGGTGCCGGGGGCAGCCTTGCGTCCGTTGGTGGCTCCGGTGATGGCGCGTACGGCATCGACGGCGCCGTTGCCCTCGACGCAGACGGCCACGACGGGTGTGGCCTTCATCGAGTCGCAGAGCATGCGGAAGAAGGGACGCTCCTTGAGATGGGCGTAGTGTTCGGAGAGGATGGCGTCGTCGAGCTGCATCATTTTCAGACCCACGATGTGCAGGCCCTTGCGTTCGAAACGGTGGATGACTTCGCCGATGAGTCTGCGCTCTACGGTGCAGGGCTTCAGCAGGATGAGTGTTCTTTCGGTCATGGTGTTGTAGTTTTAGGGTGATTTGTTGTTTTTTTATGCGTGTCACTTCTCCTCTTATATAAGGGGGAGAAGCATTTTGTGTCAGAGTTTGCCTCCGAAGCAGAGGTCGCCGGCATCGCCGAATCCGGGCACGATATACTTGTGCTCGTTGAGTGCCGGATCGATGGCGGCGCACCATACGGTGGTGCGGTCTTCTGGGAAGGTGGCCTTGATGTGCGCTATGCCCTCGGGGGCGGCGATGACGCAGGCCACATGGATGTGCTTGGGCATGCCCTTGGAGACGAGGGCGCGGTAGCCCAGTTCCATCGAACCGCCGGTGGCCAGCATCGGGTCGGCGATGATGAGGGTCTTGCCGGTGAGGTCGGGCGTGGCGAGATACTCCACGTGTATGCCCACATTCGTGTGCTCCTCGTCGGTATACTCGCGGTAGGCGCTCACAAAAGCGTTCTCGGCATGGTCGAACACGTCGAGAAAACCGCCGTGCAGCGGCAGTCCCGCACGGAAGATGGTGGCCAGCACCACCTGGTCGGTTGGCGTGCGTACGGTGGCCGTGCCCAGCGGGGTCTGTACCTCGCGGGGGGCGTAGTCGAGCGTGCGGCTGATCTCGTAGGCTTCCATCTGCCCTATGCGGCGTATGTTGTTGCGGAAGAGCGTGCGGTTCTTCTGGTACTCGGCGTCGCGGGCCTCGGCCATGTACTGGTTGATGATGGAGTCGGTCTCGCTGAAATTGATGATTTTCATGTTATTCCTTTTTTCTGTGGCGGTGAAAAACAACTTGGTGTTTCCCTCCCCCGTCACAATGTTGCCTTGCGACGCCGCGGGCGGCATGCCCGACCGCATTGTCCTTGCAAAAGTAAGGAAAATCCGTCAGTTTTTGTCAAGTGGGCATATCAAACATGGATAGGCGCGGGGCGATTTCAAGTTTCTTAACATAAAAAAGTTTATCCGTCCGTTTTTTTTCAGGGAAGGCAGGAACACGTTTCAGCACTTTTTTTCTAACTTTGCGGTGGATTTAAGATAACGAGAAATTACAAAGAATTTACAACTAATTCACTTCTAAATAACAAACAAGACAATGGCAAAGTTTGACAAGTCAGTTTTAGAGAAGTACGGTATCACCGGCACAACCGAGGTACTGTACAATCCTTCGTACGAGGTATTGTTCAACGAGGAGACCAAGGAAGGTCTCGAAGGCTTCGAGGTAGGTCAGGAGACAGAGCTCGGTGCCGTCAACGTGATGACCGGTATCTACACCGGCCGTTCGCCCAAGGACAAGTTCATCGTAGACGACGAGAATTCTCACGACACCGTATGGTGGACCTCTGAGGAGTACAAGAACGACAACCACCGCGCCAGCAAGGAAGCATGGGCAGCAGTGAAGGAGATCGCCAAGAAGGAGCTGAGCAACAAGAAACTCTTCGTTGTCGACGGTTTCTGCGGTACCCACAAGGATACCCGCATGAAGGTGCGCTTCATCGTGGAAGTGGCATGGCAGGCACACTTCGTGACCAACATGTTCATCCGTCCCCAAAACGAGGCCGAGTTCGACCAGGAGCCCGACTTCATCGTATACAACGCTTCCAAGGCCAAGGTAGAGAACTACAAGGAGCTGGGTCTGAACTCTGAGACCGCCGTTGTGTTCAACGTGACCAGCAAGGAGCAGGTGATCATCAACACATGGTACGGTGGTGAGATGAAGAAGGGTATGTTCTCCATGATGAACTACTTCCTTCCCCTCAAGGGCATGGCTTCCATGCACTGCTCTGCCAACACCGACATGAACGGCGAGAACACCGCTATCTTCTTCGGTCTCTCTGGCACCGGCAAGACCACACTGTCTACCGACCCGAAGCGTAAGCTCATCGGCGACGACGAGCACGGATGGGACGACGAGGGCGTGTTCAACTTCGAAGGCGGCTGCTACGCCAAGGTCATCAACCTCGACAAGGAGTCTGAGCCCGATATCTACAACGCCATCCGCCGCGACGCCCTCCTCGAGAACGTCACCGTAGACAAGGACGGCAAGATCGACTTCGCTGACAAGACCGTCACCGAGAACACCCGCGTCAGCTATCCTATCTACCACATCAAGAACATCCAGCGTCCCGCTTCCCAGGGTCCCGCTGCAAAGCAGGTCATCTTCCTCTCTGCAGACGCCTTCGGTGTACTTCCTCCCGTGAGCATCCTCAACGCCGAGCAGACCAAGTACTACTTCCTCTCCGGCTTCACCGCAAAGCTCGCAGGTACAGAGCGCGGCATCACCGAGCCTACTCCCACCTTCTCCGCCTGCTTCGGCCAGGCCTTCCTCGAACTGCATCCTACCAAGTATGCTGAGGAACTCGTCAAGAAGATGGAAAAGAGCGGTGCCAAGGCATACCTCGTCAACACCGGCTGGAACGGTACCGGCAAGCGTATCTCCATCCGCGACACCCGCGGTATCATCGACGCCATCCTCGACCACAGCATCGACGCTGCTCCCACCAAGGAGATTCCCTTCTTCAACTTCGTCGTTCCTACACAGCTCGAAGGCGTTGACGCAGGCATCCTCGATCCCCGCGACACCTACGCTGATGCAGCACAGTGGGAAGAGAAAGCCAAGGATCTGGCCGCCCGCTTCATCAAGAACTTCAAGAAGTACGAGACCAACGAGGCCGGCAAGGCTCTCGTAGCAGCAGGTCCCCAGCTCTAAAAGAATACATTCGAAGTCATACGCGTGACGCGTACGACCTTTGTTCATAGCGACCGCCGCCCGTGCATACGGACGGCGGTTTTTTCGTGTGCCGCAGGAGGTGACGTAACCCCGCAAAGCCCCATAAAAGGAAGACGCAGCCCCGCCAAGCCCCGTAGGGGCGACATAATAGAGGGTAGGGGTTTACCCCTACCTTAAAAGGCATATTTCAAGCGTTGCCCCTGTAAGGGGCGCATATTTCAACCTCATACAATGAATTATGCGCCCCCTACAGGGGCAATAGACAACGCAACCAATAAAAAACGTAGGGCTCACGCCCTACGCTATACTCTGTCGTCCCTACGGGACTCTTCGCTTGCGACGTTTTTTTACGCGATCTCCGTGTTCCACCAGTCTTCCCCATATATATAGTCCTCGTGTGCGCGTATACACCCGCCAAAATCAACATCCATTAACATAATATTATATAAAATTGGCCGAAAACCCCGAAAACCCGCGGAATTCCGTAAGTTTTCGGGGTTTTATTTTTGTATTTTGCGAAAATTTGTTATAAAAAAATTTGGAACATTACGCTTCCGTCCATACCTTTGCACCCGTCATCTGACAACAACGCCAGAGACCGAAACCCCATAAGGCGCGAGCCATGCCCTGACGCCAGGGGGCAAAAAAGAAGCAAGAAGCAAACACGGGTACAACAAGAAGCAAGTACACGAATAGAGCAAGAAGCAAAAAACAAATCACATACAAATAACCACTTAAAAAACGAATGATTATGAAGACTACAATGAAATCCGCACTGAAGGCCGCAGCCCTTCTTCTCATGGCCACCGTAATGACCACAGGTATGACCAGTTGCTCAAGCGACGACGACAACAAAGTCACCGACACCAATATCGCAGGTACCGTCATCACCATCACCCCCAACCTCCCCGACGATTGCGTCAACACCTACGACAACAGCCTCATCTACACCGACGGCGCAGGCGTGAAGCACACCGAAGCACTTGTCAACGGCAAGTCCATCACCATCAAGAGCAGCACACCCGAGAGCACCGGCACACTCACCATCCATCAGACCCTCAAGTCAGGCGTGAAACTCACCGAAGCCTCCTACATGATCGGATCCGAACTGACATTCGAGGTGCAGGGTGTCAACGCCAAGGGACAGGTGATCTGCAAGTCTGACCCGCAAAAGGGCAACCTGCTGAATACCGTCAAGGCCAGCGACGTGGAAAAGACCATCGCCAAGGATCCCATGAAGGCACGCTACACGGTCAGCAAGACCACCGACGCCCAGAAGCCTTTGATCTTCCTCGTTGAGCAGATCGTAGAGAAATAACGGCAACCCGACATACCCAACAAATCCACATACACGGGGGGTGCGGGCTACGGCCCGCACCCCCTTACTGTATCCGGACGCAAAGTATAAGCACAAAACACACACATACATCAACTTGCATCACAGAAGCATCCGCACGGCGTGTAACATCAAAAAACCGCCGAAGACCACTGAACATCAACAATGCGTGGAAATTATAGAACACGCCTAAAAAACACGACACTATGAAGAAATTGGCAACACTCGCCGCAGGCCTCGTGGCCGCAACGGCACTCATGGCACAGCCCGCCCCCCACTCATTCTCCATCACCCCGAGAATAGGTTTCAACACCTCGATGCTCACCAACAACGGTTACGGCCGCATGTACACCGTCAAGACCGACGACCACACCACCCACTTTGTCAAGGCCGACACCGACTGCGGCTTCGGCGTGGCCGGAGGACTGGAGTTCGGCTACCAGCTCACCCGCCGTTTCGGTCTCACCGCCGGTGTCATCTACTCCCACCAGGGTGCCAAGCGCGAGAAGGCAGAGGGATGGAGCCCCGCCCCCTTCCACATCGATGACAACAGTTACCTCACGCTCGACTACATCAATGTCCCCGTGCTCGCCAATTTCTACGTATGGCGCGGACTCGCCGTCAAGGTCGGCCTCCAGCCCGGCATCCTCCTCGCCGCCAAAGACCATCTCGATGTAGGTGGCGGCGGCAAGAGCGAAGACGTGACCGACCACCGCACGCTCGACGTCAAGAGCCGCTGCAACACCGTCGACCTGTCCATCCCTGTCGGCGTCTCCTACGAGTTCGACAGCGGCATCATGTTCGACGCACGCTTCAATCTCGGTGCCAACGACGTCTTCAAGCACAGCAAGGGCAGCAACATCGTCCTGCAGATGACCGTCGGATACAAGTTCAAGATGGGAGGAAAAAGATAGAAGGACGACAACAAGCGAGTCCCAATAAGGATATCGCAAGCGACGGGTCCCGTAGGAATTTGACGTAAGGAATTCCAACAATGATTCCGCAAGCGACGAGTCCCGAATTCCGCAAGCGACGAGTCCCGTAGGGACGACAGATTACAGCGTAGGGCCTTGGCCCTACGTTTTTCGTATACATCCCAAACGTAGCCCCTGTAGGGGGCGCATAGTTCAATGTTTTCGTAATGGTTGAAATATGCGCCCCTTACAGGGGCATTTTTTGCGTAATCCGTTGGAGATAGGGCTAAAGCCCTATCCTATAGTATGCGCCCCTTACAGGGGCAACGTTTGCGTTTCTTTGTGGCAACGTTTGCGTTTCTTTGTGGCAACGTCTGCGTTTCTTTGTGGGCAACGTCTGCGCCCCTTACAGGGGCTGTCCCTACTCCTCGAGCAGGGCGGCGGCACCGAGCAGGGCGGCGTCGTCGAGGCGCGAGGGCCACACGCGTATGCGCTTGGCAGCCATGCGGTAGGGGAAGGTGGCGATCTCCTTGTACGTCGCCTCCTCGAAGAGGTCGAGCGACCGGGCGATGCCGCCGCCCATGATGACGGCTTCGGGTGCATAGGCCAGCATGGCAATCTTGACCATCTGTCCGATGTGGCGGCCGAAATCGTTCCACGCCTCCAGTGCTGCGGCGTCGCCCTGACGGGCCGCGGCACTCAGTTCGCCGGCCGTGGTGTGGAGCTGCTCGGCGAAGTAGTGGCTCGAGCAGTAGTGCTCCACGTCGCTGTCGAGGTAGGGTATGCCGCCGATCTCGCCCACACCGTCGTCCTCGCCGCGGCACATCCGTCCGTCGATGACCACGCCTGCGCCCAGTCCGGTGCCGAGCGTCACGCCCACGAAGTTGCGGTAGTCCTGTCCTGCGCCGTAGCGGGCCTCGCCGAGGGTGAAGCAGTTGGAGTCGTTGTCGAGCACCACGCGGCAGCCGAACCGCTCGCCCAGCGTCTTGCCCAGCGCCACGCAGCGCCACGAGGGTATGTTGGTCAGGTCGTAGACAAGGCCCAGTTCGCGGTCGATGACCGACGGTATGCCCGCGCCGATACCTTCCAGTCCGTCGCCGGCTTCTTCGGCGAGGGGTGCGACGAGCGAGCAGAGGGCTTCGAGCACCTCGTCTTCCGTGCCCTGTGAGGGGCAGGGGGCCTGCACTTTGTGCCGTATGCCGGCTTCGGTGACGAGGGCGGCGCGCAGGTTGGTTCCGCCCATGTCGATGGCTATTCTTTTCATATAGGATGGTTTGTTGTTTTTTCTTCGGTTTTTCTTTTGTTTTCTTACCGCTTTCGGTCTGTTTCCTTACGGACTGCAAGTGTGTGATTTTGGCGTTTCTACAAAGGCCTTGTACGGTTTCTACAAAGGCCTTGTACGGTTTCTACAAGGGCCTTGTACGGTTGCTACAAGGGCCTTGTAGTGACGCTACAAGGGCCTTGTAGTATTCGTGTTTGGCCGTGCGTGTGCAGACACCGTGCGTACATGGCCAATACAGATGCAAAGATAGTGTTTTTTCGGTGTTATCCTCCTTTTGAGGGGGTAAATGTTGCCCCTGTAGGGGGCGCATAATATAGCGTAGGGGCTTGCCCCTACGTTTTTCGTTGGCATCACAAACATTGCCCCTGTAGGGGGCGCATAGTTCAATTTCCCGGGTGGGTTGAATTATGCGCCCCCTACAGGGGCAATGTTTGTGGTAATTGGGAGAGATAGGGGCAAGCCCCTATCCTGCATTATGCCGCCCCTACGGGGCTGGTACGTGCGTTGGGGGTGTGCCGATGCCATTGTATGTGCATGGCGCGTTTCCCTTACTGCATGGTGACCTCTATGCGGTGTTTCTGTGCGAGCAGCCGGCGGGCGAAGTCGCGGATGTCGTCGGTGGTGAGGGCGCGCACGCGGTCGGTGTAGTCGTGGTCGATGTCGATGTGGTTGAATACCTGTTCGTACATGACGGTGTGCCAGTAGTTGTTCATGATCTTCACCTGTCCGTAGGTCTTGTACTCGTATTCCTTCACCTTGTCGAGGTCTTCCTCTGAGGGTCCGTGCTGGGCCATGCTGTCGAGTTCGGCGTAGATGATGGGGATGAGTTCGGCGTACTTGGCGGGGTCGGTGCGGAAGTTGATCTTGAGCAGGGCTTCGGGCGAGGGAGTGCGCGAGAGGTCGCCGGAGACGCCCACGCCGTAGGTGCCGCCCTTCTCCTCGCGTACCTTCTTGGTGTAGGCCATGCGGAGGGTCTGCGAGAGTACGTCGAGGCACATGTCGTTGTGCTCGGTGTAGGGCATGTCGGCCGTGATGTAGACGGTGGTCGTAGAGGTGGGTGTGCTCTGTGCGCGGGTGAAGAGGTGGGTCTCGTCGGCGCGGCGCAGGCGCGGCTCGTTCTTGCCTTCGGTCTCGGCCTTGTGGGTGGCCGGCAGGGAGGCGAGGTAGGTGCGCAGCAGGGGCCGCAGGTCGTCGAGGGTCATGCTTCCGGTGATGATGACATCAAAGTCGGCGGCATCGGCGAAGCGCTCGGCGTAGATCTGCATGATGCGGTCGAGGCTCACGTCCTCGAGCCTCTCGACGGTCATGGGAGCCATACGCGGATTGTTGTCGTAGAGTATGGCGCGGAGCGAGTCGTTGTAGGTGACGGTGGGCGATGCGTTGCGGTTGGCCAGGAAGGACCGCTGGCGGTTGATGAGGCTCTGGAAGGCCGTGTCGTCGCGCCGTGGGGCGGTGAAGTAGAGGTAGGTGAGTTGCATGAGGGTCTCGAGCGAGGCTTTGTCGGCCGATCCGCTCATGCCCTCGCTGGTCTCTGCGACGTAGGGTGAGAGGCGCACGGTCTTTCCGGCGAGCATCTTCTCGAGGGTCTTCTGGTCGAACGTGCTTACGCCCGAGGCGGCTATGGTAGAGGCCAGGTAGGAGAGCGAGGGCACGTCGGCGTCGGGATAGAGCGACCGTCCGCCGCGCGAGAAGATGCGCATGGAGATGTCATCGGCCTCGAAGTCGGTGTGGCGCACGTAGACGTGCATGCCGTTGCTGAGTGTGAGGCAGGTGTAGCCGTGCTTGTCGGCCTTCTCGCTGACGATTTTGCCGGCCTTGGGCTTTTTGGCCATGAGCGTCTTGGGCAGGGCCTTTTCAGCGTAGGCGGTGTACTGGCGGGCCTGTGCGTCGAGTATGGTCTTTTCGATTTCCTCATGCGTGGGCAATGAAAAACCGTCCTTCTTGGGTCCGTAGAGGGTGACGATCTGGTTGCGGTCGGTGATCATCGCGCGTGCGGCGGCGTTGACATCGTCGAGGGTGACGGAGGCGTCGAGCCGCTTGATGAGATCCAGTTCGTCGGCGGGCGAGAGCATCGGTTCGCCGTTGCAGAAGTTGGCCACGCAGGTGCTGACGATGTGTCCGTTGCGGCGGTCGTCGCGTGAGGCATATTCCACCTCGGCGCGGCGCAGCATCTCGGTCTTGGCCAGTGCCAGTTCGGAGGCAGTGAAACCGTGTTGGCGGGCGCGTTCCACCTCGGCTACGACGGCTTCGATGCTGCCCTTCACGTTGTCGGGCTGGCATACGCAGAAGACGTTGAAGGCATCCTTGGTGGTGGCGAGGAAGAAGCCGCCGTCGCGTACACCGCCCGAGATGAAGGGCGGCTGGGCGCGGTCGGTGAGTTCGTCGATGCGGTCGTTGAGCATGTAGCGCACGAGTAGCGACTTGTAGCCGCCGGTGTAGTCTTCTACGGTGTTGCGCTCCTGGCGCGGGGTGGCCTCGCGCTTCATGTAGAGGGTGAAGGCGGTGGTGGGCTGCTCGGTGTCCTGCTCGGTGTAGACGATCATGCGGTCGTTGTCGGGCACGGGGTAGTAGATGCGTTCGGCGGCATCTGGGGCTACGGCAATGGAGGAGAAGAGCGTGCGTATCTTCTCCTCTATGCGGTCGACGTCGATGTCACCCACGACGATGATGGCCTGCAGGTCGGGGCGGTACCATTTGTGGTAGTAGTCGCGCAGGTCGTTGTAGGCGAAGTGGTCGACGACATCCATCGATCCGATGGGCATGGCGTCGGCGTACTTCGATCCGGCGTAGACGGTGGGCATGGCGTTCTCCATGAGCCGCTGCATGGCCATGCCCGAGCGGCGTGTGCGCCACTCCTCGTGTATCACGCCGCGCTCCTTGTCGATCTCCTCGTCGGTGAGCAGCAGGTCGTGGCTCCAGTCGGAGAGGATGAGCAGGCAGGTGTCGACCACGCCTTCGCGCACGACGGGTGCGGCGGAGATGTTGTAGACGGTCTGGTCGACGGAGGTGTAGGCGTTGAGGTTCTGTCCGAACTTGATGCCGACGCTCTCGCACCACTTCACGATGCCGTCGGCGTCGTTGCCGCCGGGGAAGTGTCGCGAACCGTTGAAGGCCATGTGTTCGAGGAAGTGGGCCAGTCCGCGCTGGCGCGGCTCTTCGAGTATGGAGCCTACGCGCTGTGCGATGTAGAAGTCGGCCACGTGCGGGGTCTGTGCGTTGTGGGCGATGTAGTAGGTGAGCCCGTTGGCGAGTTGTCCCTTGCGCACGGCGGGGTCGGTGGGCAGGGTCTGCGCTCCGGCGGTGAGGACGGAGGCCAACAGGGTGAGAAAGGAAAATATGTGTCGCATTGTTTTCGTTTTAGGGGTAAGAAAAGATGTATGGCGGCCGGTATTGCCCCTGTAGGGGGCGCAGATTGCAGGATAGGGCCTCGGCCCTATCTCAACGTTGATTTCAAACGATGCCCCTGTAGGGGGCGCATAATTTCATTGTCGGAGATTGAAATCTGCGCCCCCTACAGGGGCGGTTTGTTAATCACCATGCCAAAACGTAGGGGCGCGCCCCTACGCTATAGTCTGTCGTCCCTACGGGACTCTTTGCTTGCGATGGTTTACCGGGCACCGATGTATCAACGTTTTTTATTGTCTGTGATGGGGTTGTCCCCGCTTTTCGCATCAGTCGAGCAGTGAAGCCTTGGCGTCAGACTCGAAGTCGTTGGTAGAGTTGTTGGTGTCTACCCACTTGGTGCCGTTCTTCTTGCGGATGACCGACTTGCCGTAGCGGGTCTGGTCGCGGTCTACCGATCCGCAGTGGGCCCATCCGGCGTCGAGGGCGGGCGAGGTGACGAGCCACTCAAACATGTCGGCGATGCTGAGGTTGACAGCGTCGAGTACCCATGAGTTGGGCACCTTGAAGGCGTCGCCGTCCATATCGAAGGAGTATTCGCCGTAGGTGAACACGTAGGTGTAGGTGTAGGCGTAGTCGGAGAGGAACTTGTCCTTGTCTACCTCGGGCTTGACGAGGAAGTACGACTTGAAGCCGCGGTTGTGCATGGCGAAGTAGGTGGCGGAGTAGTCATACCAGTTGACCATGTCGGGTACGTCGGGGTTCTGGGTGTCGGTGAACTTGGGGTTCGACGACTCGTCGTAGATCTCGAAGTCGGCCTTGCTCAGGTCGAAGGAGAGCGGATTGTACTCCTTGTGGTTGACGGCGTTGACGGCCACGATCACTTCCTGTCCGGGCTTGATGGGGTAGTCCTTGCCGCTTCCGGGGAAGATGTAGAGCGCGTCGACGGAGACGGCCTCGTCCATGATGTTGGGCTTGTAGTCCTGCTTGTCGACGGTGAGGAAGGCCGACTCGGCGAAGCCCACGCCGTCGAGGTACATGGTGGTGTCGCTGTTGTTGGCCACCTTGAAGTACTGGTCGTCGGAGTACTGCTTGCCTTCAGCCGTGAGGGTGCCGGTGAAGAATATCTCGGAGATGACGAGTCCCGACTGTGCCACGTATACGCTGAGGGCGAGGGGATCGGCGGCAGCGGTAGACGAGGCAGATACGGCCACGTTCTCGCGGGTAGCCTTCACGCCGCGGGTGGTGCGGGTGGCCACGGTGGTCTCGTCGTCGGTGGTGCTCTTCTGCAGGTCGTAACTTACCGTACCTTCGACCTCGATGTTGTAGGTGCCTTCGGGCAGTGTGAGGGTGTCGGCATACTGTGTGCCGGAGAGGCGGAAGTTTTGTGCGGTGTAGGTCTTCTTGGTGCTCACGTTGGTGAGGGTAGCGGTGGCCGACTCGAGTTTGGCGTTGTCGAGGTTGAGCGGCATGTCGAGCGCTACGGCATACTGGGCGGTTTTCTCGGGGGTGTTGTTTTCGTCATCGCTGCACGATGTGAACACGAGTCCTGCGGTGGCGAGAGCCATGAGGGACATGATCAGGTGTTTTCTCATTGTCTTTTTCTTTCTTTTGTGATTGTATGATATTATGATATAATATATTGTATTGTCTGTCAGAAGGAGAGTCCGGCAGAGGCGCCGAGTGTGGTGGCGTGGTATCCGGGTGAGGAGGCGTAGTCGGCCGAGAGGCGGAAGAAGAGTCCGCCGATGCCGCGGGTGCGGAGCGGCAGGTCGAGGCGCAGGGCGGCGGCGATGTCGAGCCGGTCGGCCGTGAGCCAGGCGTAGGTATTGTCGGCCAGACGGGTGGCGGCGGCATCCATTGTGGCGTAGGGCATGGCGATGTGCTTGGATGTGCCGGCGTGGTAGGCTGCCGAGAGGTCGGCCGAGAGCCACTGTCCGTGGCGGAAGGCGTGCTTCCACTGTGCGGCAGCCTCGCCGAAGGCCTTGGCGAAGGCCATCTCGCGGTGGGGCGAGAGATAGTCGGCGGCAAAGTCGGTGTAGCCTCCGCGCAGGCGCAGGGCGGCGATGCCGTGAGGGAGGGTGCGCTCGGCGGTAGCCTGGGCGTAGGCGGTGAGGGTGTGGTTGCGGTAGGTGGTGAGGGTGGCCACGACGCGGTATTCGGAGGCCGAGGCGTTGCCGGCGATATGCTCGTCGCCGGCGCGGTGCTCGTAGTCGGCCACGGCGGTGAGGCTCCAGCGTGTGCGGGCGGCGGTGTGCCGCCATCCGGCTTCGCCGAGCAGCCGCTGCACGTAGAGCGTGGTCATGGGCAGGGCGTTGTAGTTGGGCATGATGCGGCGGTAGGGCGTGTAGGTGTACGAGGCCGAGAGTACGGCGCCCGATGCGGTGGCGGGTCGCAGGTCGAGACCGGCGCTCCATCCCGTCGCCTTGTAGTAGGCCGAGGAGTTGCTGCCCGAGAATCGTTTGTAGTCGGCTCCGAGTCCCACCATCTGATATTCGGGTATGATGCCCGCCTCGCGGTAGAACTTCACGTTGTTGGTCTGCTTGTAGAAGCGTGCCCCGGCGTTGAGTCCGGCCATATAGTGTCCGAGGGCGTAGGTAGCGCCGAGACCGATGGAGAGGTCGGTGGCGATGCAGCGGGGCCGCGGGTCGGTGGTGCGGTATTCGTGCTCGGCGCGGAAGTCGGCGGCGGCACCGAGGGTGAGCCGTCCCATGCGCGATGCCCATCCGCCCTTGAAGGTGTAGCGCTCGCTGCTGAGATTGCCGCCGAGCGTGTCGCCCATGACGTGGGGGTAGAGCAGGAGGAAGTCGGCCGTGGAGCACCATGTGATGTTGCGTCGGCGGCCGGTGCGGTACGACGCTTCGCCCCATACCGAGGTGGTGGGTGAGAGCCGGATGTAGGAGTCGGCCGTGACGGAGGCGAAGGCGTGTCCGTCGCCCATTTGGTAGAGCACGGGGCGCGATGCCGAGGCCCAGGAGTAGGCGGCGGCGATTTCCGAGCGCGAGTGGGTGTAGAGCGACTGCATGAGCGCCGGGTTGCCGCTCTGTCCGGTGCGGGTGTCGGTCCAGAGCGCGTGCCGCTCGGCGATGCCGGTGGTGTCGCTGTCGGCGGCTGCGGAGGGCAGCGCGGCGGCCAGGAGCAGGGCGTACAGTATGAGTAGGCGTTGTATCATTGTATCCATGTGCGGTGGGGACGGGATGTTCAGAGCAGGATGATGTCGAGCGTGGCGGCCGAGGGGTGGTCGAGCGCTTCGGTGTACGACGATGAGGCCCGGAAGTTGGCCGTGCGCACGGTGCCTGTCTTGTCGGCGTAGCGCACGGTGCCCTCGATGTCGACGGAGTAGACGCCGCGCAGCACCTCCATGTTGGCCGTGGCCACGGTGAAGGCCGACGTGGAGTAGGTCTGCTTGTTGTTGAGATTGGTCAGCCGCACGGTGCCCTGCATCTGCAGTATGGTGCAGCCTTCGGGTGCGCCGACGGTGACGGCGATGGAGGTATAGTAGTCGTCCTCGTCTGCATGGCAGGCGGTGAGTGCGGGCAGGGTGAGCAGCACCAGGAGTGCGGCCATGACCGGGGCAAGGGGGCGGAGGTATCGTAGGAGACGGGTCATCTTATATCTTCACGTTGGAGGAGTTATATCTTCATGTTGAGTTCGAGTCCGAAGTAGGGCGTGACGTAGCGGCGTATGCGGAAGTTGTTGCGCACATAGTCGGGGTGGGCATCCCAGAGTTTGTTGACGAAGAGGGCCACCATGAGCCTGTCGGCCATGAGTTTCTTGGTCGCCTTGAGGTTGAGGTTCATGCTGAAGGGCACGGTCTGCCGCTCATAGAGCGAGGAGTTGTAGTGTCGCACGAGAAACTGCAGTTCGGCGTCCTGCGCGTCGGCCTCGGTGAAGTCGTGCCACTGTCCGTCGGTGGTCATGTACCGGGTGGGCGTGTTGCCCTTGGGCATGCTCTGCTTGGCGGTGAGCCACAGGCATTGCGCCGAGATGGAGAAGCCCAGTTTGAGGCGTGGGATGTCGGTGTCGAAGGTGAAGTTGGTGTTGTACATCTCTCGGATGTATCCGTCGTCGTCGCGGTAGAGTCCGACGACGCTCACCTGCTTGCCTCCGATGACGTCGGAGGGGCGCTCCATGACCTCCTGCGAGTTGCGGTATTCGGAGCGGAACCATGCGCCGGTGACGGTGAGCCGGGTGCCGATGGCTTTCCAGCGTCGGGAGGAGAAGGTGAGTTCCACGCCCTTCTTGAGTGTCTGGCTGCCGTTGGTGGTGACGTAGTGCGCCCGCAGTTCGCTGACCGTGGTGTAGGGCAGCGAGGCGATGTCGGGGCGGTCGGTGAGTGCGGAGGCGTCGATGCCCGACGCGTCGTACTTCTTGTAGGTATAGGGCGCATAGATGGCCATGGAGCGGAAGCCCGAGGTCATGTTTTCGCGGAAGAAGGTGATGTCGATGCGGTTGCCCCACCATGTAGCGTCGAGGGCCACCTCCCACTTGAGGTTGCGTGCGGCGCGGAGCGAGGGGTTGGTCGGGTCGACGACGTAGGTCTGGAGATACACGCGGCGGTAGTCCTTGTTTTCGTGCCAGTAGTTGAGTTCCACGAGGTCGAGGTAAGCCTTGTCGGGGTAGAGTTGGTCGAGGGTAGGGTTCTTGGTGTGCTGTCCGATGCCGCCCGTGAGCCGGAAGACCATGGGCCGTGAGGCGACGCTTATGGCCGGGAAGGTGAGGCCGAGGTTGACGCGCGGGTCGGCATACACCTTGCCGTGGAGCGTGTAGGCGGAGGGAAGGTGGAGGAGGGTGGAGGCTCTGAGTCCGGCCTGCACGTCGAGCGAGAAGGCGCCCAGGGGCAGCGTGGCCGTCAGTTCGGCGTAGGCACCGGCGGCGTGGGAGGCCGGTATGGCCGAGTAGGCGCGCGGTCGGGTCGACACGCCGGGGTAGAGCGGTTGCCGCTCGTCGAAGATCTGTCCGCGTCCGTAGTTCTTGTCCATCTGCCAGTCTGCGCCGAGGCGCAGGGCGTGGGTGACGGTGCGGAGCGAGGGCAGTCCCAGTTCGGCCGACAGTTTGGCGTAGATGCCCACGGGTATGCCTTCGACGGTCTGTGTGGCCGTGTACTTGTAGGGCGTGATGAGCACGGCGTCGGCCTCGCCCTCGGTGCGCGATGTGGCGGCGGGCGTTTCGCCGGAGAGTTGCACGAGCCGGGTGCGCTCTGTGCGGTCGTTCTCGACAGAGGCCGAGAGCGTGGCGGCGAGGGAGCGGAGTATGGAGCGGTGCGAGGTGTCGTCGATGCGCAGCGACAGGTCGGTGGCCCAGCGGTTGTAGGAGGAGGCGTAGCGGTCTACGCCGCCGTAGTTGAGTTCGGGGTCGACCTTGTCGCGGTCGAACGAACCGCCGTAGTCTACATTGGCCCGGAGGTCGGCCGTGCGCTCGCCCATGATCCAGCGCTTGGAGAGGCGGGCCGAGAGGGTGATGCGCGAGTAGGTCTCGAGCACGTTGCGCGGGTCGGCGCGGTTGTCGAGGTAGTCGGCCGAGAGATTGAGTGTGAGCCGGTGCGGTTCCCACTCGAAGGCTTTGGAGAGGTAGAAGAGTTTGGAGTCCATGTCGGCCTTGAACCGTGCCGAGAGGTCGTGTCCGCCGCGTCGGCGGTTGATCTTGACCAGTCCGCTGGTCAGGTCGCCGTACTCCACGGAGGGTATGCCCCGCACGATCTCCACGCTCTCGATGTCGTCGGTAGAGATCGACCGCATGTCGACGCCCTCGTTGGTGAAGTCGCGTCCGGTGGCGGTATTGTCGTAGGCACCGGTGAGGTACTGCATGTTGGCGTTGGTGCTCATGCGTGCGCCGTCGATGACAAAGGCCGTGCCGAGCGACGAGGTGGCGTAGTCGGCCGAGGATATGGGCACCTCGCGCAGGCGTATGGTGTTGGGGGCGGAGAGCGAGGGGTCGCTGGCCATGCCGCCGGGCAGCAGTTCGAGAATGTCGGCGAACGACGACGGCTGCAGGTGCTCCATGGCGTGGCGGCCGATCTTCGACGTGCCGGTCAGTCCGCGTCCCTCCTGGGCGGTGACCACCACCTCGGCAATCTCGGCGCTGGCCTTGAGGCGCACGTCGAGCCGGTGTGTGCGCCGCGCATCGACGGTGGCCACATAGGGTTTGTAGCCCACCATGGTGACGCGCACCGATCCGGCGGGTGTGCCGGCGGGCAGGGCGAGGGTGAAGTTGCCTTTGCGGTCGGTGATGGCCGAGCGCGACAGTTGTCCCGAGAAGGTGACGACGGCCGCCTGCAGGGCCTCGCCGCCGTCGGCATCGCGCACGGTACCCGTGAGCGTGAGCGGCTGCGCGTGCTGCCCCATGACGGGGGTGGCAAACAACAGATAGAGGAGAAAAAGGAGGGTATGGTGCAGGTGTGGCATCGTCGGTGTCGGTTTTGTTGGCGGTGGAAAGATATGTACGCTCCTTCCACGCAAAATTACGGCTGCAAAGTTATATTAATATATAATGTGCTGAAATACACAAAAATAGGTATTTTGTATTTCCGGCGGGGGCGGGTTATCCTCATTGTGACACCTGCCAAAGGGTTTTGTTTTGTGTGACTGTTTCCTTTTCAGAAGGAAACTTTTGCAGGATTGTTTCCTTTTCAGAAGGAAATGTATACATTTTTAGCCAAAGTCTTGCGGGTGTACGTAGGGGACGGTGAAAAAAATATGATGGTACAATAATGTGGCTTATGTTTTCACCGTCACTTAGTGATTTTGCGCCTATTTTGCGCCCCCCCTATCTTGTCGGTTCGCAATTTTTGCCTACCTTTGCACAAAATGGGGCCGTCTGCGCCATCGGACTCATCTATGTCCGGATATATGCGCCCCCGGCCACACAAAGAACAAGAAATGAAGCCAACCGACTTTTTCGCCAAACTCACCAGCCGCTACCTGTGGGGCAACCTGCTGGCGATGGCCGTTGTCACGGCCGTCGTAGCGCTCGGCGTGCGTATCGGTCTCGACATCTATACCCATCACGGCGAGTCGATACCCATACCCGACGTGCGGCGCAAAGCCTACGACACCGCCCGACAGATGCTCGACAACCTCGGCCTCGAGGTGGTGGTGAGCGACACGGGCTATGTCAAGTCGCTCCCCCCCGGCTGCATCCTCGCCCAGTCGCCCGAGAGCGGCGTGCAGGTGAAGTCGGGCCATGTGGTGTACCTCACGGTCAACGCCACCCACTCGCCCTCGATCACCCTGCCCGACGTGGTAGACAACTCCTCGCTGCGCGAAGCCATGGCCCGGCTGACGGCCATCGGTTTCCGGCTCGGGCAGCCCGAATACATACCCGGCGAGAAAGACTGGGTGTACGGCATCCTGGCCGACGGCCGCCACGTCTCCGCAGGCGACAGGATACCCGTAGACGCCACGCTCGTCATACAGGTCGGCAACGGCCAGCGTGCCGCGGGCGACGATGTCGACATCACCGACGCTGTCGACGAGAGCGGTGTCATCACCGACGAGGGCGGCGACGTAGACGAGTTTGAGGTGGTCTCCGCCCCGCCCGCCGAGAGCCATCCCGCCGATGACGGCGAAAGACACAACGCAGAATAATGCAGAATACGCAGAATAACGCAGAACAACGCAACATGATGATTACACCACAAGACCCGGCAGACGCTATGGCCGAAGAAATCTACGACGGCGATCCCGCCGATACCACCGACAGTACCGACCCCACCGCCGCTGACGACGGCCTCGACGAAGATGGTGCCCTCTACGAGCACTTCCGCTTTGTGGCCGACGAGGGACAAAAACCGCTGCGCGTCGACAAGTTCATGTGCGAGAAGATGCAGCACTCCAGCCGCAACCGCATACAGAAGGCCGCCGACGCCGGATACATACATGTGGGCGGACAGCCCGTGAAGAGCAACTACAAGGTGCGCCCCGGCGACGTGGTCACCCTCATGCTCGACCGCCCGCGCCACGACTCCACCATAGAGCCCGAGGACATCCCCCTCGACGTGGTGTACGAGGACGACGAGGTGATGGTGGTCAACAAGCCCGCCGGACTCGTCGTGCATCCCGGTGCCGGCAACTTCCACGGCACGCTCGTCAACGCCGTGGCCTACCGCCTGCGCGACCTCCCCACCTACGACCCCAACGACCCCGAGGTAGGGCTCGTGCACCGCATCGACAAGGACACCTCCGGTCTGCTCGTCGTGGCCAAGACCCCGGCGGCCAAGACCTCGCTCGGCGCCCAGTTCTACAACAAGACCACCCACCGCTCCTACAACGCCCTCGTGTGGGGACACTTCGACACCGACGAGGGCCGCATAGAAGGCAATATCGCCCGCGACCCCAAAGACCGGCTGCGCATGACCGTCTACTCGCCTGAGTCGGGCATCGGCAAGGAAGCCGTCACCCACTGGCGCGTCATCGAGCGTTTCGGCTACACCACCCTCGTGGAGTGTATCCTCGAGACCGGACGCACCCACCAGATACGCGCCCACATGCGCCACATCGGCCATCCCCTCTTCGGCGACGAACGCTACGGCGGCTGCGAGATACTGCGCGGCAATCGGTCTTCCACCTACCGCGCGTTCATACAAAACTGCCTCCGCATCTGTCCGCGCCAGGCCCTCCACGCCCGCACACTCGGCTTCGTGCATCCCACAACCGGACAGCAGATGGACTTCACCTCACCCCTCGCCGCCGACATGGAAGCCCTCCTCGAACGCTGGCGCGGCTACGTCAAGGGTACCACCCGCGACACCTTCGGCGACGACTGACAGTCGTGCGGCAGTGAAAAAATACTGGAATAACAGAAGACGCGCACCAAAAAACCGCGTCCTGCCGCCGCCGGATAACCGAAAAAATGCTAACTTTGCGCATACACCCAACACATCCCCTACCCGCAGAAAAAGAGGGAAAAAATAGAACTAAAGAAAATTATGGAAAATCTGAAGAGAAACATAGCCATCATCTGCGGCGGTGACACCTCCGAACACGACGTGTCGCTCCGCTCAGCACAAGGACTCTACTCCTTCTTCGACAAAGTGCGCTACAACGTATGGACTGTCGATGTCAAGGGACTCGACTGGCACGTCAACCTCGAAGACGGACGTATCGCACCCATCGACAAGAACGACTTCTCCTTCATGCTCGACGGCAAGGCCGTCATCTTCGACTACGCCTACATCACCATACACGGCGGTCCGGGCGAGAACGGCATCATGCAGGGCTATCTCGAACTGCTGCACATACCCTACAGCACCAGCGGCGTGCTCGTCGAGGCACTCACCTTCGACAAGTACGTACTCAACAACTACCTCCGCGGCTACGGCGTCAACGTGGCCAAGAGCATCCTGCTGCGCCGCGGCGAAGAAGACAAGTACAGCGAGGAGTACATCCGGCAGACCGTCGGCATGCCCTGCTTCGTCAAGCCCGCCGCCGACGGCTCGTCGTTCGGCGTGTCGAAAGTGAAGAACACCGACCAGATAGCCCCCGCCCTCCGCGTGGCCTTCATGGAAAGCGACGAGGTGATGATCGAGAGTTATCTCCAGGGTACCGAGATCTCCATCGGCTGCTACAAGACCCGGGAGAAGAGCGTCGTGCTGCCCGCCACCGAGGTGGTCACCACCAACGAGTTCTTCGACTACGACGCCAAGTACAACGGACAGGTACAGGAGATCACCCCCGCACGCCTCTCCCCCGACACCGCACGCCGCGTGGCCGAAGAGACCTCGCGCATCTACGACCTGCTGCACTGCAACGGCATCATCCGCATAGACTACATCATCTCCCGCGGCGACGACGGACAAGATGTCATCAACATGCTCGAGATCAATACCACCCCCGGCATGACCGCCACCAGTTTCATCCCCCAGCAGGTGCGCGCCGCCGGACTCGACATCACCCAGGTACTCACCGACATCGTCGAGAACCAGTTTTGACCTCCGTCCGATCCTGACGCTGACCCGCCCCGCAAGGAGAACGAAAAAACCTGAACGACCATGGACAAAGAAATCCTGCGTCCCTACGACGCTATCCGCCCCTTCGAACCCGACGAACTGCCCGACGCCTACTCACGGCTGTTGGCCGACCCCCAGTTCCGCCAGGTGCTCGCGTGGCTCTATCCCGACACCCCCGAAGAAGACATCGCCAAGGCCATGTACGCCTGCCACACCTGTCTCGACTTCCAGTTCCGCTTCTGCTACCCCTTCCTCGGCCGCCTTATCGAGAAGGCCAGCAAGGGCATCGACTTCGATACCGACAAGATCGACGTCAAGAAGCGCCACACCTTCGTGAGCAACCACCGCGACATCGTGCTCGACTCCGCACTGCTCGACAAAGTACTCGTCGACGCCGGAAGCGACACCACCTGCGAGATAGCCATCGGCGACAACCTCCTCTCCCTGCCCTGGGTGAAAGACCTCGTGCGCATCAACAAGTCGTTTATCGTGGAGCGCGCCCTCACCATGCGGCAGATGCTCGCCGCCAGCAAGCGCCTCTCCGAATACATGCACCTCGTCGTCGGCCAAAAGAACGACAATGTGTGGATCGCCCAGCGCGAAGGCCGCGCCAAGGACTCCGACGACCGCACCCAGGAAGCCATCCTCAAGATGATGGCCATGGGCGGCGAAGGCACCGTCATCGACCGCCTCGAAGCCCTCCATATCGTGCCCCTGGCCATCTCCTACGAGTACGACCCCTGCGACTGGCTCAAGGCCGAAGAACTGCAGTGCCGACGCGACAACCCCGACTGGAAGAAAGCACCCGGCGACGATGTATTCAGCATGCGCACCGGCGTGACCGGCTACAAGGGACACATACACTACCACTGCGCCCCCTGCATCGACGGGTGGCTCCGCAGCCTCGACGCCGACATGCCCAAGACCGAACTCTTCGCCGCCATCGCCCGTCATATCGACGGCGAGATACACCGCGGCTACCGCCTTTATCCCGGCAACTACGTAGCCCTCGACCTGCTTGGTGGCACCGATGCCCACGCCGACCGCTACACCCCGGCCGAGAAAGCCACCTTCGAGAAATATATCGCCACGCAACTCGGACGCATACGCCTCGAACGGCCCGACCGCCCCTTCCTCTACAACCGCCTGCTCACCATGTACGCCAATCCTGCCGCCAATCAGGAAAAGGCACTGCAGGAGGACGGCAGCCAGGAACAAGTCTGAGGTTCTGACAAATCTTCATCCAAAACTCAAAAAAAATGCGCACCGCCACCATCTCAACCCTCATCGCTGCCGCCTGCCTCGCCGCCTGTCAGAGCGACGGATACGAGACCGGTGACGGCCGTTACTCCTATCTCCGTGCCGACCTCGTGGAAGCCCGTACCGCAGAGGCCGGCACCATCACCGCCGCCACCACCGACGACGGCGAGCGCCTCACCCTCTCCACACCCCTTACCGCAGGCTGGGCCGCCACGCCCGACTCCACCTACCGCGCCATACTCTACTACAGCCGCACCGACGGTACCTCCACTACCGTAGAGGCCCACACCATCGCCGCCGTACCCGTATGCCGTCCGCGGGAGGCCGCCACATTCAAGAATATCGTCACCGACCCCGTCACCTTCCAGAGCGTGTGGACCGGCGCCGACGGCCGCTACGTCAACCTTGCCATCGACCTCAAGACCGGCACCGCCGACACCCAGGACGCCCGGCAGACCGTCGGCATCGTGCTCGACAGCACCGTCACCCGCACCGACGGCCGCACCGTCGCCTTTCTCCGCCTCTACCACGACCAGGGCGAAGTGCCGCAATACTACTCCTCGCGCACCTACCTGAGCATACCCACCGCCAACATCAAGGCCGACTCGGCCGCCCTCACCGTCGTCACCTACAAAGGCACCGTCACCCATACCGTCAGCACGGCGGCGCGGTAGAAAAACAGGTTTGTAGATTATAAGCCCTGAAAGGGCGTAACAATTCCAGCCCAGGGTGAGGACTGAGCGAAGCGAAGGACGTAACCCTGGGTAAACGGCGGATCGTAAAGGCTGGCCTGTAAGGTCAGCACAATATTTGTAAGTTGTGTTGACCTTACAGGCCAACCCGCTTTTGCGTACATGAAAACCCAGGGTTACGGTCGTGACGCCCTTCCAGGGCTTTTATTGTAACTTTGGTTGTATATATTTGCACAGTTCGGCCCGAATATGTAACTTTGCACCCCGAAATAAGAAAATGTATCACCCAATGTGGAAGAATTTGGCTGCTTGCAACCACACTAAAAAATGCTAAAACTGCGAAATCCTCTTCAGATTTCCAACGGTACTTTGGCATTTTTCCACTCTAAAAACAATGGAAAAATGAATTATCTCTTCACTTCCGAATCAGTGTCCGAAGGACATCCCGACAAGGTGGCCGACCAGATATCGGACGCCCTCCTCGACCAGTTTCTCGCCTACGACCGCAGCGCACACTGCGCCATAGAGTCGTTTGTCACCACCGGACAGGTGGTCATCATGGGCGAAGTGCGCTCAGAAGCCTACATCGACCTGCAGACCATCGCCCGCCGCACCGTCAACCGCATCGGCTACGACAAGTCGGAATACCAGTTCGACGGCAACTCCTGCGGCGTGCTCACCGCCATCCATGAGCAGAGCGGCGACATCGACCGCGGCGTCACCCGCGAAAACGAGGACGAACAGGGTGCCGGCGACCAGGGCATGATGTTCGGCTACGCCACCAACGAGACCGAAAACTACATGCCCGTATCGCTCGACCTGGCACAACTCATCATGCGTACCCTCGCCGACATCCGCCGCGAAGGCCGCCAGATGACCTACCTCCGCCCCGACTCCAAGAGCCAGGTCACCGTGGAATACTCCGAGGAAGGCATACCCCAGCGCATCGACACCATCGTCGTCTCCACCCAGCACGACGAGTTCCTCGACGACGACGACGCCATGCTCGCACAGATCAAGGACGACGTGCTCCACATACTCATGCCCCGCGTGAAGGCCGCCATACACTCCGAGAAGGTGCTCGCCCTCTTCGGCGACGACATCAAGTACTATGTCAACCCCACCGGCAAGTTCGTCATCGGCGGACCCCACGGCGACACCGGACTCACCGGCCGCAAGATCATCGTCGACACCTACGGCGGCAAGGGAGCCCACGGCGGCGGCGCCTTCTCAGGCAAAGACCCCTCCAAGGTAGACCGCTCGGCCGCCTACGCCGCACGCCACATCGCCAAGAACATGGTCGCCGCAGGCGTGGCCGACGAGATGCTCGTCGAACTGAGTTACGCCATCGGCGTGGCAGAGCCCGTCAGCATCTACGTCAACACCTACGGACGCTCGCACGTGAAGATGAGTGACGGAGAGATCGCCCAAAAGATAGGACAACTCTTCGACCTCCGGCCCAAAGCCATCGAGCGCACCCTCAAACTCCGCCAGCCCATCTATCTCGAGACAGCCGCCTACGGACACATGGGTCGACAGAACTGCCGCGTACACAAGACCTTCACCTCGCGCTACCACGAGACACGCACCATACTCGTGGAACTCTTCACCTGGGAAAAACTCGACCGCGTCGACGACATCAGGAAGGCATTCGGAATATGACCCCCATACCACAGACAGACAGCATACCCACCATAGCGGCAGCCGGGACGGAAGAATCCGCCGCGGCTGCCACACCAGTGCACCGTCACGCCATCACCCCCGCCGAGGCCCAGCGCTACCTGCCCGCCGACGCCACCGCCGGGGAACGTGACTCGGTCGTGCAGGCCCTCTGCCGCCCCGCACCCGTCACTGCATGGAGCGAACAGCCCGACACCCTGCACCTGCCCGGACTGCCCGTAGACTTCAACTGGCGCGAGGTACACCTGCCGCTCTACTACCGCGAGTCGTACTTCACCGGCAAACCCTACTTCCACCCCGACCTCTTCGGCGGACGGCCCGGCACCGCCGGCGACCCCGTACCCTACAGCATCGCACGCGACAACATCATCACCCTGCTGCTGGTCTGCTGCTTCGCGCTCGCTGCCATCGCCTTCTCCAAGTCGCGCCGCTTCATGGCCCGGCAGATGCGCGAATTCTTCCGCCCCCCGCGCCGCAAGGGCGTCACCGAGATGACCGAGACATCGGGCGAATTCCGGTTCCAGTTCTTCCTCATCCTGCAGACCTGCCTGCTCGAAGGCCTCATCTACTTCCTGCACATCGAGGAACACTTCACCGACACGTTCACCATCGACCAGTACCGCGTCATCGGACTCTACGCCCTCGCCTTCGCCGGATACACCGTCGCCAAACTCGCCGCATACTGGGGCGCCGGACTCGTGTTCTTCGACCGCAAGAGCACCACCCACTGGCTCAAGAGCGCCATCTTCCTCATGGCCACCCAGGGCGTGGTACTCTACCCCCTGGTCATCCTCCAGGCCTACTTCGGCGCATCGGCCACAGTGACCCTCACAGGAGCCGTAGGCGTGCTCGTGGCGTTCAATATATTGGCATTCTACAAGACATACGCCATCTTTTTCAGAAACGGACGGCGCTATCTGCAAAATATTTTGTACTTTTGCACGCTCGAAATCATGCCCTTGCTCACCCAGTGGGGAGTGTTGACCACCATGAGCAGTTATTTGAAGGTAAATTTCTAAGACACAAATGATAAAGAAGATTTTGGTATCCCAGCCACAGCCCTCAAGCGAAAAGTCACCCTACTACGACATCGCCAAAGACTATGGGGTGGAACTGGTATTTCGTCCGTTCATCAAAGTCGAGGGCATCAGCCCCAAGGAATTCCGTCAGCAGAAGATCGGACTGCTCGACTACAGCGCCGTCGTGTTCACCTCACGCCACGCCATAGACAACTACTTCGGACTCGCACGCGAAATGCGCCTCACCATACCCGAGGACATGAAGTACTTCTGCGTCACCGAGAGCATCGCCCTCTATATACAGAAATACGTGCAGTACCGCAAGCGCAAAGTGTTCTTCGGGTCTACCGGCAAAATCGATGACCTCATCCCCACGATGGTCAAGCATAAGACCGAGAAATACCTCGTGCCGCTGAGCAGCGTACACAACGACGACGTGAAAAACCTGCTCGACGCCAAGAAACTCAACCACACCGAGTGCGTCATGTACCGCACCGTCAGCCACGACTTCACACAGGAAGAGATCGACACCTTCGACTACGACCTCCTCGTGTTCTTCTCGCCCACCGGCATACAGTCGTTTGTCAAGAACTTTCCCGACATACCCCACGGCACCGTCAAGATAGCCACCTTCGGGGCCGCCACCGCAAAGGCAGCCGCCGATGCCGGGTACACCCCCGACATCGAGGCACCCACCAAGGAACACCTCTCCATGACCAGCGCACTGAGAGCCTTCCTCGACAAGAAACAATGACCCATACCCTCATCACACCCCCGGCCACGGGAAGCGCACACCCCTACGCCCTCCCCAAGCGCGAACGCCTCAGCGCCCGCAAGGACATCGACGCCCTCTTCGGCGGAGGCAGCCGGGCCATGACCTCCTTCCCCGTCAGGGCCGTCTACGCCAAGGCCGAGGGCGGCAGCCACACCCCCGCCGCACAGATGATGGTCAGCGTGCCCAAGAAGCACATCCGCCACGCCGTAGGGCGCAACCGCATCAAGCGGCAGGTACGCGAAGCCTACCGGCTCAACAAGCACATCCTCGACAGTACCCTGGAGACCATCACCCCACAAGGCAAGTGCCTGCACATCGCCTTCATCTGGCTCGACGGCCGTCAGCGCACCACAGAGGAAGTCACCCGCCACATCACCTCCCTGCTGCAGCGTATCAGCGAAAAGATATGAAGACCCCCAAACAATGTCTGCACGCCGCAGACCACGCCCTGGCATGGCTGCTCACACGCCCCATCGTCTTCTACCAACGCTTCATCACCCCCTACACCCCTCCCTCGTGCCGGTTTACCCCCACTTGCTCGGAGTACGCCCGCCAGGCCCTCCTCAAGCACGGCATCTTCAAAGGCACGGCGCTCGCCCTCTGGCGTATACTCAGATGCAATCCCTGGGGTGGTTCGGGCTACGACCCCGTACCGTAAGTTTCCGGCAGCCGCCGGGCCCCGCAACTCTATACCACAATCCCTGTCCACAAGGCATAACATATAGCCGTGGACACACAAAAAAGATCTCACACGATGGCAAAGAACTTCGTCGAAGAACTGAAATGGCGCGGCATGCTCGCACAGATCATGCCCGGCACCGAAGAGTATCTCAACACCCACCTCACCTCGGCCTACCTCGGCACCGACCCCACGGCCGACTCGCTGCACATCGGACACCTCTGCGGCATCATGATGCTCCGACACCTCCAGCGCTGCGGACACAAGCCCTACCTCCTCGTAGGCGGAGCCACCGGCATGATCGGCGACCCCTCGGGCAAAAGCCAGGAGCGCAACCTGCTCGACGCCGACACCCTCTACCATAACCAGGAGGCCATCAAGCGCCAGGTATCCAAATTCCTCGACTTCGACAGCAATGAGCCCAACAAGGCCGAACTGGTCAACAACTACGACTGGATGAAGGACTTCACCTTCCTCGACTTCGCACGCGAGGTGGGCAAGCATATCACAGTCAACTACATGATGGCCAAGGACAGCGTACAGAAACGTCTCAACGGCGAGGCACGCGACGGACTCTCCTTCACCGAGTTCACCTACCAGCTCCTCCAGGGCTACGACTTCCTCTACCAGTACCGCAAGTACGGCGTGCGCCTGCAACTCGGCGGCAACGACCAGTGGGGCAACATGACCACCGGTACCGAACTGATACACCGTACCCTCGGCAACGACGCCGAAGCCTACTGCCTCACCTGTCCCCTCATCACCAAGGCCGACGGCAAGAAGTTCGGCAAGACCGAGAGCGGCAATATCTGGCTCGACCCGCAGCGCACCACTCCCTACGCCTTCTACCAGTTCTGGCTCAACGTGAGCGACGACGATGCCGAGAAGTACATCAAGATCTTCACCGACCTCGACCGCGAAACCATTGACGCCCTCGTGGAGGAGCACCGCCAGGATCCCGGCCGCCGCACACTGCAAAAACGCCTCGCCGAGGAGGTCACCGTCATGGTACACTCCCGCGAAGCCCTCGATATGGCTATCGCCGCCTCCAACATACTCTTCGGCAAGGCCACGCGCGACAATCTCGCACAGCTCGATGAGGCTACCCTCGCCGACGTGTTCAAGGACGTGCCCCACTACGACGTAGACCGCAGCCAGCTCGGCGCACCCGCCGTCGACATCTTCTGCGCAGACGGCATGCAGATCTTCCCGAGCAAGAGCGAAATGCGCAAGCTCGTCAAGGGTGGCGGCGTATCGCTCAACAAGGAGAAACTCACCGCCTTCGACCGGCCCGTCACCGCCGATGACCTCATCGACGGAAAGTATCTCCTCGTGCAGAAAGGAAAGAAAAACTATTTCCTTCTCACCGTAAAATAAAAGGACGATTGATCAAAATAGAGATGCAAAAATTTGGCGGTCTACAATAAAACCGCTATCTTTGCATCCGCTATTGTCCTATGGTGTAATGGTAGCACAACAGGTTTTGGTTCTGTTTGTGGTGGTTCGAATCCGCCTAGGACAACGAAAAGGGACGCAACTCGCAAAAGAGTTTGCGTCCCTTTTCCGTATGGCTTGCTTGCGTCGATTCCGAAGAGGAAAAATTGTGGTGGTTCGAATCCGCCTAGGACTTGGCGGAAAGGGACGCAACTCGGTAATACGGGTCGCGTCCCTTTTCCGTATCTTGCGTCGATTCCGAAGAGGAAAAATTGTGGTGGTTCGAATCCGCCTAGGACTTGGCGGAAAGGGACGCAACTCGGTAATACGGGTCGCGTCCCTTTTCCGTATCTTGCGTCGATTCCGAAGAGAAAATCAAACGTTGCCCCTGTAGGGGGCGCATAATTCAATGGATCGTGCGGATTGTCACGGTGCATTGCATTTTTGAACTATGCGCCCCTTACAGGGGCAATGTTGTCGGTGCATACGAAAAACGTAGGGCCGAGGCCCTACGCTGTAATCTGTCGTCCCTACGGGACTCGTTGTTTGCGAATGTCGTCCATGTGGGACTCATCGTTTGCGAATGTCGTCTATATGGGACCCATCGTTTGCGATTCTATTTTTGTCCGTGCATTGTCTGCTTACTTCACTGTCGCGCTGATCACCTTTGATCCTGCGGCGGTGTCGCCGTCGATACCGAACTTGGTGGAGTATTTGCCGGCGGGGAGGTCGTCGAGTACATATTCGGAGCACTTGCGTCCGGCTTCGATCTTGTCGGTAGAGGCGGTGTTGATGGCCGTGTCGATAAGGTTGGAGAGGAAGCCCGAGACACCTTTCTTGCCGTTGTCTACGCTGAGGTCGAGCTTGATGTCGCCCTCGCGGGTGTAGAGCGTCTTGCCGGTCTTGGTGGAGCGGAGAATGTACTCTACGTTGGCGCGGATGGTGCCGAAGATATTGTTGCGCTTCCAGCTCTTGATGATGGTGAACATCACGGCATCGGCTCCGATAGCGTCGTTGAAGGCCTGAAGACTGCCCTCAAGGAAGAGTTCTGCATCGTAGGCACTCTCCTGCTGGAAGACCTCCATGGTGAGGTAGGGCGAGAATACGTAGTAGCCCTTTTCGCAGAGCGGGCGGTAGAGGGTGGTGTAGAAGTAGTCCTTGGCCTCGGCGTGGGTGGTGCGGTTGATGGGAGGCATGATGGCGATGGTGACGGGTTTTTCTTCGTACATGCCGGGATACTGCTGGGCTTTGGTGGCTTCCGGTTCGCTTTTGGCGGCGGCGGTGATGGCGGCGGCTGCGACGAGCAGCACGGTTATGAGGGTTCTAAGCGTTTTCATCATTTGAGTTGTTTGAGGATTCTTGAAATGTAAACTTCCGATTCGGGGTAGAGGGTGATCTCCTTGTTGAGGTATTCGATACCCTTTTCGCGGTCGCCGCCCTGGTAGAGCAGGTAGCCGTACTCGGCGTAGAGTCCTGGCGGCACTGTGCCGCGCGATGCGGTCTGGTTGGCGATGAGGCGGCTGTACTCTTCAAGGAGTTTGGTGCGCTGCTGGTCGGTGTTCTTTTTCTTGTACTGGTAGGTGACGTCCTCGTAGTCGCCCCATGAGTAGAGGGGCTTGACGGTCTCTGCCGTGGTGCCGCAGGAGGCGAGTGCCGTGACGGCTACGGCTGCAATGACGATGTGCTTGAAAGGCTTGATGTGCTTCATTTTTGTTCGTGTTTTTTATTGTGCAGGCGGGCTCTTTGGTGGAGGGCCCGCCTGCGCGGGTGGTTTCTTTTGTTGTCAGCGATATTCTTTGTTGTCAGCGATAGGGGTCAGGGCAGTGTGATCTGCTTGGTCTCCTGGGTGGAGAGGAACAGCTTCTTCTGGTAGAGCGTGCGTCCGCCGGAGGTGACGGTGAGCGTGCGCGCTCCTGTGGCGACGGCGTACTGTGTACCGAATCGTGCTGCCTTCTTCTGTTTGACGACCTTGGCGGTGAAGGGTGCGGTACCGTCGATGGTCACGGTGACTTCTTTTCCGGCGTACTGTCCGCCGCTGATGAAGAGAAGGAATGCGGTGTCTTCTTTGCCGCTCTGCTGGGCGACGGGGGCGTTGACGCGGCAGGAGGCCAGCGTCAGTATGAGGGCCATGAGGGCCAGTAGGGTCTTTTTCATTTTATTGCTTCAATTATATAGTTGGACATATTCTGGTCGTTGATGTTCTCGCTGCTGTTGAGCTGTACGAAGGCGTATTCGGTCTCGGGGGTGTCGCCGCCGGTGGAGATGACGGTGGCCTGGCCTACCGACTTGCCGGGCAGGGTGACGAGGACGCCGGTCTGCGGGTTTTTCACCTTCTTGCCCTGTGTCATGACGGTGAAGGTCATGCCAGGCTTCACACCCTGGCTCTCGCCTCCGGCGATGAGTACGCCGTCGTTGTCGGCCGAGAGGAAGTACGTCTTCCAGGGGCTGTCGGTACACTTGTTGATGATGTTCTCCACAAGTTGTCCGATGGCTTCAGAGATGGCCTTGTCGCCGAGGGTGGCGTCGTAACTGGCCTGTCCGCCTACGCCGAGGGTGGTCTTGGTGGTGAGTTCGGCCGAGCCTTTGGCCTCGTCGGAGTAGACGATGAGTCCGGTCGATACGTCTACCAGTCGCACGGCTACGGCGGCCTCTACGGTCTGGGTCTTCTGTGAGGAGAAGACACCGTTCTTGCCGGTGTTCTTGCGGCCGAACTCGGTGATGGAACCGAGGATCATGTAGTCGGCGCCGATGACCGAGGCTGACTTCTGTCCGTTCTGACATTCGGCCAGGACGGTGCTGAGGTCGTTGCGCTCGAGGAGGAGGAACTTGCCCGAGGCGGCGAGTTTCGACGAGAGGATGTCGAGGGCCTGCTTGCCCATCGGGTCGTTCTCCTTGTCGTAGAAAAGACCTTTGCCGTACTGTGTCTCGTTGGTGAAACGGCCGATGGCCACCTTGCGGCGGAGGGTCATGCCGTCATCCGTTGTCTGGGTGGTGGCGGGAGTCTCCACGATTTGTGTCTTGCGCTGGGCCATGGTCGGGATAGACATCATGGAGGCCAGGAGGAGAAGGCCTGCTGCCTTGAAAATGTTGTTGATTGCTGTAGTCTTCATATTCGTATTCGTTTTTTGGTGGGGTTGATATTAAAAATATATTGTTGCTTCATGTTGTCACCGGGCGGTTGCCATCGGATGACGGGTGCAAAGTTATGCCGAGCGAGTCTATACACCAAATTTTTTCGTAACATTTTTTTATAAAAGGCAAAAATAAAACCCCGAAAACCCAAGGAATTCCGCGAGTTTTCGTGGTTTTTCGGCCAAATTTTATTAATATTAAGTTAACGTATGTTTTGTTTGTGATGTTTTCACGCAAGTGTGCGCACACATCGCCTTACTATTTGCGGTGGCGGTAGGTGACGGTAAAAAAAGACCGACTTCACAGCCGGTCTCTTTTTTTTATACAATAACATTATGAATTTTAAATAGTGGCTACTTTACGTCTTTTGTGTGGTTTTCGCTTACGTATGGGAAAGAAATATATTCTTTGGGGTGCGTGTTGTGGTGTGTGCATGTGCGCGTGTGCGCACATGCGGTGTATACAATGTCGGGGAGCGTCCTTAGAGACTGGGCTTGATGGCTTCTACCCAAGCGTCGATGCGCTCTTCGGTCTTGTCGCTCTCGTTGACGTCATCAAGGGCGAGGCCCACGAACTTGCCGTCGACGACGGCTTCAGAGTCGTCGTAGTTGTAGTCGGAAGCGTCGACAGCACCGATGAATGTGGCGCCCTTGTCCTGGAGGGCATTGTATATCTCGCCTATGCCGCCGCAAAAGGTGTCGCAGTACGACTCGCAGTCGCCGCAGCCGAAGAGGGCGACGGTCTTGCCGGAGAGGTCGGCGTCCTTGAGCAGGTCGAGTGCGTCGTACCAGTCGTCCTGCACTTCGCCTGCGCCCCATGTAGAGGTGCCGAGGATGAGGTTTTCGGCTTCGGCCACCATGTCGGCGGTGATGTCGGCTACATTGACAGCCTCCACGCCGAGTTTGCCGGCGATGGTCTTGGCGATGGTCTCGCAGGTTCCGGTAGAGGAACCGTATGCTAACAGAGTCTTCTTCATAGTTGTATGTCTCTTGGTATGTGGATGTTTGTTGAAACGTTGTCTGCGGTGTACGTGTGCGGCGGTGGCGTGCGGGGTGGGGCGCTCCTGTCGTTTTCACGGTTGCAAAGGTATGGCTTATCGCAAAGGTCCGCAATACCTAAAAGTTAGGATTTTCCCTTTCGCGGCGCCCTTCGGCTTGATATAGGTCAATATATATGGCTATTCTGTGAAAAAAACATGACAATTGTTTGTGTGTCCGCACACAAACGTCTAACTTTGCAGCGTGTTCGAGAGAATACACAATGTTTTTTCATTAGGTTAGTAGTTTGATAGATTTTAAGGTAAAGATTATGTTATTTGATTTTGAAACAAATGTAATGTTGGTAGGTGTCACATTGGTGACCATTCTCAGTATTATTGCTTTGGTGAATACCAACATTCAATAACATTATTCTTTGGGAGGCCGGTGCGAGCGATTCGTGTCGTCCTTTTTTTTGTCCCTGTGCGAAAGGCTTTTTCCCTTGTTTTGCGGTGTGCGCCGCATCAATTTACGATGCGTCCCGCCCCGTTTTATGGTGCTTGCCGCCTCATTCTGTTAAAAAATTGGGAAAAACTGCTCTCCATACGAAAGATTAGGCTAATTTTGCAGTTCAGTGCGGCCTTCCGCGCCGCAGACACCGCCGTCATCACCAGAAGAAGCGTGTCTTGAAAAGAAACGAGAAAGATAACGACAATGAGCATAACAAGCATAGCCGCGAAGTTTTTCCTGCCCCGACAACGTGCCCTCGAGCGGCACCTTAGCGGAGGCGAAGAATTGCAGCGTCAGGTGTTGCGCCACCTGCTCGGCCGCGCCGCCGGCACGGAGTACGGCCGCACCCACGCCTTCACCGCCATAGCGTCGTACGACGACTTTGTGCGCCAGGTACCCGTCAATACCTACGAGGAACTCAAGGACGACATCGACCGCATGCGCCACGGCGAGACCAACGTACTCTGGCCCGGACAGGTGAGATGGTACGCCAAGTCGTCGGGCACCACCAACGACAAGAGCAAGTACATCCCCGTATCCTCCGAAGGACTCCACCGCATACACTACCAGGGCGGGGCCGACACCGTCGCCCTGTACCTGAGAAACAACCCCCGCAGCCGCATGTTCGACGGCAAGGGACTCATCCTCGGCGGCAGCCACTCGCAGAACTACGACTTCTCGGGCAGTCTCGTGGGCGACCTGAGTGCCATACTCATCGAAAACATCAATCCGCTGGTCAACCTCGTGCGCGTGCCCTGCAAGCAGACCGCCCTGCTCTCCGACTTCGAGGTGAAGCGCGACCGTATCGCCCGCGAAACCCTCAAGGCCAACGTGACCAATATCTCCGGCGTACCATCGTGGATGATGAGCGTGCTCGTGCGCGTGCTCGAACTCTCGGGCAAGGAGCACATCGAGGACGTGTGGCCCAATCTTGAGGTCTTCTTCCACGGCGGCATTGCCTTCACCCCCTACCGTTCGCAGTACGAGCGGCTCATCACCTCCGGCAAGATGCACTACATGGAGACCTACAACGCATCCGAAGGCTTCTTCGGACTCCAGAGCGACCCCGCCGACCCCGCCATGCTCCTCATGCTCGACTACGACGTATTCTATGAGTTCCTCCCTATGGACGAATATGGCAGCGACCATCCCAACATCGTACCCCTGTGGGGCGTAGAGACCGGACGCAACTACGCCATCATCATCTCCACCTCCTGCGGACTGTGGCGCTACATGATCGGCGACACCGTCATGTTCACCTCACGCAATCCCTACAAGTTTGTCATCACCGGACGTACCAAGTATTTCATCAACGCCTTCGGTGAAGAACTCATACAGGACAACGCCGAGAAAGGTCTCGCCCGCGCCTGCGCCGAGACCGGAGCCGAGGTGCGCGAGTACACCGCCGCCCCCGTCTTCATGGACAGCCACGCCAAGTGCCGCCACCAGTGGGTCATCGAGTTCACCCGCGAACCCGAAGACCTCGACGCCTTCGCCACCGCCCTCGACCGCGCCCTGCAAAGCCTCAACTCCGACTACGAGGCCAAGCGATACCACGACATCACCCTCCAGCACCTTGAGGTGGTCAAGGCCCGTACCGGACTCTTCGACGACTGGCTCCGCTCGCACGGCAAACTCGGCGGACAACACAAGGTGCCGCGCCTGTCAAACAGCCGCCGCACCATCGACGAGATACTCCGGCTCAACCAGTCTGCCCCCACCGACATCCCATCCGTACAAGCACAACCGTAGGCCCATGCCCACATCACCGAACACATATCGGCGCACTCCGCTGCGCATCCTTCTCCTGACCGTGGCCGCCGTCACGGCCGCCCTCCTCGTCTCGTGTGCCCGCATGGGGCAGCCCGACGGCGGATGGTACGACGAGACCCCGCCGCGCGTCATCGGAGCCTCGCCCGCCGAGGGAGCCACCGGTGTCAGTGCCAAAAAGATAGAGATACTCTTCGACGAGTACATCAAGATGGACAACGCCACGGAGAAGGTCGTCGTCTCGCCCCCGCAGATGGAGGCCGCCGACATCAAGGCCGCCGGACGCCGCATCGTCATCTCCCTGCACGACTCGCTCAAGACCGCCACCACCTATACCGTCGACTTCTCCGATGCCATCTCCGACAACAACGAGGGCAATCCGCTGGGCAACTACACCTACAGTTTCTCTACCGGAGAGACCATCGACACCCTACAGGTGTCGGGATACGTCATCGAGGCCGACAACCTCGAGCCTGTCAAGGGTATCCTCGTCGGACTCTATGCCGAACTGGCCGACTCGGCCTTCACCCACAGTCCGATGCTCCGCGTGTCGCGCACCGACAGCCGCGGACACTTCACCGTCAAGGGTGTCGCCCCCGGCACCTACCGCATCTATGCCCTGCAGGATGCCGACGGCAACTACCTCTTCTCGCAGAAGAGCGAGATGCTCGCCTTCCAGACGGCCACCGTCACTCCCTCGGTCATGGCCGACGTGCGCCAGGACACCGTCTGGACCGACTCCCTCCACATCCGCGACATCGCCCGCGTGGGCTACACCCGTTTCCTGCCCGACGATATCGTGCTGCGCGCCTTCACCGAGATACTCACCGACCGCTACCTCGTCAAGAGCGAGCGTGCCGAGGCCGACCACTTCAGCCTCTACTTCAGTTATGGCGGCGACGTGATGCCCGAGATACGCGGACTCGACTTTGACGCCTCCTCCTCGCTCATCGCCATGCCCTCGCTGCACTGCGACACCATCGACTACTGGCTGCGCGACACGGCCCTGGTCAACCGCGACACCCTCACCATCGAAGCCCGCTACCTCATGACCGACACCACCGGCGTCCTAAGGCAGCAGACCGACACCCTCGAACTGCTTTCCCGACAGCCCTACGCCCGCCGCCAGCGACAGGCCGCCAAGGAGTATGAGACCTGGCAGAAGAAGCAGGACAAACTGCGCCGGCGCGGCGAACCCTACGACTCCGTCATGCCGCCCAAGCCCATGGCCCTGCGTATCTCCTCGCCGACCACCCTCGCTCCCGACCAGAATGTCACCCTCGAGAGCACACGGCCCGTCGCCCGCTTCGACTCCGCCCGCATACATCTCTATGTCAAGCACGACACCCTGTGGTACGACGAGCCTCATGAGGTCGTCCCCGTTGCCGTGCGGCCCGATTCCGCCAGCAGCGGAGCCGACAGTTATGTCAAGCGGTACGTCATACGCGCCGCATGGCGGCCCCACACCGAGTATAGTCTCGAGCTCGACTCCATGGCCTTCACCGACATCTACGGCGCACCCTCGCCCGAGATGCGCCAAGGTCTGCGCGTACCCTCAGAAGACGAGTATGCCACCGTGCTCTTCAGCATCCCCCAGATGGCCGGCACACCCGTCATCGTCGAACTGCTCAACACGCAGGACAATCCCGTCAAGCGTGTTCTTACGAGCGACGGCAACGCCAAGTTCTTCTACCTCGCGCCCAACACCTACTACGCCCGCCTCATCGTCGATGCCAACAACAACGGACGCTGGGACACCGGCGACTACGCCGCCGGACTCCAGCCCGAGCAGGTGTACTACTACACCGACAAGATAGAGTGCAAGGCCAAGTGGGACCTCTCGCTCACCTGGAATCCCACCGCGCAGCCCGAGTACCGGCAGAAGCCGGGCGCCATCACCAAGCAGAAGGCCGACCGCGCCCGCAAGGTGCAGCAGCGCAACATCGAGCGCGCCCGCTCCCTCGGCGTACCCTATCCCGGCGCACGCGGACAATGACCCCGCGCTCTCTCCGGAATGGCAGAACAAGGCAACACACGGAAAACACAGAAAACACAGAAGAAAAATGAGAAAAACACTGCGCCGCACCCTCGCCGCCGCACTCCTGCTCGCCGCCGTCACCATAGCCGCCCAAGCACAGTGCACCTTCAGAAACACCGCCTTCAAGTCGGGCGAGTTTCTCACCTACAACCTCTACTACAACTGGCAGTTCGTATGGGTCAAGGCAGGCACCGCCTCCATGTCGACCGTACAGAGCAACTACCACGGCCACTCCGCCTACCGTGCCTCGCTCACCACGCGCGGCAACAACCGTGTCGACGGTTTCTTCGTGCTCCGCGACACCCTCCTGAGTTACTGTTCCACGCAGATGGCCCCGCTCTACTTCCGCAAGGGTGCCCGCGAAGGCAAACGCTACACCGTCGACGAGATATTCTATTCGTATCCCAATGGAGACACTCATCTGCGTCTCCACCGCCAGCGCCACGACGGACGCCACGAGTGGAAGCAGGCCACCCGCCAGGACTGCGTCTACGACATGCTCAACATCTTTCTCCGTGCCCGGTCCTTCAATCCAGAAGGCTGGAAGAAAGGCAAGGAGATCACCTTCCCCATGGCCGACGGCCGCGACGTGCAGACCGCCAAACTGCGCTACGGCGGCAAAAGCAACATCAAGGCCGACGACGGCAACAAGTACCGCTGTCTGCAACTCTCCTACATGGAGAAGGAAGACGGCAAATGGAAGGAGATTGTGCGCTTCTACGTCTCCGACGACGACAACCACATCCCCGTGCGCCTCGATATGTTCCTGCGCTTCGGATCGGCCAAAGCCTTCCTTGTGGGCAAGAGCGGACTGCGCAGTCCGGTAGGTTCTCTCGTCAAGTAAGCACCGTCAGGCAAGCACCTTACAAGCAAGCCCTTATGTTTCTTATCGCATGACACACACACGCACACTGCTCACCGCCCTCTGCCTGTTGTTGCTCACCGTAGCCTGTGGCCGTCCCAACCCGGGCAAGGAGCAACAGAAGAACCCCTTCACCGACGAGGTGCGGTTGCCCTTCACCCCGGTCAAGGATCAGGGCAGCAGTCCGCTGTGCTGGACCTACGCCATGCTCGCCACCATAGAGATCGAGCATATCATGCGCGGCGACTCGGTCAACCTCTCCCCCGACTATGTGGCCCGCCACTGGCTCGCCGAGCAGGCCCGCTGCCGCTATCTCTCCGGCGGACAGTCCGCTGTCGGCGCGCGCGGCGTGATGCCCATGCTCCTTCACCTTATCGCCACCTACGGCGTGATGCCCTACGACGCCTACCCGTCGAAGGATGCCGACTACGACCGTCTCACGTCCTCGCTCGACTATATCGCTTCGCGGGCCCGCTCGCTCGATGCGCTCGATGCCGACGTCGCCCGCTCGCTCGACGAGACCCTCGGTGCCACGCCCCGTCATGTCTACATGCTCGGTGCCGAGTATACCCCCCAGGAGTTCGCCCGCAGCGTGTGCCGGGCCGACGAGTATGTGTCGCTCACCAGTTTCACCCACCACCCCTTCTATACCCGCTTCGCCCTCGAAGTGGCCGACAACCGTCTGCACGACACCTTCCTCAACCTGCCGCTCGACACCCTCATGTCGGTCATCACGCGCGCCCTCCGCACCGGCCATCCCGTATGCTGGGAAGGCGACACCAGCGAGCGCGGTTTTTCTTTTTCGCGCGGTGTGGCCAAAACCGAAAGCGAAACCCTTTGTACTGAGGCCGAACGCCAGCGTGCCTTCAGCCTGCGCCAGACCACCGACGACCACTGCATGACCCTCATCGGCCTGGCCCGCGACCGTCACGGCCGCCGCTACTTCCTGGCCAAGAACTCATGGGGCATCCACAATCCCTACGGCGGACTGATGTACCTCTCCGAAGCCTATGTGCGTGCGAAAACCATCGCAGTGACCGTTGAGGCCAGCGTCGTCACCGGAGAGCCGTAGTCCCTCGCTTTTCCCTCTTTCTTGTTTGTACTTCCCACCTTTTTCCCTCTTTTTTCGTACAAAATCCAAAAGTTGTCTTCTGAAAATTTGCGTAAATGCCGAAAAATACCTACCTTTGCCGACGCTTTCGACCCGAAAGTCCGTTTTGTACGTTATTGGAGAGATGGTAGAGTGGTCGATTACAACGGTCTTGAAAACCGTCGTACCGAGAGGTACCGGGGGTTCGAATCCCTCTCTCTCCGCAACAGAGCCCTGTAAGTCTTTGATTTACAGGACTTTTTCTTTTTACGCTTTTAAGTAGTCCCCCGAAGTAGTCCCCCCCTTTGCGCAATATCATTTCTTTATTTAACCTCGAATTTGAACGAAACAACAGAGAAAAACTATAAATTTGCATCCAAATACAATAATTTGCAAAGAGTGGAAGAACGGAAACTTAACAGGATAAAAGTTGTTCTTGTAGAAAAGGACAAGACAGGTAAATGGCTCGCTGAAGAGTTGAATGTAGGTACGACTACAGTATCTCGTTGGTGTCAGAATATCACACAGCCAGACATATACACTCTTGATGCAATAGCCAAACTCTTGAAAGTTGATGTCTCTGAATTATTAATGCCTACCTTATTATAATATATATGGAGGATAGAGAACAATTACTGAAAAGTACCCCAGACTTTGACCGTCTCGCCTTTACGGTGTTGGCTATAGAGGCTTCGGCTCAAAAGATGGGTATATCGCCGTCTGAAATGAGAAAGCGATTGGATAAGGTGGGGCTAATCAAAAGTCTCATACAGGATTGCTATGACACATTACATACCGAGAGTAAAGAAGCTGTGGCAAATGATGTTGTCGAGGCTCTTAAAAATTGGGAAAGAGAGGAATAGTTATGTTGGACTTCTTGTTATGGAATAAAATAGCTCGTGTCATAGCACAGTTAGCTGATACCCTGCATATATCAACAGACAGAGCATTGCAGATTTTCTATGATTCTGATGTTTGCCAAATGCTACATGATAAAGAACTTGGCTTGCATTTGATGAGCGATACGTATATAGTTAATGATTTGATAGAAGAGCTAAGGAATAAGCAATAGTAATACAAATGGATAAAGGGCAATTCTTATTATATCAAACTCCTGACGGCGATTCACAGATAGAAGTGAAGTTGCAAAACGATACAGTCTGGCTCTCTCTTGACCAGATGGCAGAGTTGTTTCAGCGTAATAAATCCACTATCTCACGACATATAAAGAATGTGTTGGAAGATGGAGAACTTGACGAAAAAGAGGTTGTTGCATTTTTTGCAATAACCACTAAACATGGTGCTATTGAGGGAAAAGTACAGGAGCATCAAGTGGCTTTCTATAACCTTGACATGATCATCAGCGTTGGCTACCGTGTACATTCCTATCGTGGTGTCCAGTTCCGTATATGGGCAACCAAGGTGTTGAAGGAGTATATAGTAAAAGGCTTTGCCATGAACGATGACCTGTTGAAAAGAGCAGGAGGTGGCAATTACTTTGACGAGTTGCTTGCAAGAATCCGTGACATCCGCTCCAGTGAAAAGGTATTCTATCGTAAGGTGTTGGAGATTTATGCCCTCAGTATTGACTATGATCCACGAGTGGAAATGACGCAAAAGTTCTTCAAGACGGTACAGAACAAGATGCACTATTCGGTTCACGGTCATACAGCGGCGGAAATAATATACGAGAGAGCCGACGCAGAGAAAGACTTTATGGGACTTACAACGTGGTCTGGAGCTATGCCGACAAAGCCCGAAGCAGAAATAGCCAAGAACTATCTCACCCACGAAGAGGTAAAGTCACTGAACCGCATCGTGAGCCTGTATCTTGACTTCGCCGAAATGCAAGCCGAAGAACACCGCCCTATGTACATGAAGGACTGGATAAATATTCTCGATGACTTCCTCCGTATCTCCCGAAAAGACATCCTCACTCATGCAGGCAAAATCTCCGCCAAGCTCGCCAAAGAGAAAGCCGACCAAGAATACGACAAATTCAAGGAACGCACAAAGAACAACCTCTCACCTGTAGAAATCCACTTCTTGGAAAACTTTGAGCGTGAACAGAAGAAATTGATGGGAGGGAAAGACAAAAACAAATAATAAGTATCACTATGGATGAAGAGTTGATAGTAGATGAATCATTTGTAAAGAAACATCAAAAAGACATTATAAAAGTCATTCCCAAAACTTTATCAGAATTAGGACTTTATAGTCCTGAAGATTGGAAGAAGCTAAGTTTAGAACAATATACAATTTATATTCTTGCAGGTCAGATAAGGTATCTTTTAATTTTGGTTGGGATTGTACCACAAGTTTTATGTGACAAAAATATTTTAAAATCTCCCCTTCAAAAAGTTGCGAACAAAAGAAGAAAGGCGAATAGAAGTTGTAGCGAATTATCTCGTGGAGAATCATTACATAGCTGAGACCTATAAGGATTTGTTCGTGAACATTATGAATAATCGTTGTCCGTCAGGTAAAATAAAATTCTCACATGGCGGCGTAGATGGAAAAAAGAAAAAAGGGGGCATGAATATTCTATATGGTATTATCTGTAACTGTTTGCAAAGATATAATGGATAAATGGGCTTTCCAACTAGTCCCCCCAATGTGGCGAACACAATAAAATGAATCAGTCTAAAATAGATAATTGTGCGCAAATA
Source organism: Akkermansia muciniphila (assembly GCA_963621665.1). Classification (GTDB taxonomy): domain Bacteria; phylum Bacteroidota; class Bacteroidia; order Bacteroidales; family Bacteroidaceae; genus Prevotella. The sequence goes on along the minus strand of CAVFEZ010000012.1, from coordinate 210 downwards.
TTATCTGATTATCAGCAACTTGCAGTCTATTATAGTTTATCTCGTTATATTAGTGTCCGGTAAGAATTTCATATAATATTGTAATACATTGAATATCTCCCCGTTACAAAGATTTTTGATGTTTGTGGCTTACTTTTGGCCATTGCGCGATTCGCTATTCGTTGCCCCTGTAAGGGGCGCAGATTACAGGATAGGGCCTCGGCCCTATCT